>NZ_CANDNU010000027.1 GCF_947387495.1 Limosilactobacillus difficilis
GATACCTGATGTCACGCCGAATGGCGTTTTTTATTTACCACCAACTGGGTGGCTAACTTCATTCTATAATCCACCATTTGATTCAAAAGTTTGTAATATTCATTGTTTTGAAGCAGTTCGTTATGCGAACCAGTACCAATAAGTCTTCCAGTTTGAAGCAATAGCACTTGATCAGTCTTCTTAGCAATAGACATATGGTGAGCAATAAAGATAATAGTTTTGTCTTTTTTAAGGATAATAAATTGTTAACTACCCTTTTCTCAGTTATTTTATCGAGAGAACTCGTAGACTCATCTAGAATTAACACTTTGGAATTAGAAAGTAATGCTCTTGCTAAAGCTAACCGCTGTTTTTGCCCTCCTGATAGTGAGGTGCCATTTTCAGTAACGTTTGGCTCTAAAGCATTTTAATAATATCCCCCTGTTACAGTTTTCTCGCATTTCTGCAGATGCGTCACTTCTTCAGGCTGAGCTTCTCGACATCGAGCACCTTGTCAAGCCAGCCGGTTGTAAAACTGGCCTCATGGCTGACCAGGATCAGGTTGCCCGGAAACTCCTGTAACGCCTTCTTTAGGCCATCTTTGGTTTCGTCGTCCAAGTGGTTGGTCGGTTCGTCCATCACCAGAAAATTGCACGGCGTCAATTCCAGGATCGCTAACTTAACCTTGGTCTGTTCCCCACCGGATAGTTCATGCATCGGCTTGGCCGCATTGGCAGCATTGATGCCGGCCCGCGCCAATTTTTTGCGAATCGTCTGGGGCTTCATCGTTGGGAAAAGGTCCTGAATCGTCTGTAAAGGTGTCAAATTAGGTTGATCCCATTCCAACAACTGATCGAAGTAGTTTACCTTTGCGGACGGGGAGAAGGTCGCTGTCCCACCCTTAGCAGTCAATTTGCCCAGAATGGTCTTGATCAGGGTTGACTTCCCGACCCCGTTGTAACCGGTGAACAGCATCTTTTCGCCCATCGTCATCGAAAAGGTCACCGGTTTTAACAGGGGTTTATTATAGCCGACGGACAGCTGCTCCACCCGCAGCGCGTTCGCACTGCCGGATTCTTCATACGGGAAGTGGAAACTGGCCCGCAGATTTTCCGACGGCGGGTCCACCCGTTTCATCCGGTTCAGCATCTTTTCCCGTGACTTCGCCATGTTCGACTTCGAGCCGGCCTTGTTCTTCCGGATAAAGCGCTGGGCCTTTTCAATGACTTCCTGCTGCTTTTCATAGGCCTTCTCCTGAGCTTCCTGCCGCTCCGCCTTTTGCCGCATCGCGTGCTGGAAACTGCCCCGGTACTTGGTAATCTTGCCAAAAGAAACGTCGACGATCGTATCCGTCACTTGTTCCAAGAAATCATAATCGTGGGAGATGATCATCGCCGCCCCATCGTAATTCTGCAGATAATCGATGAGCCAGTCGATGTGGGCAGTATCTAGGTAGTTGGTCGGTTCATCCAGGAGAATGACGTCCGGATTCTGAAGCAAAAGTTTAGCCAGGATGGCCTTGGAACGCTGGCCACCGCTCATCTGGCCCACTGGTTTATCCTTGCCGAGTTCGGTCAGACCGAGCCCGTTCATTACCCGCTCCACCTCAGTATCAATATCGTAGAAGCCGTGTGTCTCCAGCTTCTCTTGGAGCTGGCCCGCCTTGTCGAGCATCTTTTGGTTAGTCATAGCGTCCGGATCCTGGTAGATCTTGTTCATCTCGGCTTCGGCCTTGTACAGGTCGGCGTAGGCACTATGCAGAAAGTCGATCAGGGTCTCATCCTGGGGAATATCAACGTATTGGTCCAGGTAGCCAATCGAAACGCCCGGCTGCCACTTAACCGTCCCGTCGACTGGCAGAACCTTACCGATCAGGATTTTTATCAGGGTCGACTTGCCGGCACCGTTTTGGCCGACAACCCCCATATGTTCGTGTTTTTCCAATGCAAAACTGGCGTCTTTATATAATTCTTTGTCGGCATAACTCATCGTTAAGCCGTCCACCTCAAGCAAACTCATGTCCGTTCCTCCTATGCGGAACCTATATTAGCACAAATCATGAGGGCAAGCCTGCCGCCCCAACGAAAAAAGCGGGGCGCTAGCGTCCCGCTCATTTAGCTCACATCATGCTAATCGTGAATCGTCTTCCCAAAGTCCAACAGCGCAGCTACTGGCTGGTCTGCCCGGGTAAAGACCGGAATCTGTTCCAGTGGCGTCTTGACAGTAACAGTCTGCCCGCCATCAAGCGTTTCATCCGTGTAAATATTGGTCCACTGGTAGCCAGCTGGCAGGTAGACATCCCGCTCCTGCTTCTTTTCGTAGAGAACCGGAGCAACTAAGACCCGCGGACCGAACATAAATTCATCTTCTACCTGCCAAGCCTTGGCATCCTGATCGTAGTGGTAGAAGAGCGGCGAAATCACCGGTGTCCCCTTCTCATGGGCCGCCTGCATCAATTGCTTAATGTAGTCGTGCATCTGATAACGCAGGTTCATGTACTGTTTCATGATCCCGTAAACACGGTCGCCGTAAGCCCATGGCTCTGTCGGGGCACCGGTCGGCATCTTGCCGCCGCCCTTGGCCCCCAGTGGCTGATCGTGCGGTTCGCGGTCACCGTGCATCCGCATTACCGGACAGAAGGCCGCAAATTCAAACCAGCGGGTCACCAGTTCGTGGAAGGCCGGATCAGTGGTCTTACCGCCGAGGAAGCCACCGATATCAGTCGTCCACCACGGGATCCCGGCGATCCCCATGTTTAAGCCGATACATAACTGGTTCCGCAAAGCCCGGAAACTAGAATCAATATCACCGGACCAGACGAGGGCGCCGTAGCGTTGGCTCCCCGCCCAGGCACTGCGAACCAGGTTGATAACCTGGTGGTGCGGATCCTGCTTGCGCATCCCGTCAAAGACCATCTTCGAATAACCGACTGGGTAGCGATTGCCCACTTCCAGCAGGCTGCCGTCGTGGTAGCGGTAGTTGTCATAGTCATAAATCGAGTATTCCGGTTCCGCTTCATCCAGCCAGAAGAGGTCCACCCCCTGGTCGTAGTAGTTCTTCTTCAACAACTTCCAGACATACTGCTGGGTCTTCGGATTGGTAAAGTCAGCAAAACCGTTGTTGCCCAGAAAATCCATCGTGATCGGCACCCCCCGTTCAGCCTGAACGAGGTAGCCCTTGTCACACATCTCCTGGTAGTGTGAACTCGTTTCGTCCACCGTTGGCCAAACTGAAACCATCAGCTTGATGCCCATCTCGTGCAGTTCCTTGATCATCGCTTGCGGGTCCGGCCAGTATTCCTTGTCAAAGCACCATTCGCCCGATTTTGGCCAGTGGAAGAAGTCGATCACGATGACACTGATCGGCAGGTCCCGCTTTTTGAATTCACGGGCGGCAGCCAGCAATTCGTCCTGGGTTTGATAGCGCAGCTTGCACTGCCAATAGCCCATTGCGTAGTCCGGCATCATCGGCACCGTCCCGGCCACGGCAGCATACTGCTCTTCAATTTGCCGCGGGTCATCGCCAGCCGTGATCCAGAAATCCATTTCCTTCGTTGCCCGGGCCTTCCAGTCCGTCAGGTTTTTAGCAAAAGAAACCTCGCCGACAGCTGGGTTGTTCCACAGGAAGCCATATCCCTTACTAGAAATGTAGAAAGGAACGGAAGCCTGCGAATTCCGCAGGGCGAGTTCGAGCTTGGCGTTCTTTAGGTTCAAGAAGTTCTGCTGGTACTGTCCCATCCCGTAAATCCGTTCGTCTGGATCGGCTTCAAAGCGGACGTGCAGGCGGAAGTCACCACCAGTCAATCCCTTCATTTCGTGCCAGTCGAGGTCCAGGGCACTGTTGAAGTGGTTCATCTTGTATTCGTCGGTCCCGGGATCCATCGCTGTGACCCGGGTCCGTTGCCAACCCTGCAAGAGCAGCTTCTGGTCCTGGTTAAAGAAGGCAATGTTGCCGTAAGGGTCAAACTTAGCGGTAATGTTGCCATTAGTGATAGATCCCGCCTGGTGGTTGTCCGCGACGCTGATCTGGGCTGACTGATCCGCTACCGGCATCGTCAGAGCGTTCTTGCGGCCCGTATATTGACCATACTTGGTGCTCCGAACGCGGAAACTGTTTTGTCCCCACGGCCGGATTTCAATTTTTTCACCATTATTGAGCTGGTACAAACAGCCGTTTTCTTGATAAATTTCCATACTTTGCCCTTTTTCAAGCAATTCTAGTTGGTTTTTGATTAAACGCTTACAGTCTTCATTATAATGATTTCGTCCTAACGGAAAATAGCGGTACAATGGCTTATGGTGTTGAAAACGAATTTTTTTGATTTTCAGGAGGCAATCGCCATGGCTAACAACTTTTTTTGCTTCGATCTCAGCAAAATTCCCTTTTACTACGTCGCCGGTCTCTACGTGGGCACCCGCGAATGGGAACGCAAGGAGCTGATCCAGCCTGGCAACTATGGCATCCTACTGGTCCTGCATGGGGTCGTCTACCTGTCCATCAATCACCACCCCTTTACCGTCTCTAAGCACGAATTCCTGGTGGTACCACCTTTCCAGCAAGCCCAGGGCTTTAAAAAGATTCCCCGGGGGACAAAATACGTGTGGCTCCACTTCTTTCCCCGACGGAAAACCAAACTAGCACAGCATTATCGCAAACCCGCCCAGCAAGAGGCCACCATCCCCCAGCATGGTCGGCTCGCCAATCCGCCGAAGCTGCTCACTGCCGCAACCGATCTCATCAATGCTGGCCGGGAAACCAACAGCTACGTTGCCGACCTCGCTGTGGCCCAGTTTTTATTGCTGCTCAGTGGCGACTACGCCGAACTGGTCACCCTGCAGCAAAAGCACAATTCACATTTCAACATTGCCGAAAGTGTCTATAAGTATCTCACCATCCATTTTCTGGAGATCGACCAGATTAAGGACTTGGCGGGAGTGATAGGCTTTTCGGTGCCCTACATGAACAAACAATTCAAAGCCCGCTACCACTTGTCGTTGTACCAGTTCCTGCTGGAATTGCGCCTCCGCTATGCTGAACGGCTGCTCGCCCTGGGCAACGATCCCGTCTATGCCGTGGCCAGTCAGGCTCACTTAGAACTTTTCCCGCCTGTTTAAGAGAAAGACCGGTGTCAGTCCTCTCCAGTACCGCAAACTCAAGTCTCGCTACCGAATCTCGACCCCGACCTACGACCCGGTCATCCCCGTTTCCGATAAAATCATGTCCCAACTGATCGCTGACGGCCTCAAATGGCCCGATCGGCATCGTCAGAACCTATCATAGACAACAAAAGGCTCCCGCATTCGCATGCAGGAGCCTTTGTTAGTATCAATCGCGATTATTCTTCAACGTACTTTTGACTGTTGGCATCGTAAACCAGAACGTGCTTGGCATTGTCGGTCTTGACGACAATCCGTTCGTAGATTGGTGCATAGCCCTGGTGCTTAAAGTCGACACTGACCTGATCGTCGGCCGTGACGGCAACGTGGTAGAGATTGTATTCACCATCCTGGTACTTGAAGTCGGTACCGTTATCCTGGTAGTGATCGCATTCCCCGGCCGGACCATAGAGCTGGAAGGTCATCTGTTTGTCCGGTTCGTCGCTCAAGTGGCTGACGAGCTGTCCCCATGGCAGGAGGCTGCCCTTCTTGATGTAAAGTGGCAGTTTGTCAAGCGGAGCATCGGCCACGATAGTCTGCTTGCCGTCATACTCGCGGCCGTTCCAGAAGTCGATCCACTGACCAGCTGGCAGGTAAACCAGCCGCTTGTACTCATCCTGACGAACGATCGGGGCAACCAATACCTTGTCCCCAACCATGTATTCGTCGTTGATGTCGTAGGTGTTTGGATCATCTTCATTATTCAAGAGCAGCGAGCGCATAATCGGCAGGCCGTTTTGGCTTTCCTGGGCAAAGAGGTCGTAGAGATACGGAATGAAGTGGTACCGCAGGTTCAAATACTTGCGGTAGATCAACAGGGTTGGTTCACCAAAGGCCCATGGTTCCTGGTAACGCGTCCCCATCGAAGAGTGGTTCCGCAATAACGGACTGAAGATCCCTGCCTCGATCCACCGGGTCATCAATTGCGGGTGAGAATCGGCACCGAAACCACCGAGGTCCACCCCGGAGAAGTCAAAGCCACTCATTTCAAGGTTGCACAGCTGTGGAATGGACAACTGTAAGTGTGGCCACAGACTCTGGTTGTCCCCGGTCCAAACGGTGGAATACTTTTGCGTTCCGGCGTAAGCCGCCCGAGTGATGACGTACGGCCGCTTCCCCGTGCTTTCCTTAATCCCCTGGTAGGTTGCCTTGGCCATGTTGTGTCCGTAGACGTTGTGCATCTTCTTATGGGTTGAGGCATGATCACCGTCAGTAAAGACAATGTTGTCCGGAATCTCGCCTTCGAAGCTGGCCGGTTCGTTCATATCGTTCCAGATGCCACTGACTCCCAGCTTAGTCAGGAAGTGATCATTCTTTGCCCACCATTCGCGGACTTCCTTGCGACCAAAGTCTGGGAAGACCGACGTGCCAGGCCAAACCTTGTTTTCGTAAACGGAGCCGTCCGGGTTCTTGACGAAGTACCCCTTCTTGATTCCTTCCTGGTAAACCTTGTAGGCCGGATCCTTCTTGACACCCGGGTCGATAATGCAGACAACGCGGACGCCGCGCTTCTTCAAGTCCGCGATGAACTTCTGCGGATCACCATGGAACTTCTTCTTATCAAAAGTGAAGACCCGGTAGCCTTCCATGTAGTCGATATCGAAGTGAATGGCATCCAATGGCAGGTTGTGTTTCTTAAAGCCGTCGACGATTCCTTCCACTTCTTCAGCACTGCGGCTGTAACCCCACCGTGATTGCTGGTAGCCAAGCATCCAGCGCTGTGGCAGCGGAGTGCGCCCGGTCAAGTAAGTGTAGTTAGTGACGACGTCCTTCAAGCTGTCACCGCCGATCAAGTAGAGGTCGATGTTGCCATCAACGGCAGCGTAGAAATAGTAATTGCGGTTTTCCCGGCCGAGGTCCAAGTGGCTGCGGTACGGATTGTCAAAGAAAAGTCCGTAAGGGTGGCCGTTGCGCATCCCATAAAGGATCGGAATGGACTTGTACAACCGCGTCGTCGTTTCCAGGTGCGGGTTCGGGTTGTCGGTGTTCCAGTTATCGTATTCGTAACCGCGCTTGTCCATGTAACCAGTCTTGTCACCGAGACCGTAAAAGTGTTCGTCATGGGCGAGGGCAAAACGCAGTTCGTAGTAGCGATTGTCGCTGCCAACCGTGTTGCCGTCGGCGGCATGACCTTCCCAGGAAGCCAGCGTCTTGTGGGCCTCGTCCATCCCGAAGTCCAACAGCTTCCGTTCGCCATGGTAGCTGGTGGCCAGTACATTGCCCTTGGCGTCGTCGAATTCGATGTGGCGGTCTGCATCCAGCTTGACGGTCACCTTATTCGTCTTTAATTCAAAGTGGTCACCGCAATTTTCAAAGGTGAAACTGGTCTCTTGCTGCTTGTCCCCTTCAATCGCGTAAGATTCGCCGGGTTCGCCGTGATCCTCAAAAAAGCGAATAATGGTGGGGGTCAGCACCGTCAATTTGACTGGCCGTTCGTAGTTAATCGTTACTGTTTGTCCCTTTGTACTTGTTGCTGGTAATTCTGCCATAAGCTCATTCAGTCCTTTCAACACAAGTTGGTTGCTTTAATACACTAACACCTTAACATTTAATGCAACCGTTTACAAGACAAATTTACCGGGATTTAGACGCAAAAAGACCGCTACGCTTACTGCGCGCAGCGGTCCACTTCTTTTTAATTAAATTTGTAATTGACGAGCAATCGCCGCTTCCATCTCCGCTGGTTCCACCACTTGTTCTGGCCGGTCCGCCCGCTCAAAGAGAGCCTGCACAGCCTTAGGTAATTCACCACCCAGCGCTTGGTGGAGCTGTTTGATCGCCGGCAAACCAGGCTCGCCGAGGTCATTACGAAGGGTCACAGAGTGGTACACCGTCTCGGCAAACTTATAAGGACTGGCTGTCGCCACGATGACAGTTGGCGTCTGGTCATGGCTGTTAATCTGGTAGCGATGGGTCACAGCAGAGGCAACCGCCGTGTGCGGGTCAATTGCATACCTAGCTTCCTGATACAGGCGGGTAATCTCGTCGCGCACTTGCTGTTCATCGGCGTAATCAGCGACGAAGCGCTGGTCCAGGTAGTCTTTCATTTTGGCATTGATTTGGTAGTGACCGACGCTATTCAGTTGCTGCATCAATTTCTTTACCATCGCGACATCCTCGCCAGCGGCATCAAAAAGCAGCCGTTCAAGGTTGGAAGAAACCAAGATGTCCATCGATGGAGCATTCGTCACAGTAAAGGTCCGCCGTTTATCGTAGTTGCCACTGTGGAAGAAATCAGTCAGCACGTTATTTTCGTTGGAAGCGCAGATCAGCTTGTTGATCGGCAGACCCAGTTGCTGACAGTAGTAGGCCGCCAGGATGTCACCAAAGTTGCCCGTCGGCACCGCGAAGTTCACCGGATCGCCCAACTGAATTGCCCCGCGCTGGACCAATTGCCCGTAAGCATAGAGGTAATAAGCCATCTGCGGGATTAGCCGACCGATGTTCATCGAATTAGCCGATGAGAATTGGAGGCCGTGTTCTGCCAGGCGCTGTTTCATCTGCTGGTCATTGAAGATCTTCTTGACGTTGGTCTGGGCGTCGTCAAAATTACCTTCCACCCCATAAGCCGCTAGGTTGTCGCCGGGTTCTGCCAGCATTTGGTGAAGCTGGATCGGGCTAACACCCTTATGAGGATAAAAGACCGCCACCTGGGTCCCAGCGACATTGCTGAAGCCATCCATCGAGGCGGTCCCGGTGTCACCCGAAGTGGCCGTCAGAATTACGATGTCCCGGTGGTTGCCAGTCAGTTGCTGGGCATGCACCATCAGATGTGGCAGCAACTGCAAAGCGACGTCCTTAAAGGCCAAAGTCGGGCCGTGGAATAACTCCAGGTAATAGTTGCCACTCTTAGCTTCACTAAGGGGCGTGATGCGAGGATCGTCCCACTGCTTGCCATAAGCCGCTTGAATACTTGCGGCGAGCTGATCTTGGGGGAAATCATCCATCAAAGTTGACAAGACAAAACGTGACGCCGCCGGCAAGTCAATTCCCGGCAACATCTTAAGATCCAATTGACCTTTAGGAAAATGAACGGGCACGTATAAGCCGCCGTCCGGTGCCAAGCCTTGGATTACCGCCGTTGCTGAGTTAATTGCTGTCTTCTCATCTCCACGGGTACTACGATATTGCATGCTAATCCTCCTTGAAGTCTGTCGTTCTCTTTCCAATTATAACGTATGATTTGTGAAATATGATAAAATGATGAGAGAAAAATTTTACTGTCAAGAAAGGACCAGATTATGAAAGAAATCCAAATTGGCATGATGGGTCTCGGAACGGTCGGTTCTGGAGTCCTCAAGATGATCCAGGACAACGAGGATAAAATCTCCAATATTACCGGTTGCCGGCTCCACGTTAAAACGATCGTCGTCCACAACACCAGCAAACACCGCAATGTGTCGCTCAATGACACCTACCTCACCAGCAATTTTGACGAATTGCTCAACGATCCGGACATTCCCATCGTCGTCGAGGTCATGGGCGGCATCCACCCAACCAATGAGCGAATCAGCGCCCTCCTGAAAAAGGGTAAACACGTGGTCACCGCCAACAAGGACCTCATCGCCACCAACGGTCCCGCCCTCAGTCAGTTGGCCAGTCGCCACGGCTGCGACCTGATGTACGAGGCGAGCGTCGCCGGAGGAATTCCGATCCTACGGACAATTGCGAACAGCTTCCCAGCCGACAAAATCGTTGAGGTCAAGGGAATTGTCAACGGTACTACTAACTATATCCTAACCAAGATGAGTCAGGACGGGGTCTCCTACGCCGCCGCTCTCAAAAAGGCCCAGGATCTCGGTTTTGCCGAGACGGATCCGACCAACGATGTGGCGGGCTTTGACGCGGCCTACAAAATGATCATCCTCAGCCAGTTCTCGTTTGGGACGCGGCTGACGATCGACGACCTCCACATCGAGGGGATTCAAAACATCAGCCGGGAAGACATCCAGCAAGCCGCCGCCTTTGGCTACACCATCAAACTGGTTGGCATCTCCCGACTGGTGGGCGACAAGGTCTTTGCGGACGTTGCCCCGGTATTGGTTCCTAATGGTACTCCCCTAGCCACCGTCAACAACGAACGCAATGCCGTGATGGTGACCGGTCAGGCCGTCGGTGACGTCCTCTTCTACGGGCCGGGAGCTGGTGGCCTGCCAACCGCCAACAGCGTCCTCAGCGACATCATTTCCGTGACCAAGAACCTGGTCTTGCATACCACTGGCCACCTCTTCAACAACTACCAACAAGAATTCAAATCCGCTGCTCCTGAGGACGTTGCTTACCGCTACTACTTGTCCCTCACTATGCGCGACGTTCCTGGTGAAATGATGCGCCTGGCCAAGGTTTTTGCCGACATCGGAGCTGGTTTCCTCCAGATCGTGCAAACTTCAGCAACGGCTAAGCAGGCCCGGCTCGCCGTCGTCACTCACAAGATGAACCAGCGCCAACTCGCCCAGCTCAAGGCTGCTCTGGACCAGAACAGCAACAATTCGATTTCATTGCTAGCGGCTTACAAAGTGCTGCCAAACTAAGGAGGTCTTTGCGATGCGTATTATTGTTCCCGCGTCCAGCGCCAACTTAGGTCCCGGTTTTGATTCAATCGGGATGGCCGTCAACCGCTACCTCACTGTAACAGTCGGCCCGGCAAGTCCGAATTGGCAAGTCGACCACCAACTGGGGGCGCTGCCCCACGACCAATCAAATTTGATTGTCAAGACCGCCCTGGAAATTGCTAAAGACTTGCCGCCCCATCACTTGACACTTCAGTCAACCGTTCCCCTCGCCCACGGCCTCGGTAGTAGTGCCACAGCCATTGTCGCCGGGGTGGAACTGGCCAACCAGCTGGGTAATCTTCATTTGAGTACTGACGATAAAATCGAGCTCGCTAGCCAGCGCGAAGGTCATCCCGACAACGCGGCCCCGGCCATCCTCGGCGGGATCGTCATCGGTACCAATCTCAACGGCCATTTTGCGGCGGTAAAAGCGCCACAGTTTGACTACGCCCTGGCAGCTTATATCCCCCACTACGATTTGCGGACCGCTGACGCCCGGGCCGCTCTGCCCAAGGAATTACCTTACCAGCAGGCTACCCACGGTAGCGCAATCGCCAACACCCTGGTGGCCGCCCTCTTTGCCCGCCGGTATGACCTGGTCGGACCACTACTCGAAGCAGACGAATTTCACGAACAATACCGGTCACCGCTGGTTCCAGAACTGCAACAAATTCGGCAGCTCGGCCACCAGCACGGCAGTCTGGCAACCTATCTCAGCGGTGCTGGACCGACGGTGATGACTCTCCTGCCGAAAGACAAATTGGCAGACTTCCGGCAAGCACTGCGGGCTGCCGGTCTGGACGCCGACCTGTGGGACCTGGCAATTGATAATGACGGTCTCCGAGTGGAAGAAGGCGTTCAAGTATGACCTATACCATGACTGACGTGGTGCTCCTCTTCTTCGCCTATTCCGTGGTCGGCTGGCTTTGGGAGACCATCTATTGTTCGATCAGGGCCCGTAAGTTCCAGTACCGGGGGTTTTTAGCTGGCCCCTACTGTCCGGTTTACGGTTTTGCGGTGGTGACGATCCTGCTGGCCACCGACCAATTCAGCCGCACCATCATCGGACTCTTCATCATCGGCTTAATTGTCGCGACGATCTTCGAGTTTTTCGCTTCCATCATTTTGGAGCGTGCTTTCCACCTGAAGCTCTGGGACTACTCCCAACTCTGGGGCAACCTTGACGGACGGGTGGCCCCGGCAATCTCCCTCTTCTGGGGAATTGCGGTGGTGATCCTGGTCAAGTTTGTGCAGCCGCCGATGATGAACCTGGTGAACTGGATTGAAGCCCATACGGACAAGTACGCAACCTTGGTCATTGCTTTCGTGATGAGTGTCGACACAATTGTCACCGTTCTCAACACGCAACAATTCCGCCAGCACGCGGCCGTTTGGGAACAACGGATTGCTGCTGAAAACGAGCGCCTCCACATCGAATTGCTGGATGACCTTGCCAACCAGCGGCTGAATCAAGCCAAACGACGTCAGCGGCTCCTCCAACTGGTTCATCCGAACTGGAACGAACGCCGTTTCCTGCATAACTACCCGCAATTAAATATCCGTGAAGCACCGCATCTCAAGCAGCTGCGCAAGCAATTAAGCCATGCCGTAGCTGATTTGAAAGCCGCTCGCAAGAATGGAGCCCATTAAAGTGTTTCACGTGAAACATTAACAAAAAAGACGGTAACCGCTCAACTCCGAGCAGTCACCGTCTTTTCTTCTGCCATCAATTAATGCTGGGTATTAATTGTCTGCTTGCCAAGTAGTGGAAATACCAGCAATTCTTTGCCCTGCCGATCATCATCTGACATCGTCACAGCATTGATTTGGTTATTATCATAGGTCGTGTAGTAGAGAGTACCAGTGGTCAAATTGATACCATCGGAATAGATCGTATATTCATAAGCATCGGTCGCAACCTGATCAGTTCCTTTGGGCTGTTCTACAGAGTGCAGACAGTGAAAATAGTTGGTGACATTAGTCAAGTCGTCCTTACCTGCCGGCGCGTGAGCCAAGGTAAAGGCAACTCGCACAAAGCGACTGGAGGAATCAAAGCCACCTGGCAGTGCTGCCGTCCCTTGTCCCCGGCTGTATGAATGGAGTTCAATTCCAGGAACCAGGGTATTGGTTGCCACTCCTGGTTGCACAGCTGCATAATCGGCTAACTTCGCAAACTGAGCCGGAAAATCCGGGTTATTGGTCAAGACTTTGACTGGATCATCATAAACGTGCAACCCCGTCACGGTGGATTCCACCACGATCGCAGCCCCGGTCTTATCAGCAATTAGCCAGTGCAGCGGTGAAAGCGGGAGCTGCTTTGAAAAATTAATATTGACGAGATTAAGATCCTTCATCATCGTTTTAGCCTCGGCCACCGTCTGACATTGACCGAGAATGTACGGAATAAATTCAAATGGTGCCACGTTCTTCTTGCCGGCCGCTACCGGGAAATAATGGGATGGGCCATCAAAGTTCAGGCCGGCCATTCCCAGGCCCTTTTCGTTGGCCCCATCAAAATACAATGGGTAACCGTCCTTCACTAGTGCCATCCCTGTCAACGCGTAGTGATGATCAAGATTCGGCAATTGGCGGAACGGAAACGGAAAATCGCGTGGCGTGATGACCACTTCCTGGCCCGGAGAAACTTCCAAATCCAAATTGCGGCCAAAATAGCTATCACCAGCAGTATAAAGAATTGATGTACACATTTTATTTATCCCCCCTCAGAGATTACCCCTTATTTTACCAGCTTCCGGTGAATTCCAAAAAATTGAATTTATGAAAGCGCTTGACTTTTGAACGCGACGTGCTTAGATTAAAACATAGTCATTGTAAGCGTTTACGAAAACGCTTTGACTAGGATTATTCCTAATTTATCAAGATTAATTAATCGCGATTAACTGATAGCTATTATTTTTTGCAGCAAAATGCAAACGTTTAATGTAAGGGAGTAAGTAAATTGGACAAGAACGATAACAAGAAAAAACGGGTCGCGCTTGACGATAAGCTGCCAGACCTGCCTAAACGGGTGATCTTCGCCATCACCTTTGGTTTCTTGGGAATCAATATGGGATTCTCACTGCAAAGTTCACAGATGAGTCGGATCTTCCAATCAATCGGTGCTAACCCGAACACTTTAGGTTTCTTCTTTATCTTCCCGCCACTAATGGGAATGATCGTCCAGCCTTTGATCGGAAAATATTCTGACCGGACCTGGAACCGCTTCGGGCGGCGGATGCCGTACCTGCTCTTCGGAGCCCCGATCGCTGCTCTGGCCCTGCTAATGCTGCCATTCTCCGGTTCGCTGGGCTTCGGCTACGGTTCACTCGCGGCCATGGTCTTTGCGGCCTTTGCCGTCTGCTTTATGGACCTGTTCAACAACGTATGTATGCAACCATTCCGAATGATCCTCGGCGCCATGGTTAACAACAAGCAAAAAAACTTTGCCTGGTCGCTCCAGCAAATCTTCTTCAACGCTGGAAGGATTCTGGCTTCACTGATGCCGTTCCTCTTCGCTGCTTTTGGGATGCACAACACCGCTAAGCGAGGTGTTGTCCCAAGTACCGTTATCTGGGCCTACATCATCGCTGCCGCCGTCCTCTTCATCACCAGTATGTGGACTGTCTTCAACGTTAAAGAGTACGATCCACAGACCTATGCTAAGTATCACGGTATCGATCCCCAAGCCAACAAGAAGTCAGTCAGTCTCCTGCACCTGTTGAAGACAGCACCCCGGGCTTTCTGGGACCTCTGCCTGGTTCAATTCTTCTCCTGGGTTGCTATCATGTACGTTTGGACTTACTCAACTGGGGCTCTGGCCAAGAACGTTTGGCACACTGCCAACCCGACCAGTGCCGGCTTCCAAGCTGCCGGTAATTGGTATGGTGTTTTGACTGCCATCTTGAGCATTGCCGGAATTCTGTGGGGCTTCTTGTACTCCCACGCTAAGGCAACTTCCCGGAAGCGTTGGTATTCCGTTGGCCTGCTGCTCGGTGGAATCGGTTTGATCACCGTTTCGATGGCCCAGAGCAAGGCTTTGACCGTTATTGCCTTCATTCTCTTCGGCTGCTCCTACTTCACGATCCACACCCTGCCATTCACGATGCTAACTTCATCACTGAATGGTGAAAATGAAGGTGCCTACATCGGCCTCTTCAACATCGGGATCTGCTTGCCACAAATCATCGCATCACTGCTGAGTTTCATCATTTTCCCGATGACAGGCAAGAACCAGCCAGTAATGCTCTTAATCGCCGGAATCTCAATGCTGATCGCTGCCATTCTCGTATGGCGTATCCGCGAAGGTGTGCAGGCTAGCAAGGCTGAAGCCGTCAAAACTGCGGCCTAAACAAAATTCAATGAATAACTAACAAAACCGTCTTTTCGCTGGCAAAACAGCTGAAAGACGGTATTTTTGTGTTATTTCATCTATGGCCACTCCTAATTCAACTTTTGCACACTCGCTCGTTCCGTGATCTGCACCGGCACAAATTGATGATCACTGTTCTTCGTATTATCCAAAAGATCTTTGACACTCTGCATTCCCATGCGGTAGAAATCTTGGGTGACGCTGGTCAGCTGCGGCGTGGTGACATCACAAATCATAGTGCCATCGATGGAAATGATTGACAGCTCATCAGGGACTTTCACGCCGGCCTGTTTGGCACTAATAATCAAACCAGCACCGACCATATCACTACTGGCAATCACCGCCGTCAGTCCCAGATCGGCAATCCGGGCAAAGATATCCTTCCCGTTCTGCAAGCTGTAATCTCCGTACTGCACCCAGCCAGGAGCAATCGACAGACGCGCCTTGGTCATCATCTCCTGATAACCGAGCAACCGCTCCCGCCCAGTTGATGACTTGTCGATCCCGACCATCCCGATTTGACGATGACCCCGGTCCAAGCAGTACTGGGTCGCCAGCTGGCCGATTTTTACGTTGTCCGAAGAGATAAAGGGCCGGGCGCTTTCCCGGTTTTCATAAATCGAAATGAAACGATATGGAACCCGCGTGTTCTCGATCGTTGCCAGCTGCCGGTCGTTGACCTTCGTGGCAACCAGCAGAATGGCGGCCGTTTTCCGTTCAACCGCGGCATTAATTGCCTGATCTAGCATCTGTTCGTTATTATTGCCGGCGTAAAAGATCATCACTTGACGATGCTGACGGTTGGCCTCGTCCTGAATGCCGTCCAAGACCCGCAGCCAGAAGTTCGTTTCGGTATTATTGATGATCACAGCAATCGTCGAAACGGCGTTTGCAGCTAGTTCCGCAGCGGCAACGTTCCGTTGATAGCCTAATTTGTTGGCGGCATCACGCACCCGCTGGGCCGTCGACTGTTTAAAGGTTCCTTCTTTATTTGCCAAGACCCGTGAAACCGTCGCCGTCGAAAGCCCCGTCATCTTAGCAATGTCCTTAATTGTTGCTTTCATTATTGTTTGTCCTTCGTTTTCAGTAGATTTTATTTATTATAGCACATTGCGTAAACGTTTTATTCTTTGCAGAAATGCTATTGTAAACGTTTACGTTGTATGTTACCATTCTGGTTGTAAGCGAATACAAAAAATTTAGAAAGGACGCTCCTGATAATGAGCAAAGCAATTAAAGACTTCCAACAAGACGGCCAAACGGTCACCATCAATTTTGACAGCGGTAAGGCACTGCAACTGCACGTTTTAACAGATGAAATCATCCAGGTTTTCCAAGATCATCACTGCAGCCGGCATTCCTACGCCATCGATGGCGACAAGGAAAAACAAACTCAGCTTGCCGTGACTAACAAGGGCGACCATGTCGAGATCACAACTACTAAATTGGTAGCCAAGGTCTATGACGACGCCAAGCTCGACGTGTTTGATGCCGATGGCAATCCACTAGTCGTGGATTACCGGGGACAGCGTCAACCACTGCCCACCGATATGGATGATGAACACCGGAAGACTGTAATGTCAGAAGGCCATAACGTCGCTGCTAAAGCCAACCCGGACAACACGAAGTTTGAAATTGTTAAATCCTTAGCTGACGACGAATTGTTCTACGGTCTCGGCGACAAGCCAGGCTTTCTCAACAAACGGGGCTATGAATATGACAACTGGAACTCTGATGTTCCGGTCCTCCACAACGAAACCCAGACCCACCTCTATAAATCAATTCCCGTTGTTTACGGCCTGAAGAACGGGCACCCTTACGGGATCTTCTTCGACAACACTTACAAGAGTCACTTCGACCTGGGTAAGGAATCAACCAACTATTATTACTTCTACGCTGTCGGGGGCAATGTCAACTACTACATTATGGGTGGCGACAGCCTAAAGGATGTTGTTAAGAACTACACCTACCTAACCGGTAAAACCCCGCTACCGCAAAAGTGGACCCTCGGTTACCAACAATCCCGGTGGGGCTACAGTACGAGTGACCAGCGGGTTGAATCGATTGCTGACGGTTTTGCCAAGTACAACCTACCGATCGACGTCATCCACCTCGACATTGACTACATGGACGGCTACCGTGACTTCACCTGGGACCAGAAGAAATATAATGACCCGAAGGCCTTTGTCGCTAAGATGCGTAAGCGGGGCATCCGCCTGATGCCGATCCTCGATGCCGGGGTCAAGAAAGATGACAAATACAACATCTACCAGGAAGGCATCAAGAACGGCTACTTCGTCAAGAATCCAGACGGTTCCGTCTATGTCGGCAACGTCTGGCCTGGCGATTCCGTCTTCCCTGACTTCGGCAATCCAGACGTCCGCGCTTGGTGGGCTAAGCACATGAAGTTCTTTGCCGACATGGGCGCCTGCGGGGTTTGGAACGACATGGATGAACCGGCCAACTTTAACGGTGAACTGCCAAGTGATCTAAGCTTCTCCAACGGCCAAGAAAAATCCACCCATGCGGAAATGCACAACGTCTTTGGCCACCTGCAGGCCCAGGCAGCTTATGAGGGGATGAAGAAGGAAACGGGTAAACGGCCTTACATCATCACCCGGGCCGCTTTCTCCGGTACGCAAAAGTACTCGACTGTCTGGACTGGTGATAACACTGCTGTTTGGTCCCACCTGCAGCTGTCAATTCCGCAATTGGCCAGCCTGGGAATGTCCGGCTTCTCCTTTGCGGGTACCGATATCGGCGGTTTCCAGGAAGACACCACCCCAGAATTGCTGACTCGTTGGATCGAAGCTGCCCTGCTGGTACCACTGTACCGGAACCACTCGATCCTCGGCTCCCGCTACCAGGAACCATGGGCCTTTGACAAGCGAACCCTCGACATCTACCGTAAGTACCTGAACCTGCGCTACCGCTTCATTCCTTACCTCTACGACCAATTCAAGCACGAAGAATCCACCGGTCTACCAGTAATGCGGCCACTGGTTCTCAACTACGAAAACGATCGTAAATGTCGTCAGCTCAACGACGAATACATGATCGGCAATGACATCCTGGTTGCTCCAATCGTTACAGAGGGCGCAACCGAACGGCTCGTCTACCTGCCAGCTGGCCAGTGGGTCGACTTCTGGAGCCACGCCGAATACGATGGCCAGCAATCAATCGTCGTCAACGCACCACTAGACCGCCTGCCAATGTTTGTCAAGAAGAATACAATCCTGCCGTGGGGCAATAAAGTCATGCACGTCAGTGACGAACCTGACAAGAAGATGAGCTTCGTTCTCTATGGCGATGAAGGCCACTACCAGCACTACCAAGATGATGGGCAGGACTTCAATTACCAACATGGTGAATACAACCTCTATGACATTACCGTCGACGACCAGCACCAGGTCAGTGTTCAGCTCAGCAAGCACGGTTACCAGCCAGTCTACGAAACGATTGTCGTCATGATGGATGGTCGCCGCTGCGAATTCCACTATGATGCGGGCAAGGATGCCTACCACTTGACTAAATAATTATTAATAAAACATTTGCAACAAGTCCCTTGAAAAGCACTGCCGGTGCTGGCAAAGGGGCTTATTTTGTTCCTCCTTTTCGTCATCCCAAACGACGTAAAAAATATTTATAGGTCATTATAGCTACATCTGTCTAATAAGAGTGCTAAGATTAAGATGTAGTGCTTGTAAAAGTCGTAGGGAGGTACTAAAATGAAGTTTTTAGTCATTACAGGTAGCGCTCACCACCCGGGCACCTCAACCCTGCTTGCAAACAAGTTAGTTGACGGTGCTAAAGAAGCTGGCAATGATGTGACAGTCTTTGACGCGGGGCAAAAGCCGTTGCCGCCACTACAAGTCGATAAAGACAACCATCTTATTCCCGGTAACGACCGCATTCAAAAATTGCTCGCAATGATGGTCAATGCCGACGTGCTGGCCTTTGCCACGCCGATGCGCTACTTCGGTATGTCTGCACAGCTGAAGTCAGTCATCGACCACATGCTGGAACGCGACCAGGATTTGCACGGCGATAAACAGGCAATCCTGCTCGCCAGTTCCCAGAGTGAGAACTTTGATCCGCTCAAGTCCGAATTCAAAGCGATCGTCGATCACATGGGCTGGACTTACGCTGGTCAAATCCTTGCCGCCCACACTTCCGTTAACCACCTCCGCTTTTACCCTGATTTAGCCTTTCAGCTGGGTAAGAGTTTTACAAAGGAAGCCGTTGCAGCAAAGTAAATTTTCTCACCTAATTTTAATTTAGTATTGACGGCTGCAGCAAAGTCGCTTATACTGAGTGCATCAAGAAACGAAAGGAGATCAGAACATGAGTTATACCAACAGCAAAGACAACAATCGTTGGCAAAGCCGGTAGCTCAGGTTGATCCGTCATGGATACGACCTGGGATGGCAGATCGTATCTGTGCCGGCTGATCTTTTAATTTGCCTGCATGGATCCCACATGCGGGCTTTCTTTTTGCCTTCTAACGGCAGCCCCCATGTGGAGCTGCCGTTTTTCTTTGCACTTATTTCTTTATTATTGAGGAGGACAAGTTTTATGAAACGAATGTACACGCTAATCGTGATCCTGCTAGCCTTCCTGGGGGTGGCTTTCTTCCGGGAAGGCGGCGGGCGAACGGCCGCTCAGCGCGAACCTCACGTCGGGGTTCTGCAACTGATGCACCACCCGGCACTGGACCAAATTTATAAGGGCTTTTTGCACGGGATGGCTGAGGAAGGCTACCACCGCGGCAAGAATCTCAAAATCGACTACCAAAACGCCCAGGGAGATCAAAGCAACCTGCGGACAATGGCCAACAAGCTGGTCAACGAGAACAACAACGTCATCTACACAATCACCACTCCGGCGTCCCAGGCGGTAGCCAACTCGACCAAGAAGACACCGATCATCATCGGGGCCGTTACCAACCCGAAAGGGGCCGGCCTGGTCAAGGACAACCAGCATCCGGGCGGCAACATCACCGGGGTTTCCGACCAAGCGCCGATTAAACAGCAGTTCAAACTGTATCGCGAATTCATGCCCCACGCCAAGAGTTTCGGGATCATCTACACCTCAAGCGATAACTCCGCATCGACCGAGCACCGGCTGTTCGTCAAGGAAGCCAAGCGTGAAGGCGTCACATTGAAATCCTACTCAATCGCCAACAGTAACGACCTCAACCAGGTTTCCCAGCAAGCTCTGGCCGATAATGATGCCGTCATCGTCCCGACTGACA
This sequence comes from Limosilactobacillus difficilis, assembly GCF_947387495.1. GTDB lineage: Bacteria > Bacillota > Bacilli > Lactobacillales > Lactobacillaceae > Limosilactobacillus > Limosilactobacillus difficilis. Next base: position 20,311 of record NZ_CANDNU010000027.1, read on the forward strand.
ACACCATTGCCGGCGCTATGCAGACCCTGGTCAAAAACGCTAACGCCGCTAACAAACCGGTCTTCCCGGCTGCTGACACGATGGTCAAACAAGGTGGGGTAGCCACCTACGGGATCAACCAGTACCAGTTAGGAGTTGAAGGCGGCAAGGTCACGGGCCAAGTCCTGAAGGGTAAGAAGCCAAGTACAACGCCGATCAAATTTATCCGTCGCGGGGAACCGATTTTAAACGAAAAGCAGACCAAGAAACTCGGCTTGCACATCCCAGCTCATTTCAAACACGAAGCAGAAAAAAACGGGGAGGTATTCAAATAATGAATCTTATTACATCAGCAATTGGCCAAGGGCTTTTGTGGGCTCTCCTGGGGCTCGGCCTCTACTTAACTTTCCGGATCTTGAATATCGCCGACATGACAGTCGAAGGGACCTTCCCACTGGGCGCTGCTACGGCCGTTACCGCGATTGTTCACGGGGCGTCACCGATCGCAGCCGCCTGCTACGCCTTCTTGGCTGGGATGCTGGCTGGTCTGATCACCGGCCTCCTCTACACCAAAGCCAAAATTGACAGTCTGTTGGCCGGAATTTTGACGATGACTGCCGCCTACTCCGTCAATTTACGGATTATGGGCAAGTCTAACGTCTCCCTGCTCGGTCACGCGACCCTTCTCTCCGGCTTTAGCGGGTTGCCACAATACTTCGACACGGTCAGTCTCGGCCTGATCGTCATCATTATTGTCACTGCCCTGATCGTCTTCTTTTTGCAGACCGATTACGGCCAAGCCTTCATTGCGACTGGTGACAACCCCATGATGGCCCGCTCACTCGGAATCCACACTGATGGAATGATCATCGTCGGTCTCGCGGTTTCCAACGGGATCGTCGGTCTCTGTGGGGCGTTGATCGCCCAAAGCAACGGTTACGCCGACGTTAACATGGGGATCGGGACCATCGTGATCGCCCTCGCCTCAATTATTATCGGTGAGGTGGCCTTTGGGGAACTGACCCTCAACCAGCGGCTGATCGCCGTCACCCTTGGCAGTATTATTTACCGCCTGATCCTATTAGCCGTTCTCCAACTCGGTTTCAGCACCAACGACCTCAACCTGATTTCATCAATTGTCCTCGCCATCTGCATGATGCTGCCGCAATTGAACAATATCTTACATATCAAAGAACCGTTCCTGAAGGGAGTTAAGACTCATGACTGAACCAATGCTGAAGCTTGAAAATGTCAAAACCATCGTGAACAAAGGTGCGTCCAACGAAACCACCATCCTAAAGGGCATCAATTTAACCATTAACGACGGCGACTTCATCACCATCGTCGGGACCAACGGGGCTGGGAAATCCACCCTCTTCAACGTCATCAGCGGTAACCTGCCCGCCGATGAGGGCCAAATCTACCACAATGGTGCCGACATCACTACGATGAGCGTCGAACAGCGTACCAATTTTCTGGCCCGGGTTTTCCAAGACCCTAAGGTGGGAACGGCCCCGCGAATGAACGTCGCCGAAAACATGCTGCTGGCGACGAAACGGGGTGAGCACCGCTACTTGGTCCCGCGAAAATTGAAGCAGAACATGACCCGCTTCACCAAACTGGCCGCATCGATGCACAACGGTTTGGAGAACCGAATGACCACCGCCACCGGTGACCTCTCCGGTGGGCAACGCCAAGCACTCAGCTTTCTGATGGCCACCCTGAAGCGCCCCGACCTGCTCCTATTAGACGAACATACTGCCGCCCTCGACCCCCACACCAGCCGCTCGCTTCTCCATGCTACGAATGAGCGTATCCACCAAGACCACTTGACGGCCCTAATGATCACTCACCATCTTGAAGACGCCCTCACTTATGGCAACCGACTGATTGTGCTGAAGGACGGCCAGATTGCCGCTGATTTTAAAGGTGAAGAAAAAAAGCAGCTCGACGTCGATAAATTATATGAATACTTCGAAGACTAAGATGAGAAAAACCGTTGCCCAAGCGAGCAACGGTTTTTTACTACATCTCATGCAATAACTTATGACGCAATAGCTGCCCGGTCTTCGTACCGGCCAAACCACCTTGCCCCGTCTCCCGGAGAGCCGTCGGCATCGATCGACCCACCTCGTTCATCGCTGAGATCACTTCGTCGACCGGAATCCGGCTTGTGCAGCCGGCCAGCGCCATATCAGCCGCAACGAGGGCGTTCGTTGCCCCGATGGCGTTCCGCTTAACACACGGCACCTCGACCAGGCCAGCAACCGGGTCACAGACCAAACCCTCAAGATTGGCCATCGCAATCGCGAGCGCGTTGGCGGACTCTTCTGGGGTACCACCGGCAACTTCAACTGCCGCGGCCGCCCCGATTGCCGAAGCACTGCCAACTTCGGCCTGACAACCACCGCTTGCGCCGGCGATGCAGGCATTGTTAGCAATTACGAGGCCAAACGCTCCGGCTGTGAAGAGGAAGCGAACTTCCTGTTCGTGGGACAGCTCGATCCGATCTTTAAGTATGAAGAGGATCCCAGGAAGGGTGCCAGACGAACCGGCCGTCGGCGTCGCGCAGACAATCCCCATTGCGGCGTTGACTTCGTTGGTTGCGATCGCTCCTTGAACGGCCTTCATAATCGTGTCACCACTCAGGGAATGATGGGTTTGCCGGTACTCACGAATTTTGGCGGCATCGCCCCCGGTCAACCCCGTCTTCGAGTGGACCCCATCGCCTTGACTGCCCTTGGCGACGGCTTTTTTCATCACCTCAAGGTTACGCTCCATTTTCTGCCAAATTTTGTCACGACTCAAACCTGTCGTTTGCATTTCTTGTTCAATCATCAGGTCAGATACCGGTTTGCGCCGGGCAGTGGCCGTATCAATCAAGTCTTCTACTGACTTATACATCATCATTCCTCCACTTGTAACAGGGCTAGCTTAGGAAAAGCCTCCTGGAGCTTCTTCAGCTGAGCCGGCTTGACTGGGTTCTTCATTGTAAATGAATAGATGGCGGCCCGCTTGCCATTGGTGCTCTGCTGGTTCAGCATTGGTCCGACCGCCATCACCATCTTCAGTAATTTCATATGGATCTCGGCACTCTGCTGAACATCCCGGAACAAAATAATCGGGAGTGGTCCCGGCGTGTTGAAAGTCACGTCATTGTAGCGAATACGACGCACTTCAATCATCCCCCCGCCGATAGAACAACCGATCAGTCCCATTTTGAGTGTATGATCCCGGTTGGTCAACTCCAGCCAGGCCGTGTTGGGATGGCCGACGGGACTATGTTGCTTTTCTTCAATGAAGCGGATCTTAATTCCCATGTTGCGTGCCATCCGAACGGCCATCGGTACCCGGCGATCATCGGGCTCCATCCCCAAAACCCCGGCAACAATAGCATAGTCGGTTCCGTGGCCCAAGTGCGTATGGGCAAAAGAATCATAGTAGTGCACCACCAGTTCAGCCGGATCGCCCCCGAAGATAATCCGGGCCATCCGTCCAATCTGCAACGTCCCGGCAGTATGGGAGCTGGAAGGTCCCACCATGATTGGTCCGATAATGTCAAAGACACTCTTATATCTGTCTGTCATAATCACAATTTCCTCCATCCAACCGGTTTACACCGATAATTATATCGGTTATCAAACGAATGTGAAAGTGCTTTCCGGATTGATTTAGGAAAGCTTTTATTCACTTATTGCATAGGTCTAAAAAGAAAATAAGTATTTTACATCGGTAGGCTCATTCCTTAAAATAAACAGTGTTGAAACGAGAGATAGAAAGGATGGTCTTAATCATGGCTAAGAATGAATCAGAAGTTAAAAATGACATGTTCGGCTTTGGTGACAAGAACGTCGCCTTTGCCAAGTACTTTATCGGCACTAGCTACCTCAATGGTCTGGTCAGCCCTGACGACAACATCGACATTAACGTTTCGAACGTTAACTTTGAACCGGGTTGCCGCAATGACTGGCACATCCACCACAACGGTTACCAAATTCTCCTGGTAACTGCCGGCGAAGGTTGGTACCAAGAAGAAGGCAAGCCGGCGCGCAAACTGCACCCCGGGGACGTAGTAGCTATCCACGAAGGAGTTAAGCATTGGCACGGCGCTACCAAGGATTCTTGGTTCTCACACATTGCCATCACTAAGGGCACTAGTGAATGGTGTGAAAAGGTCGATGACGCTTACTACGACCAGCTCGATAAGTAATTAACATCACAATGCATTGAGGAGGAATGAAGATGGCCAAAAAACAAACGGCAGGTCGCGACCAATTAGGCGACTTCGCACCAAAATTTGCTGAATTAAATGATGACGTTCTTTTCGGCCAGGTTTGGTCCCGGGAAAAGGAACTGAGCCCTCGCGACCGGAGTTTCTTAACGGTGACTGCCCTAATCACCAAGGGTGCCTTTGAACAGCTCCCGTACCACATGCAAACGGCCAAGAAGAATGGTATCACCAAGCAGGAAATTGCTGAAATGATCACCCAACTAGCCTTTTACGTTGGCTGGCCAAACGCCTGGTCCGCCTTCAACGTCGCCAAGAAAGTTTGGGACGACTAGGGCAAAGTAAAGTAAATAACGCTAAAAGCCAGCCGCTCAAAGGAGAGCAACTGGCTTTTTTTGGCATTCGGGGTGAGCGGTTAAAAAGTTAACGTCGCACCGGTAGTTATTAATTCTCCAATGACTTCCGCCATGCCGCGGCTTTGGCCATCAGTTGGCGCAAGCTGATAATCACCTGACTATCATCAGTCGGCAGCCATTCCCGCCGGTCGCTGAGGATTCCCTTCGTCAATGCTTGACTAGCTTGAACCAAGGGGTCATCCGGCATGAGCAGTCGCAAACGTCCTTGATCATCATAACGATATCCACCCCACATATGTTGAAGAATCCGCGGCTTGAAAACTGAGTCCACGTAGTGCAACTGACCGATTACGTGCTGAAAATCAGTATAGCCGATAGCCAGCGAATCGAGTGGATCAATATATTGATGAAGCTGGCCTTTCAGCTGCACCGCCCAGCTACGTTCTTCATCATTGAGAAGCTGGTAGACATTCGAGCCCTCATACAACCATGCATTGCCGATCCGCCCAGGATGTCGGCAGGCAATTGCCGCATACTGGGCATTCATTGAGCCCAGTGAGTGACCGTAGAGGTAAAATTGGGCTCGTGGTGCCGCGGCCAATAGTTTCATCAACCAACGGCCAGCCCGGCGCAATTGGGCAGGAACATAGTGTTGATGACTCATAAGCGCCCGCCCGATCGGCAAGTTAGTATCCAGCCATTCATGGGTCCAGACATCTGGATCCACCGGCATCATCGTCGAGCCACGGTATAGTACCGTTACTTCCCGCGGATCAGCTAAGGAATCAACGATGGCACACGCCCGTAAACCGGCCGGGGCTAGTTGCCAAACTTTCCCTAAAAATCGCCCATTCGGGAGTACAATCGATTGCTGACTGAAGAATTGTTGATACTCGAGTTTGGCTAACTGAACTCGTTCCTGATCACTCAATTGATCGTTAACAAAATTGCTCATCGCCCTAATCCTCCAACGATTATGACGAATTGTCAAACTAAGTGCAACGGTTCTTCAAAAAATATCTCAAACGGTGTTTGATAGTTTAATATTTTTCTA
>NZ_CANDNU010000028.1 GCF_947387495.1 Limosilactobacillus difficilis
TAGAAAAATATTAAACTATCAAACACCGTTTGAGATATTTTTTGAAGAACCGTTGCACTTAGTTTGACAATTCGTCTCATAAAAAAGCCCCTCGCTGCTGGGCGGGAGGCTTGCATGATTGGTATTAATGTAATGGTTGAAATTATTTATTTTCTGCTTCCTTCAGATATTGGTCAGCACAGGCTAAAGCCCGGCCACCATAAACAGTGGCTGGCCCGCCGCCCATCATGATGGCTACGTTAATGGTCTCAATAATTTCTTGCCGGGTGGCGCCGGCCTTGATGGCACCCTTTGTGTGTTGCACAATGCAACCGTCGCAACGGATTGCAATCGCAATGGCGAGTGCTTGCAAGATTTTAGTTTTACTGTCGAGCGCTCCCGCTTCTGTGGCGGATTTGTGCAAGGCAGAGAAACCTTTGCCAGCATCGCCAATACTGTGGAAAAGGTTCCGATTGTTTTGGATTACTTCACCTAATTCATCATCGTAATTTGTCATTTTGCAGCGTCCTTTCTGGTGCCAAGCAACATTCACCTCTATCTTAATCTTTTGCAAGCGCTTTCACAAGGGCTTGTTAATGGCTTCTGGAGGAGGATTGGGGAAGGAAGGTTAATGTTTCACGTGAAACATTAACCGTAATGCTAACGGGTGCGCCTCTTTCCGGTGGCCGAGCGGATGCATTTAGATCGACAAACGTATAAAATAGGGAAGGATAATTTTTTCGGAGGGATCGTCATGGGAAGCCTGCATTTTGTCCTTGGTGAAGCAAGCAAAAATCACCAAAAAAAGTTGGTTCAAGAACTAGCCAAGCAATTGCGTGCGCACCCGCACGACAATTTTTTTTACTTAGTTCCCAACCACATTAAGTTTGTTAGTGAAATCAGCGTACTCAAAAACCTGCAGGGGGAGCTTGGCGGCCAGGGTATTTATGCTCAATCGCGCGTCCAGGTGTTATCGCTCAGCCGCTTGGCCTGGTATTTACTGCGTGACACCGCCGCTTACCAAGCTCCTCGTCTCAGCAATGTCGGGGCTACGATGCTGATGACTAAACTGGTCCAGTCACGGCAAGGAGAGATGGGAATTTACGCCGGTGAAGTCAAACGTCCTGGCTTCGTTGCCAGTCTGACCCAGCAGATTCAACAATTGCAGATGGCTAACATCAATCCCAACGATTTGCGGCAAGTGGCCACCAAGGTGTTGGAACAGCCGGCAAAGACCGGTGTTCACACGAACCAAGCAGCAAAATTAAAGGTGCTCGCGGATGTCTATGAACATTTCAATCAGGCCACGGGCGGCTACTTATCCGGCAGTAATATTTACCAGCAATTGGCTGCGTATCTAGACCACAATGACTTTTCTCGCACCCACTTTTACTTTGACCGTTTTGCCCAGTTTACCGCTAATGAGTTGCTGGTCGTGGAAAAGATGATTACTAACGCGGCTAGCACAACGATCGGGCTCGTTTTGGATCGGCCTTATCGGCAGGGACACTGGCCCGCCGACCATGATCTTTTCTATGAATCTGGCCGGCAGTATGCCCGGTTGGTGAAGTTTGCGACGGCCCAGCCCGGGGTCAAGCTTTTGCCAGACGTCGCCACGCCAAGTAAACGGGTGGCCCCAGGTTTGCAGACAGTTGAAGACGTCATGAAAGCTGTTGCCCGCTTTGGACAGGTGCCGTCCGTTCGAGCGCCGGAAGGGGTGGAGTTCTTTACTGCACCGACACGCCTTGCCGAAGTGCAGCGGGTGGCCAACAAAATTCGCCAGTTAGTGGCTAGCGGCAAGTACCGCTTCCGGGACTTTCTTGTATTGACACGACACCTGGATAAGTACGCCAACGTGATTGAACCAGTCTTTCGGGCTGCCGAGATCCCGGTTTTTAACGATCACGAAAAACGGATGAACAAGCATCCGCTCGTCACCCTGATTCAGGAAATCTTTGTTCTTAAACAAAGCGGTTTTCAAACGGCTGACGTCATTAGCCTGCTCAAAACCGGGCTGCTCTTTCCCGACGGCCAAGAAGATCTAATGGGCAAGAAGCTCACGCGGACGGGCTTCATGAATATGGTTTACCAGACGGAAAATTGGTGTTTGAAGAACGGAATCGTCGCTAGTGACTGGACAAGCAACTATAACTGGTCCTATGAAGATGGGCGGCCCGTCAAGGGAATCGACTATCATCAAGTACCGACTGCTACTGACGACCTGGCTAGTCAGACTGCCAAACAAAATAATTTTGTGATCAACACCGTTAAGCATTTCGTCACTTCGCTGCTCCGGCCGTTGTTCAAGCAACTGGACGAAGCACAGAACGGCCGCGAATTAGCTCTTGTCCTCTATAATTTCCTGGTTACGGATGTGCAAATCAAACGGCGGCTCAGCTATTGGGCCCGTTTAGATCGCCAAAATGGCGACCAGGCTGCTGCAGAGCAGCCGCACCAAGTCTGGGAAGAACTCTGCAAGCTCCTGGATGAGTACGTCGATATTATGGGACAAGACTTAGACGTGACCGTCAGCGACTTTGGTGACATCCTTGCCAATGGTTTAGCGGTGGCTGATTATTCCCAAATCCCGTCGACTCTGGATCAGGTGATGGTATCTGAAACGGGGATCACCCAGACTAATGAACGGAAGGTGACCATTATCATTGGCGCCACCGCAGACGTGATGCCGGAGAGCAAGAAAGCCACCGGTCTACTGAACGACGCGGAGCGCCAGCTGATCAACGATGACGTCAGCGAAGGCAAGTATCTGCCGACTACGGGAGTTGCCCGCCTGCGTAATGAGCCATTTCTGGCCTATATTGGTATGCTGAGCGGCACAAAAGAATTAATTATGACGGCCCCGACGACGGATAATGCCGAAGATAAAACTGGCTTGTCTATGTCGCCCTACATGATTGTCCTGGCTAAGTCCTTTAACTATTGGGACGATGATACTAATTCGCTGAAAAACGACCAGCCATTCGCTCCGCAACCGGATGCTGGAATGGCCGCAGTTCAGCCGTTCATCGGCAGCCCGGTGATGACGGCGGGAGTTCTGATGCGGGTTTTGCGGGCCGCAAAAGACCAGCATCAGAGCCTCAGCCAGCAGCGAAAAGCGGTCTTTGATGAGCGAGCCTTTGCTAAAGATCGGGATCTGCTGAGCCCGGCCTGGCAGGCAGTTGACCAGGCTCTGGCTGCTTCCCAAACCGCTTCATACCAAATTGGACAAAGTGGTCTCTATTACCGCAACGATCCTGTACAGTTGCCACCGGCATTGGCCCACGAGCTTTACGGCCACCGGGGGGCCGATGGGATTTTGCGGTTGCGGGGGTCAATTTCCCAGCTCGAAACTTTCTACCGCAATCCTTACCAATACTTTCTCCAGTATGGCCTCGGCTTGCAGAAGCGGCAGGAAATGGACATTGCCAGTGATAATGCCGGGACCTTCTTCCACGATGGTTTAGCCCAGTTTATTCACCTTGTGCCGCAGGGACAGCTAGCGCAGCTGACGGATCAAAAAGTCCGTGATTACGCACAGCAGGCAGGCAAATTTGCCCTGGCACAGCAGCCGGGTTTAGCTAATTATCAGCAAAAGTATTCCCGCGTGAATTTCCAGGTCCGGCAATTGGACGCGATGATCCAGGCCATGGCCCAGGTTCTTTGGCGACAAGCGCAAGCTACCAATGCCGTGCCGTTGGTGACGGAGCAATCGTTTGGTCCTAATGTGGGTCGGGATGAAGACGAAAACCAACCGCTTCGGCCCCTGATTATTCCGGTAGACGATAAAGCTGAATTGTCCCTGCGTGGGCGGATCGACCGGATTGATCTCGTAAAGCGTGACCCGGCCCAGCAACTGGCTGATGATTACCTAACGATTGTCGATTACAAATCCGGTAATCGCAAGTTTGCTCTTGTCGATGCTCTCAGCGGAATTGAGCTGCAGTTGCTGGCCTATCTCAACGTCCTGGCTGATCCTAAAAATGAACGTATTTTGTTGGACGGGAAGACTGCCCAGGTTGGCGGGGCTAACTTCCTCCACCTGAGCAAACAGCACTTTAAGTACCCCAGCTTAGAAATCAGTCGCTTTTTGCAGAACAACTACAGCTACCACGGGGTCTTAAAAGAAGACGAAGCCTTTCTGCATGAACTGAACAGCGATGGCCAGCCAAATCTTTTTTATCAAGTAGTCAAAAAACAGTTACAGCCGAAAAAAGGGTCTGTCTTACTGGCGCCGGAGCTCTTTGACCAGTTGCTCAAAGAAAACATCTGCTTGCTCAAAGAGGCTGGCCAGCGGATTCTGAATGGTGAAGATCAGCTGAGACCTTACCGTAAGATTAGTGGCGGCCAGCGGCAAACGGGCCTGGATTACACGGATTATGCTGATGTTTTCCACTTCGACGACGTTCTGGACCAGGAGCGCTACCATGACTTGTCAACCGATGAAAAAGAATGGGAACAAAAACTAGAGGAGGACCGAAATAATGGCAAAGACTAAATTTAAGCCCCGCCAACAAGCAGTTATTGATGCCCGAGGTAAAGACATTCTGGTTTCTGCCTCTGCCGGCTCAGGGAAGACGACGGTCCTGGTAGAACGGGTATTTCAGTTGCTGAAAGACAATCCGGATCTGAACATCGATGATTTTTTGCTGGTGACCTTTACCCGTGATGCGGCCCAACATATGCGAGATAAAATTCGCGATCGCTTGCAGGCTAGCCAAATAGAACGGCTGCAGCGGCAGGCGGAACGGGTTGCCTTGGCCGACATCAGTACCATTGATGCTTTTTGCCAGCAGGTTATCCGACGTTACTACTACGTGATCAACCTGGATCCCCAGTACCGACTGCTAAATGACGATACCGAAACCACCCTCCTACAAAATCAGGTTTGGGATGATGTCCGTGAAGAAGAATACAGCGCAGACGCGACGAAGAAAGCTCCAGCCCGGCGGATGTTTGAGCGGCTGGTGATCAACTTTGCCGGTGACCGGAATGACGATGGCCTGTACGAGGTGGTGCAGCGTCTGGACCGGGAAGCCAATGCCAAGGCGGACCCACATGCCTGGCTCAAAAGCCTAACCGCTAACTACCAGCTTGACGGTGAGGACTTTACGGCCAGTGCTTTCTATCAGCAACAGTTGCGGCCCTATCTTGCGGGGCGACTGAAAGAAATCTTGCGTCGTTATGACTCATTGATGAAGCAGGCTCATGGATGGCCCAATTATTATGAATTGTTGGATAATGATCGCACTAAAATCAATGATCTGCTGCAGCTTCTGCCAACAAGCTCGTGGGATGATTTTAAGGCCGCCCTTGAGGGGGTAAAGTGGAAGCGGCTTACCAAAAAAATTAAGGAAGATTTTGGCGATGATCAGGATGTTGAAAAGCAGATGAAAGACGCCCGCGATCAGCTCCGGAACACGATCAAATCATCCCATGACAATGCCTTGAACAAACAATATTTCCAGTTGGATAACCAACAGCTGATCCACTTGACAAAAATTGCCAAAAGTTTAGTTAACAAACTGGCGGACGTCACCTGGGAATATCGCCAGCGTTATCAGCAGATTAAACAACAGCGTCACTTGCTGGACTTCGGTGATCTCGAACATCTGACCTATCAGATCATGACGACAGACAGTGAGGCGGGAAGGCAGGCCCAAGAAGCACTGCATCACCGTTACCGGGAGATCATGGTGGATGAATACCAGGATACCAACCAGCTGCAGGACACCATCATCGGCGGTCTGGCAACCGAAGGCTACAACCATCTCTTTATGGTGGGGGACGTCAAGCAGTCGATCTACCGTTTCCGTCAGGCGGACCCGACCCTCTTCCTCAAACGGGCCCAGCGTTACCAGACTGATGATGACGGTGGAGAATTGCTGACGCTCAAACAAAATTTCCGGTCGATGCAAAACGTCACCAGCTTTACGAACGTCATCTTTGAACAGCTGATGGACAAAAACTTTGGGGAAATGGACTACGATGATGAGGCCCACCTGCAATTTGCGGCCGATTGGTATCCTGATCATGCCCAGCCGACCGAGTTGATGCTTTACGATGCCAATGCCAAGGATGACGAGCATGAAGGCAAAGATTCGTCTGCCGAAAATAAAGAGCCCGGGGATGGTTTGGCCGCCCAACCGGAAGCAGATAAGATGACCGGTGAAGTGCGGATGATTGGGGAACGGATTCTCCAAATGGTTAATCATGAAACAATTTATGATTCGAATCTGAAGACAGAAAGGCCTGTCGGTTTTGGTGACATTGCAATCCTGTCACGGACAAAGGCAATCAACAACGAGATCGTCAACCAATTTGGCCAGCTCAGCATTCCAGTGACCGTTAGCGACGTTCGCAATTATTTCCAATCTAACGAAGTCCGGTTGATGCTGGACCTCCTGCGGCTTATTGATAATCCCTACCAAGACATTCCTTTAGCGGCCGTGTTGCGCTCGCCGGTCGTCAATATGACCGAACCTGAGATGGCTTACGTGCGTATTGCTCAGCGCCACGTCGGCTACTATGCCGCCCTTCGCAACTTTGTCCATACCGAGAAGGACGACTTACTGTTATTGGCTGGTGAGACAGATTTTGATAAGCAGGATGCAGTTGTTGCTCTTCAAAAAAAGGTGAGTGATTTCATTGACTTGCTTGACCAGTGGCGGCTGCTTGCTCAGCGCCGGTCGATCGGCGAGTTGATTTGGCAAATCTATAAGGACACCGGCCTGCTCGATTACTTTGGCGCGATGCCGGGTGGCGACCAGCGGCTGGCCAATCTACACGCTTTGTATCAGCGAGCCAACCAGTACGAAGAGAACGGCTACCAGGGTCTCTACCAGTTCATTCGTCTGATCAGCCAGCTACAGAAACGGGATGAAGACATTGGCCAGGCCGTGACGAAAACGGCCCCTAACATGGTGAACGTGATGACGATTCACGGCAGTAAGGGCTTGGAATTCCCGGTGGTTTTCCTGGTAGACACGAACCACGGTTTTCGCAAGAACCAGAATGCAACCAAGATTGACGCTGATGCCGGGATCGGGATTCCGATCATTGACCGTCTGCCAGGCAAGAATGACCAAGCCGCCGGAGCGCTACAGCTCAGCGACCCGCAGGTCCAGTACACCCTTCCCCAGGGGAAGTTGATTGGTGCGCAAAGTCTGCAACGGGAGCGGGCCGAGGATATGCGGATCCTTTACGTAGCTTTGACCCGGGCCGAACAGCGTCTGATCATCACTGGCTCGATCAACGAAAGCCAGCCGCGGAGTCCGCTGGGAATTCAGCGGTTGTGGGGGCACTGGCGGGCAGCGGCCAGTGACAACCAACGGGTCCTGCCGGTCAGCCTGCGCTTGCAAGCCGCCTCCATGCTTGATTGGCTAGGGATGTGCCTGGCCCGTTATGAGGACTTTGATCCCCAAAAGTGGGGTGGCTCAAACTTCCAAGATCGGGAAACGGCCAGTGAGTTGGGCCTTGCGACGACCCACTTTACGATGAACAGTTTTGATCGGCAGGACGTTGAAAAAGCGTTAAAGCAGTTTACTGCCAGCCATGATGAAACAACGAAGCATTCTTCGGCACTGGTCGACGAAGAGTTTCAGCAAAAGCTGCGGCAGACCTTGTATTTCCGCAGTGATCCGGCTGACAAGAGTGCCGACAATTATCGCTATGCCGTGGCGACGGTCACCAATGCCTACCAAGCGGTATCCGGGATTCGGGAGATGGTCAATATCGCTGATAGTGATACCAGTGAAATGGCTGCCCTGCATTTTAAAAAGCGAAAAGCCTTGGCTACTGACCCGGATGCTGATGAACGCCGCGACGCTCAAAGCAGCTTTGCAACTCCCCGCTTTGCCAAGGCAACGACGGCAGCGCCTAGTGCTACGCTGGTTGGAACGGCGACGCACCTGGTTTTTCAGAAATTGCCGTTGGATCAGGGAACGGTTAGTCAGCAGCTGGTCGACGCGACCATTGACCGTTTGCAGGCACAACAGCTGATTCCAAGCGATGAGATCGCCAAGCGGATCAACGCGGCCGGTGTTGCGGGTTTTTACCAGACGCCGGTGGGTCAGCTGGTTTTAAAACATGCCGGGGATGTTCGGCGAGAGGCGCCGTTTTCGATGTTGATTGATGCCGCACGTTTGTTCCAAGATTTTGGCCAGGGTGGCGATGATAAGGACAGCGTGTTGATCCACGGGATCATCGATGGCTATCTGACAACTGATGATGGAATTATCTTGTTTGACTATAAGACAGATCATCCGCAGCGCGAGGAAAGCAATGCCGAGTTCCAGCAGCGGATGGTGGATAATTATGGTGGCCAATTGCGGCTCTATGAAGAGGCCTTGCGCAAAATTACGGCAGATGATTCGACAGATGGGCCGCGACCAATCCGCAAATTCTTGTACCTGGTCCAGACGCAGCAACAAGTAGAGATAAAATAATAGTGAGGTAAAAGATGCAAAGTTGGCTTTTTTTGGCACTAGTTTTGCTGGTGGCCGCGCTGGGTAAAAATATGTCCCTCGTGATCGCCAGTGTCGTTGTGATGGTTTTGAAGCTGATTCCTTACACTCGTCAGTGGTTCCCCGTAATTCAGGCCAAAGGGATCAATTGGGGTGTGACGATCATTTCAATTGCCATTCTGATTCCGATTGCAACCGGACAAATCACTTTTCAAGACTTGTGGCAGGCCTTTAAGATGCCGGCCGGTTGGATCGCGGTTGCTTGTGGCATTCTAGTCGCAGTGCTTTCCAAGTACGGCGTTAACCAGTTGGCAGTGGTGCCCCAGGTAACGGTGGCCCTGGTCTTTGGGACGATCCTCGGGGTGGTCTTTTTGAAAGGGGTGGCGGCTGGCCCAGTCATTGCCTCGGGGATGACTTACGTGATCATTTCTTTGTTGGGTTTGAGTTTTCATTAACAATAAAAAGGGTTCCGGCGGTGTCGTCGGGACCCTTAATTTGTTAATTGTTGATTAATCGCCATCCATGATCGAATTCTTGACGATGACATAATCCACTTTACGGATTGCCATCAGATCGCGACCTCCGGCATAGGAGATGGATGATTGGAGATCTTGCTGCATCTCATCGAGGGTCTTCTTGATTGATCCCCGGTAGGGAACCAGCATCTGCTTGCCTTCGACGTTGCGATAAGCGCCTTTTTGCATTTCAGAAGCGGATCCCCAGTACTGCTTGTAGCGTTTGCCATTGATGGTGATGACGTTGCCAGGCGACTCGAGGTGGCCGGCAAGCATTGAACCGATCATGACCATCGAGGCCCCGAAACGGACGCACTTTGCGATGTCGCCGTTGTGGCGGATCCCGCCGTCAGCGATGATCGGTTTGGAAGCCGCTTTGCTACAGAGACGGGCGGCGGACAATTGCCAGCCGCCAGTCCCAAAACCGGTTTTTAGCTTAGTGATGCAGGCCTTGCCGGGCCCGACGCCTACTTTGGTCGCGTCGGCACCGGCATTTTCGAGATCGCGGACGGCCTGGGGCGTCGCCACGTTGCCAGCTGTCAGAAAGCAGCCGGGCAGCTGTTTTTTAATGTACTTGATCATTTTAATGACGTAGATGGAATGGCCGTGAGCGACATCAATTGTAACGTATTCCGGATTCAAATGTTCGGCTTTTAATTGGTCGATGAAGTCGTACTCACTATCTTTGATGCCGACGGAAATAGAGGCAAAGAGCTTGCGGGCATGCATATCCTTGATGAAAGTTTTGCGTTTTTCCGGCTCAAAACGGTGCATCACGTAGTAGTAATCGTTTTTGGCTAGCCAGATTGCTAAATTCTCGTCGATGACACTGGCCATGTTGGCTGGGACGACAGGAATTTTGAAACGGCGGGGGCCAAATTGCACACTGGTGTCCGCCTCTTTCCGGCTTTTGATGACACATTCATTGGGAATGAGCTGGACGTCGTCGAAATCAAATGTTTGCATAAGATCCTCCTTCAGGTGCTAAAACAATCCCCAACACATTATCGACAAAATCCGGCAAGGCGTCAATGAATGAAAGCCAAAAAACGTACAATGAAAAATAAGCTTACAAAATTTGTTCGCTATGTATTGATTATTGATTGCCGATTGAGTAAACTGTGAAAGTAAGTGTGTGCTGTAAAGAATTTAATGAGGTGAAAGTTAATGGCAGCAGTTGTGATCGTTGGCAGTCAGTGGGGCGATGAAGGCAAGGGTAAGATGACCGACTACCTGAGTCAGAAAGCTGACGTTGTTGTTCGTTCTCAGGGTGGTAACAACGCTGGTCACTCCATCATTTTTGAGGGTAAGAAGTACGCATTGCGGTTAGTTCCTTCTGGAATTTTCGGGGCTCACAAGATGGCCGTAATCGGTAACGGGGTTGTCATCAACCCGAAGGCCTTGCTTCAGGAAATTCACTATCTGAGCGGGAGCGGGATCGACACGACAGGTCTGCGGATTTCAAACCGGGCCCACATCACGATGCCGTACCATATCGCTTTGGATCAGTACGAAGAAGAAGCGAAGGGTGCCAACGCTGTCGGAACCACGAAACGGGGGATCGGTCCTACTTACATGGACAAGGCAGCCCGGATTGGGATCCGGATGTGTGATTTGCTCGAACACGATACTTTTGCAGCTAAGTTGAAGCGGAACCTGGCCTTGAAGAATAAGATTATCACCAAGGTCTATGGTAAAGAACCGCTGGACTTTGACTCGATCTTCAAGGAATACCTGGGCTACGCCGAGGAACTGCGCAAGTATGTTGCTGACACGTCCTTGTTAGTCAACAATGCTCTGGATGCCGGCAAGAAGGTCCTCTTCGAAGGGGCCCAGGGGACGATGCTGGACTTGGATGAAGGGACCTACCCATACGTTACTTCGTCCAACCCAGCTGCCGGTGGTGCCGCTACCGGTGCAGGTGTTGGCCCGAACAAGCTGACCACCATCGTTGGGATCTGCAAGGCCTACTGCACGCGGGTTGGTTCAGGTCCGTTCCCGACCGAACTGCATGATGAAATTGGTGACAGCATTCGGGAAAAGGGTAATGAATACGGGGTTGTTACCCACCGGCCACGGCGGATCGGTTGGTTCGACTCCGTGGCAATGCGTCACGCTCGGCGGGCTGACGGTCTGACCTGGCTGAGTTTGAACTTGCTGGACGTCTTATCTGGTTTTAAGACGGTCAAGATCTGCAAGGCCTACGAGCTCGATGGCAAGGAAATCGACTACTACCCGGCTAGCTTGAGTGAACTGGACCGTTGCAAGCCGGTTTACGAAGAATTACCTGGCTGGGATGAGGACATCACCAAGGTCAAGAAGTTTGAAGACCTGCCACAAAATGCGCAGAAATACCTGCACCGGATTGAAGAGTTATCACAGACGAAACTCGCCACTGTTTCCGTGGGTCCTGATCGTGACCAGACGATCATTCTGCATGATCCGTGGAAAGACTAAGCTGAAACAATTGATTTATCATGCACTGGTCTCTGAAAGGGGTACCAGTGTTTTATTTTTGCCTGCAAAGGGCCGCTGCAGTTGTGGTAAACTGTTTTAGTAAAGATTTGGCTATCGATAAAATGACTAAAAATTATAGTTAACATGGACGAGGATGGTGGAAGACAGTGACAACGATCAAAGACATTGCCCGGAAAGCTGGTGTTTCAGTTTCAACGGCATCACGGGCGATGAACAACAACAAACGAATCAGCAATGCGACTCGGGAGCGAATTCATAAAATTGCGGCCGAACTCAATTACGTGCCCAACGCGAGTGCCCGCAACCTTACCCGCGGCGAGGCTAACATGGTCGCCCTGGTCCTGCCGGTAACTAGTGAAGACGCGCCGGCCGACCCTTTTCACTTGGATTTGATGCGCGGCATTAGCAAGGCACTAACTCCGCGTCACTATACGATTGCCTTGGCGATCGCTGCCCAGTTAGACCAGTTGCTCGAACAGGTCAAGTCCTTAGCAGAGCAGGGAAAAGTCAAAAACTTCCTGGTTTTTTATGCCATCGAGGATGATCCTGTTACTGCCTACCTGCGCGATGCCGGCTTGAATTACGTCGTGATCGGGCACCCTAATCATGAGGACCAGGACCGCTTCGTCGATAGTGATAACGTGGCAGCTGGACGGGCGGCAACTGAACGAATTTTAAAGCTGGGGATTCACCATCCCCTGTTTGTTCATTCGGAACACAATTTTGCCTTTGAGCAGCGCCGGGAAAAAGGGTATCGGCAAGTGATGCTTGAACACGATCTGGAACCGCAGTCTTTCGCTTCCTTGGACGATGAAACAGCCGTGAAACGGGCAATGACTGAAATGCCGCTAGTTGATGGCTTGATCACGGCTGATGATGTCCTGCTCCTGCGCTTTGCCAGCCAGGCCCAGCGACAGGGTTGCTACCGCCAGATGCCCGTGATTTGTTTCAATAATTCACGCCTGATCGGGATGGTCCTGTCTAACGTCATTAAGGTTGACTTGTTGCCACGTCAGATGGGGGCTCAGGCTGTCGACCTGCTTTTCGACCGGCAAAAAAAGCAAAGTCTGGTTGACTTTCGGATTGTGGGTTAAGCGACCTGCTAAAGACTGTTGACTTCCCTATTTGAGACAGTTAAACTAAGTGAAAAGACCTTTAAGTTAGTCCAGTGAGGCTGAGAAGGAAAACGAACTAAAGTTGACACACCTTCGACCGCCATGGCTGGAGGTGTGTTTTGTTTTCAATACTAAGGAGTGAATGGCATGGCTCATGAAATTGTCGATGGATCTAGTATGCAGCGGGCGTTGACCCGGATCACCTACGAGATCATTGAACAAAACAAGGGTGTTGCAAATCTGGTGTTTGTCGGAATCAAGACGCGGGGTGTTTATCTAGCCAAGCGCTTGGCAAAACGGATGAAGCAGCTTGAAGGCGTGGATGTGCCGGTGGCTTCACTGGATATCACCCTTTACCGGGATGACCGTCACGTTCCAGATCCGCAGCGGGATCCGGAAGTCAAAACGACGGACCTGGGTGTCGACATTTCTGATAAGCACGTGATTCTAGTTGATGACGTGCTCTTCACCGGGCGCACAGTCCGGGCGGCCCTAGATGCTTTGATGGATCTCGGCCGGCCGAAGCGGATCTCTCTGGCCGTTCTGGTTGATCGTGGTCACCGTGAGCTGCCGATCCGGCCTGACTTTGTCGGCAAGAACATCCCGACATCAACAAACGAAACCGTGCACGTGGCTGTTGAAGAATATGATGGTCACGAAGGAATTTCAATCGATTAATATTGTCGCCATTTAAGTAGCTCCAGTGAGGGCATAACGGTGCATTTTGCAATTTTTATTTGCAATCCGAAGCATTAGTTTGCCCAAAAGAGCGAACTAGTGCTTTTTTTAGAAGGGAAGTTCATTATGGAAAACAATCGTTTGGCGGTGGAATTGCCTGGCCTCAAACTGAAAAACCCGGTGATGCCATCGAGTGGCTGCTGCTGGTACGGCCAAGAGATCGCCAAGAACTATAATTTAAACGTCCTTGGTTCGTTGGTGATCAAGTCGACGACGCTCCACGCCCGCGCCGGGAATCCGAAACCACGGACTTGCAACACAACTGCCGGCTGGCTGAATGCCAACGGTCTGAACAACACCGGGGTTGATGATGTCGTGGCAACCAAATTGCCGTGGCTGGGCAAACATTACCCGAACCTGCCGGTCATCGGGAGTGCTGCTGGTTTTTCCGAAGAGGAATACGTCGAAGTAGTCAAGCGGATGTCCGCATCGCCTTACGTTAGCGCCATCGAACTCAATGTTTCCTGCCCGAACGTCAAGCATGGTGGCCTAGCAATGGGGACTGATCCCGAAGTGGTCGAACGCTTAACTAAGGAATGCGTGGCTGTATCGAAGGTGCCGCTTTACGTCAAGCTGACACCGAATATCACCAACATCGTGCCAATCGCTCAAGCAGCGGAACGCGGTGGCGCTAGTGGTTTGACGATGATCAACACGTTGACAGGATTGTCAATTAACCTGCGGACCCGCAAGCCGGTGCTGAGCAATGTCACCGGTGGTTTGTCGGGCCATGCCATCAAGCCGATTGCTCTGCGGATGATCCACCAGGTTCGGTCAGTTTCTCATATTCCGATTATCGGTGTCGGCGGGGTCGAATCAGCTGAAGATGTGCTGGAAATGATGATGGCGGGGGCTAATGCGGTGGAAATCGGCTCGGCTAGTTTCCACGACCCATTGGCTTTGCCGAAGATTATCGCTGATCTGCCGACGGTGATGGATTACTATGGCGTCAAAAAACTGACGGACTTATGGGAGGTACGATTCTAATGCGTTTTGAACCGATTGTTGCAATTGATGTCGCAAGCAAGGATGAAGCATTGCACCTGTTTGATGCACTGGCGGCTGACCAGTCAACCCAACCGATTGTTAAAATTGGGATGGAACTTTACTACAGTTTTGGTCCGTCAATTGTTGAAGAAGCCAAGAAGCGGGGCTTCAAGGTCTTTCTCGACCTCAAAGCCCACGATATTCCAAACACGGTGATGCGGGCCATGCACGCCATTGGTAAGATGGGCGTTGAATTTACGACGATCCAGGCCGCTGGCGGCAGTGCGATGCTGAAAGCTGGTCTGAAGGGATTGACTGAGGGCGCCCAGGAGGCCGGTCAGCCGACGCCGAAGCTGCTGGCCATCACCCAGCTGACGTCCATTGATGAAAATGTTTTGCATAACGAGCAGCACGTCGACCTGCCGTTGATTAAGTCCGTTCAAAACTATGCCCGCCTTGCCGAGAGTTGTGGGTTGCCGGGGGTTGTTTGCTCAGCCAAAGAAGTGGCTGCGATTCGGCAGGTCACCGGCCCGGACTTTCTCTGCATTACTCCTGGAATTCGCCCGAACCCTGCTAAGACCAATGACGATCAAAAGCGGGTAGTGACGCCTGCCCAGGCCCATGATCTGGGAAGCAACGGGATTGTTGTCGGCCGCCCGATCACCCGTGCGGCTGATCCCGTCGCTGCTTATCAAGACATTCGCAATGCCTTTTTAAACGGGGATGACGGTCAAGCTGCTGCCAAACAGGTGGCCCACGATTTGCTGACGATCAAGGCCGTTTCACTGCAGCCAAGTCAGCCATTTACCTGGGCGAGCGGCTTACATTCACCGATCTACACGGATAATCGACTGACGATCTCTTATCCAGATGTTCGGGGCCACATTCATCACGGCATGAGCCAGTTGATCAAGCGCTTCTATCCTGACGCTGAGGCGGTCGCTGGCGTGGCAACGGCTGGAATTCCCCACGCGGCGTGGGTGGCTGAAGACCTGCACTTGCCGATGCTCTATGTCCGTTCCAAGCCGAAGGATCATGGCCGTGGCAAGCAGATCGAAGGGGTCTTCAAGAAGGGCCAAAAGGTCGTAGTTATCGATGATTTGTTGTCTACTGGTGGTAGTGTCCTGAAGGCAGTCAAGGCTGTGCGCAAAGAGGGCGGTGACGTCATCGGGGTTATTTCCGTCTTTACTTATCAGTTGCCGATTGCTGATCGCAACTTTGCGGACGCCGGCTTGACTTATCACTCTGTTACAAACTACACGACTTTGATTGAAACAGCCGAAGACTACCAGTTGGTGAGTCATGATGAATTGGTGTCGCTTCACCAGTGGCGCAAAGATCCGCAAGCTTGGTCAGATACGCACGCTAACTAAATCAATTGAATTATTCTTCCCGTTGCTGAGGGGAAATCCCACAGCAGCGGGATTTTTGGTTTTTTATAGGTGGAAAAGAAACAGAAAATGTGATGTGTCCCATTTTGGAATGCTCCCTTCTTAACAAGAACGATGTCTATTATGAATTTGCGACAAAGAAATTTTTATTATGACTGTGAACTGGTTCATTATCTCATCAGGTGAAATTCAAATTAGAATAAACTATCTTTTTATCGGAACCGCTTTCTTACGCTTGAAAACAATATTTTAGAATGGACAAAAAACGTAAATAATTTTGTGAAAAAGTGAATTTAGCTATTGTAATTAGTGTAATTCGGACTATAATGAGAATTGGTTCACGAAGTAAAGGTCGTTTGTTGATAGGAGGACATTAGCAGATGGATAAGAATACTAAGACCGCAAAAGCACGGCCAACAAAGGAACAAAAAGAAGCTGAAGAAAAAGCCGCTCGTGAATACATTGACGGATTAGTTAACCGTTCATTGGCAGCTGAAGCTAAGTTTGCTACTTATTCACAAGCTCAGGTTGACAAGATCGTTCAAGCTGCTGCTACTGCCGGGACTGAAGCATCACTTCGTCTGGCACACGCTGCTGTTGACGAAACCCAACGTGGGGTTGTTGAAGATAAGGATACGAAGAACCGTTTCGCTAGTGAAAACTGTTACCACTCTATTAAGGATGACAAGACCGTTGGCGTTATCGGCGAAGATCCTGTTTTAGGCCAAATCAAGATTGCCGCTCCGCTGGGTGTATTGGCTGGTGTTGTTCCAGTTACTAACCCAACATCAACGACGATGTTCAAGATTCTGATCGCATTGAAGACGCGGAACACGATTGTCTTCGGATTCCACCCGCAAGCTCAGAATTGTTCTGTTGAAGCCGCTAAAGTTTTGTACAACGCCGCTGTTGCAGCCGGCGCCCCAAAGGACTGTGTTCTTTGGATTGAAAAGCCATCACTGGCTAAGACCACTGCTTTGATGCGCAACCCGCACATCGCTGCTATCCTGGCTACCGGTGGTCCAAGCATGGTTCACGCTGCCTTGACTTCTGGTAACCCATCAATGGGTGTTGGTCCTGGTAACGGTGCTGAATTTGTTGACCACACTGCCAAGATCGACCGGGCTGTTGAAGATATGCTTCTCTCCAAGCGTTTCGACAACAGTATGATTTGTGCAACTGAAAACTCAGCTGTTATCGAAGCACCAGTTTACGATGAATGGCTGAAGAAGATGCAGGAACACGGTGCTTACCTTGTTCCAAAGAGTGAATACAAGAAGTACGAAGACTTCGTATTCAACGACAAGCATGGTGTTAACGGCCCAGTTGCCGGGAAGCCTGCTCGTTGGATCGCTGAACACGCTGGTGCAAAGCTGCCAGAAGGCAAGGATGTACTGCTGTTCGAACTTGACCCAGCCAACATTGGCGAGAAGCTTTCATCTGAAAAGCTTTCCCCACTGCTTTCCATCTACAAGGCTAAAGACCGTGAAGATGGCTGCAGAATTGTTGAAAAACTGTTGAAGTACCAAGGTGCCGGCCACAACGCCGCTATCCAAATTGGTTCAATGAATGACCCATTCGTTAAGGAATATGCTGAAAAGGTTGATGCCGCACGTGTACTGGTTAACCAGCCTGACAGTATTGGTGGCATTGGTGATGTTTACACCGACGCTCTTCGCTCTAGTTTGACGCTTGGAACCGGATCATGGGGGAAGAATTCATTGTCACACAACTTATCAACTCAGGACTTACTGAATGTCAAGACCGTTGCAAAGCGGCGTAACCGGCCTCAATGGATCCGGCTGCCACAACGGATTTACTACGAAAAGAATGCTATTTCATACCTGCGGGACAGCTACGAAGAAATGAACCGTGTATTCATTG
The DNA here is from genome assembly GCF_947387495.1 of Limosilactobacillus difficilis. Classification (GTDB taxonomy): domain Bacteria; phylum Bacillota; class Bacilli; order Lactobacillales; family Lactobacillaceae; genus Limosilactobacillus; species Limosilactobacillus difficilis. The sequence goes on from NZ_CANDNU010000028.1 coordinate 17,550, forward strand.
TTGCTGACCCAGGGATGGTTGAATTCGGCTTCGTAAAGAAGATTGAAGAACAACTGAATGCACGGACTACGCCTGTTACTTATCGGGTATACGGTGACATCAAGCCAAATCCGCCTCTAAGTCAAGGGATGGAAATCGCCCAAAAGATTGCTGCCTTCAAGCCTGACACAATCATCGCTATCGGTGGTGGTTCCGCACTGGACGCAGCCAAGATTTCTCGTTACATGTACGAATACTCACTGAATCAGGAACCAGGCTTCCTTGAAGATCACGACAAGATCAGTGACCTGTTCAAGCGTCTGCAACAGAAGTTCTTGGATATCCGTAAGCGGACTGTTAAATTCCAGAAGCCAAAGGCAACTAAGCTGATTTGTATCCCATCAACTTCTGGGACTGGTTCAGAAGTAACGCCTTACTCAGTTATTACTGATGACAAGACGGATGTTAAGTACCCACTGACTGACTACGAACTGACTCCAGATGTAGCGATTGTTGACCCAGAATTAGTTATGACTGTTCCAAAGCGGACGCTGTCATGGACTGGTCTGGACGTCCTCAGTCACGCCATGGAATCTTACGTATCAGTAATGGCTTCCGAATTCACTCGTCCATGGTCACTGCAGGCCGCTAAGTTAGTCTTCAAGTACTTGAAGGACTCTTACGACTACGATCCAAAGCACCCAACTGAAAAGGGTGAAAAGGCCCGTGAAAAGATGCACTATGCAGCTACCCTGGCCGGGATGGCATTTGCCAACGCCTTCCTGGGCATGAACCACTCACTGGCTCACAAGACCGGTGGTGCCTTCGGTCTGCCACACGGGTTAGCAATTTCAATCGCTATGACTCACGTTGTACGCTTCAACGCTAAGACGGGTGCCGTAAAGCGTAACCCATTCCCACGTTACGAAGTATACCGTGGTCAACACGACTACGCACAGATTGCCAAGGCCGTTGGTTGCAAGGGCAACACGGATGCTGAACTGGTTGAAGCCCTCTGTGACAAGATCGATCAGCTGATGGCTTCTGTCAACGTTGTTCCGAAGTTGTCTGCTAACGGTGTAACGAAGAAGGAATTCGACGCTGCACTGCCAACGATGATCGACAACGTTTACAACGACCAATGCACGCCTGTTAACCCACGGCAACCATCACTGGCTGAAATTCGTCAGCTGTTGATTGATGAATTCTAATCTGGAGTGATTCAGTTTAGAATTAATTCCTATCCTTCCTATTGAGGAAACGACTAAAACCGGACTGGGATTTACCCGGCCCGGTTTTAGTCTGCTTTAGTTGTTTCACCATATGTAAGTGGTGATCTTTCAGTCAAAGGTCCGTTTAACACGTTTGGCAAATTTGTAGACAAGAAGTTTAGGTTTTATTCTTTGGAAGCTCTCGGTGACGGTGGGCTTCATCTAAAGTTCAATAAAGCTAATTAAATTAGCGCATAAAAAACGGGCGAAGGGAATTTTCCTCCTCGTCCGTTTTCGTGTTATTGCTGAATTTAGATTTCTGGCAAGAGCTCTAAGTCGATCTTTTCACGGTTGACGATCACTTTGTAGGCGTTGTCGATCGCGTCGGTCATGTTGTCGAGCTGTTTGAAAGTTTCGTCGATGATCTGTTCTGCCATGTCATCGTAGGACTCGAGAAAGTCATCCGTGATGTTCAGCAGTTCGTAATCGTAGATTTCTTCAACACGGCGTCTCGTGTTCTTTAGGTAAGCACTGTTAGCTTTGTAAACGTAGTTAATGAAGCGACTTTCCTGACGGATGTAGGTCAGGTCCATATCATTAAAGATCTGCTCCTTCATCAGCTTATCAATGGCGGCAATTCGCTCGTGATAGTGTTGGTTGAAAAGGTCGAAGACTTCTTTGATTTGGCGTTCACTGATGTTTGACTTAATGGAATCGTACTTTTCACTAAGGTCTTCTAATTGGTGGCGCATGTGGTCAACTGTGTAGTAATCAAGATCATATCTCATCATAAGTCCTCCCTTTTTGATTATGACAAAGAATATACAACCAAAAAAGCTCGGTGTAAAGACTTTTTTAAAACAATCAAAGAATTTTCTAATTGTTTTTTAATGAGCAAAAGCAATTAATGCAAGAAAGCCTCATAGTCGGCGACAAAACCAACTATGAGGCTTCCTGAGATAATTAACTTATGAAGTTAGCCGACCTTAACTGGTGAGTCAGCTTTCTTGCCGTCAATCAGTTCTTCGTTGTTGTCAAAGGCCTTGACAACCATGTTGCGAACGGCATGAGTAGTGTAGAAGGCGGTGTGTGGCGTTACGAGAACGTTAGAACGGTGGATAAGGTCCCACAGACGGTCGTCAGGGAACTTCTTGTTGCGCCAGTCTTCGTTGAAGATCCCAACTTCGTCTTCGTAAGTATCCATGACGAAGCCAAAGATCTTGCCACTGTCCAGACCCTTGATCACAGCGTCTGTGTCAACCAGGGCACCACGTGAGCAGTTAACCAGCACAACATCGTCCTTCATTTCAGCAATAGTCTTGTCGTTGATCATGTGGACGTTTTCCTTCAGTGCAGGAACGTGCAGTGAAATGACGTCGGACTTCTTGATCAGGTCGTCCAGTGAGTCTTCGTAGTAGCCTTGCTTCTTCAGCTCTGGGTTTTCGAATGGGTCATAAGCGATGACCTTAGCACCAAAGCCTTCCATGATCTGCATGTAAACACGGCCAATATGACCAGTACCGACAACACCAACAACTTGGTCACGAACTTCACGACCAATGGTTGGTGCCCAACGCAGGTCACCCTTAGCAACCTTTTCATCCAGAACCTTGGTCTGACGCAGAATCCGAGCGGTCTGGATTGCGGCATGTTCCGCAATGGCATCTGGTGAGTAAACAGGAACGTTGGTAATTTCAAAGCCTAATTCCTTAGCTTTGTCCATATCAATGTTGTCCACACCAACATTCCGCAATGACATCTTGGTGATGCCCAAGTCAGCTAAGGCTTGCAGGGTGTCGGCCTTGTAATCAAGTTGTTGGTAAACAACAACCCCATCAGCTCCCTTAGCTTTAGCAGCAGTGTCAGGAGTCAACAGTTCATTCGTGTATTCGACGTCAACGTCAGGATGCTTTTCACTCCATTCCTTAACGTATGGTTCTTCGTCTTCCCGAATACTGAAAGCAAAAATCTTCTTATTGGCCATGCCACATACCTCATTTCTTGCAAAAAACATATTAACAATATATAGGGAATAAACTGCAAATATATTTGCAAAAATATTCACAAGTTCATTATATAACCCCGCTGGGTCATAGTAAAGCGTTGTCAAATTATAATGATCTAAAAATGGGACAGATTAAACATAGTGTTTGAAAAAATATTATCATTAAAAAGACATAGAAAATTAATTTTGTGTGGGCTAAGTGTATCACACCGGCATTGAGCGAGCTTGCGACATCTAAATTAGAATTGTTTTACGCAAAAGCGCTTACATTTTTACCTAACTTGATGTATTATATTGATGTAGGCTAATTAAATGAATTCATTACTCAGCCCAGTTGTTTTTCACTTAAGAGATGTTTCACAAGTATCTTTTAAAGTTGTTATGGCACGTATGCCTAAGGAGGCTACATTATGGCTACTGAAACAAAAGTAGATCCTATCACCAAGGAAGACATTAAGGACGCTTGGGCAGGATTTAAGGGTGCACGTTGGAAGAACGAAATTAACATTCGTGAATTCATCCAAGACAACTTCACCCAATACAACGGTGACCAATCATTCCTGGAAGGTCCAACTGAAGCAACGACAAAACTGAACGATAAGCTGATGGACCTGAAGCTGAAGGAACGGAAGCATGGTGGCCCACTGGACGCTGATACGAAGACTGTTTCTACTATTACTTCAAGCAAGCCTGGTTATCTGGACAAGCCATTGGAAAAGATTGTTGGTCTGCAAACTGACAAGCCAATGAAGCGTGCTTTGATGCCATTTGGTGGTATTCGGATGGCTAAACAAGCCCTTGAAGAAAATGGCTTCAAGATCGACCCAACTACTGATTACGTATTCGAAAAGCTCTGCAAGACCCACAACCAAGGTGTCTTTGACGCTTACACCAAAGAAATTCGTCTTGCTCGTCACAACAAGGTTATCACTGGTCTGCCGGACGCTTATGGCCGTGGCCGGATTATTGCCGACTTCCCACGTGTTGCCCTTTACGGGATTGACCGTCTGATTGCCGACAAGCAAACCGACCTGGACAACTACGGTGACCGTGAGATGACTGAAGATGTTATCACTATGCGTGAACACCTGTCAGACCAAATTCGTGCCCTCAAGGACATGAAGACCATGGCTGAATCATACGGCTACGACATTTCTAAGCCAGCTACTAATGCTCAGGAAGCTATTCAATGGCTGTACTTCGGTTACCTGGCTGCTATCAAGCAACAAAACGGTGCCGCAATGTCAATCGGTCGTATCGACGCCTTCCTTGACATTTACATTGAACGTGACTTGAAGAACGGTGTTCTGACTGAAAAGGAAGCTCAGGAACTGATCGACCAATTCACGATGAAGCTGCGGATGGTTTGCTTCATGCGGACTAACACTTACGACCAGCTGTTCTCTGGTAACCCAATTTGGGCAACCCTGTCACTTGGTGGCATGGGCTTGGACGGCCGTCACCACATCACCAAGACTGCTTACCGGTTCCTGAACACTCTGCACAACATGGGCCCAGCTCCAGAACCAAACATCACCCTGCTGTGGAGTGATCGTCTCCCAGAAAGCTGGAAGCGTTACGCTGCTAGTGTATCTGTTGAGAGTTCAACCATCCAATACGAAAACGATGATTTGATGGTTAAGACTTGGGGCACTGACTACTATGGCATTGCTTGCTGTGTATCTGCACAACCAATTGCTACTGGTTCACAATACTTCGGTGCACGTGCTAACCTCGCTAAGATGATTCTTTACGCTATCAACGGTGGGCGTGATGAACGTACTGGCATGCAAGTAGGTCCAAAGTTCAAGCCAATCACTTCTGAATACATCGATTACGATGAATTCATGGACAAGTTAGGCGACATGATGGACTGGCTGGCTGATGTTTACGTAAATGCTCTGAACGTCATTCACTACATGCACGACAAGTACTACTACGAATCAGCACAGATGGCTCTGAAGAACACTGACCTGCAATACAGTTTCGCTACTGGGACTGCCGGCCTGTCACACGCTGCAGACTCCATCTCAGCTATCAAGTATGGCCATGTTAAAGTTATCCGGAATGAAGATGGCCTGGCTGTTGACTTCAAGACTGACAAGGACTTCCCTCGTTATGGGAACAATGATGACCGTGTAGACTCAATTGCCGTATGGCTTGTAAAGCAACTCTACACTGACATGAAGAAGCACCACCTTTACGGCGGAGCTAAGTCTCGTCTTACTACTTCTGTCCTTACTATCACCTCTAACGTTGTTTATGGTAAGAACACTGGTACTACCCCTGATGGTCGGAAGGCCGGCAAGCCATTTGCACCTGGTGCTAACCCATCATACGGTGCCGACAAGAGTGGTGCTCTTGCATCACTGCTTTCAGTTGCTAAACTGCCTTACCAGTACGCAACTGACGGTATCTCCAACACCTTCCACTTGACTCCACAGTCAATTGGTCACGACATGGATGCTAAGGTTGATACCCTGGTACACATGATTGATGGTTACATGGACAAGATGGGTCACCACTTGAACATTAACGTCATTAACCGTGACACTCTGATTGATGCTCAGAAGCACCCAGAGAACTACCCAACTCTTTGTATCCGTGTATCAGGTTACTGTGTATACTTCACTGACCTGACCAAGGAACAACAGGATGACGTTATCGCACGGACTTACCACACTCGGATGTAGTTGGACTGTGAAAACAAAATTTTGATTGACTAATTAAGTGACAAGAGAATCAGTTAGGAAGCAGGTGGCAGAATGAGTGAACCATTAGCAGGAGTTCCGACCACAAAGGACGGAACGGTCGAGGGTTTTATCCACTCGACGGATAGTTTTGGGGCTGTCGATGGCCCTGGTATCCGGTTTGTTGTGTTCGTTCAAGGCTGCAATATGAGATGTAAGTATTGTCAGAATCCGGACACATGGAAGATCGGTGTTGGTGAAAAGAAGACCGCAAAAGAGATTATCGACGAGGCATTGCCTTATCGTCCATTCTGGGGCGAGCAAGGTGGAATTACCTGCTCTGGTGGTGAAATTCTTCTGCAGATCGACTTCGCGATTGACTTATTCAAGCAATGCAAGAAATTAGGTATCAGTACGTGTTTGGATACTTGTGGACATCCATTTACTCGTGAAGAACCTTGGTTCAGTAAGTTTAAAGAATTGATGGAAGTTACTGATATCCTGCTGGTTGATATTAAACATATCAATTCAGAAGAACACCGCAAGCTTACTGGTTGGCCAAATGATAACATTTTGGACATGTGCCAGTATCTCTCAGACACTGGCAAGCCAGTCTGGATTCGCCACGTATTGGTTCCAGGAATTACGGATAATGACGACTATTTGAAGCAACTTGACGCTTGGGTGAAGGAACACCTGCGTAACGTTGAAAAGTTTGAAGTTTTGCCTTATCACACTCTTGGTGTTCCAAAGTACCACAAGCTAGGCATTCCATATCGGTTGGAAGGTGTAGAAACGCCAACTGAGGACCGAGTTGAAAATGCTAATAAGCTTTTGCACACGGCGGACTACCAGGGTTACAAGACTTGGCGTCCAGGAATGAGTACGCTAGATCACCCTGTTTCCTAAAATTCGTCGCTTAAGTGAAAACCGCCTTAGGCTATTGCCTGGGGCGGTTTTTTTGTTTCCTGAGAATTTACAATTCAAGTGCAACATAAATTAAAAAAATAACCCATAACGGGTAGAATTAGTTTAATAACCAAA
>NZ_CANDNU010000029.1 GCF_947387495.1 Limosilactobacillus difficilis
TTTGGTTATTAAACTAATTCTACCCGTTATGGGTTATTTTTTTAATTTATGTTGCACTTGAATTGTAAATTCTCAGTTTAAAAAAACAGAATAATTGTGGCAATAAAAAAGCCCCGCTAAAAAGCGGAGCTTAAGGGGGTTAGTTAAGGATTAGCTAACTTATTTAATTAGTCCAAGATGCTGAAGCCAAGGGACTTGATGTCCTTGTTGAAGCCATCAACGGTGTTCTTTGAGATTTCCATTGGAGTTTGGCCACGCTTAGCGTTGAACTTTTCAAGAATTGCAGGTGGAACGGTGATGATGTCAACACCCATCTTTTGTGCGTCAAAGATGTTGGCTACTTCACGAGTTGAAGCCCAGAGAACTTCACACTTAGGAAGCTTGTGTGCGTATTCAACAGACTTCTTAACAAAGTCAACCCATTCGTTACCAGCGTCAGCAACACGGCCAACGAAGATTGACATGTATGAAGGAACGTTAGGGTCAACTGCTTCAGTAGCTGCCTTAACTTCGTCAGCAGTAGCAATGGCAGTAACGTTAACCTTGATGCCTTCGTGTGAAAGGCTGCTGATAACCTTGGTGTTAAGTTCACCCTTTTCGTTGCATACAGGAACCTTAACAAAGACATTGTCGCCAAGGGCGGTAATCTTGTGAGCTTCCTTCAGCATAGTTTCAGGGTCAGTGCTGAATACTTCGAATGAAATACTGTAGTTAGGGAAGTCCTTTACAGCTTCAGTGGCAAAGTCCATGTAGTTCTTGATGCCCGCACGCTTCATCAGTGATGGGTTAGTGGTGAAGCCCTTAAGGTAGTCGTGCTTAGCCATCTTCTTCATGTCGTCAAGTACGGCACCGTCTGAATATACCTTGATCTTAAGATCCTGCATTATTATTTCCTCCAATTATGCATGAAAGTAAACAGTGTACTGAGTTGAAAGATTAACTTTTGTACGTTTCCTATTGTCTGCGTCCAGCCGCCATTTGTCAACCACATTGTGCTATGAAAGCCCTTTCCTGGGCAAATTTAATTGGCTGGCTTGGGCTTTACCCACAAATTATGGTAAAGAAAGCTGGGGGCAACGGTGATTTGACCAATAATGGAAATTAATTATTGTTCTTCGTACCAGCTGTAGTGGAAGTTGCCTGGGCGGTCAACCCGTTCGTAAGTGTGAGCACCGAAGTAGTCACGCTGTGCTTGCAGCAGGTTAGCCGGCAGCACGGCAGCCCGGTAGGAGTCGTAGTAGTTGATGGCAGCTGACAGGGCTGGGGCCGGAATTCCGGCCTTAACAGCCAGAGCCACAACGTCCCGGATCGCCAACTGGTACTTCTTGGCGATGTCTTTGAAGTAGTCATCCAGCAGCAGGTTCTTCAGGTCAGGGTTCTTAGCGAAGGCGTCGGTGATCTTTTGCAGGAATTGAGCGCGGATGATGCAACCTTCGCGCCAGATCTGCGCTAATTCGCCAAACTTCAGATCCCAGTTGTAGTGTTCAGCGTCAATGCGCATTTGTTCGAAGCCCTGGGCATAGGACATCACCTTACCGAAGTAGAGGGCTTGGCGAATCTTTTCCACTAATTCTTTCTTTTCGTCGGCGGACAGTTCAGGAGCGTTGGTTTCCTGCGGCAATTCCTTGTTAGCTGCCAGGCGTTCTTTCTTCATCATCGAAATGTAACGTGCGTAAACCGCTTCGGTAATGACAGATTGTGGAGCGCCGTTATCGAGAGCAGTTTCGGAAGACCACTTGCCAGTTCCCTTGTTAGCACCGCGGTCAAGGATCATGTCAACGATCGGCTTGGACTTGTCGGCACCTAGATCGTCCTTGCGAGTGAGAATATCAGCGGTGATGTTGATCAAGTAGCTGTTCAGTTCGCCCTGGTCCCATTCGTGGAAGGTAGCGGCAATATCGTCAACTGACATCTTCAAAACGTTACGCATGATGTTGTAACTTTCGTCGATCAGTTCCTCGTCACCGTATTCGATCCCGTTGTGGACCATTTTGACGTAGTGACCGGCACCATTAGGACCGATGTAGGTAACACACGGCTTGCCGTCCTTAGCCTTCGCTGCAATCTGGGTCAGAATTGGGGCAACCAAATCATAAGCTTCCTTTTGACCGCCGGGCATCAGTGATGGACCGTGAAGAGCACCTAATTCACCACCGGAAACGCCCATGCCGATGAAGTTAATCCCAGACTTGTCCAGCTTGGCGTTGCGGGCCATGGTGTCGTGGAAGTTGGTGTTCCCACCGTCGATCAGGACATCACCCTTGTCTAGCAACGGCAGCAGTTCATTGATGACAGCATCGGTCGCTGCCCCGGCCTTGACCATCATCAAGATTCGCCGAGGGGTTTCTAGCGACTTGACGAAGTCCTCAATCGTGTAGCTTGGAATTAACTTCTTGTCGCTGTGGTCCTTCATCATTTCGTCGGTCCGGTTGCGGTGGCGATTGTAGACACCAACCGTAAACCCACGACTTTCAATGTTCAAAGCGAGGTTTTTCCCCATGACAGCTAAGCCGACAACACCAATTTGTGCTTTTTGATCAGACATCAAATTCACGCTCCTTAAATGATTTATTTGTATTATAGCAAACAACGAATTTTTAGCATAATAAAGTCACATGTAATATTTGAGATCAGAATTATGCGATTATTGAAATGATTTTTTGATAAAGTTATTTATTGTTAATTTCGTTCTGGTGGTTTTTAGCTTGGTAAACCCAGTGCCGGCCATCGCGAGCTAAGAGGTCATCGGCCGCTTTTGGCCCCATTGTCTTTGGCTGGTAGTTCGGGAAGTCAGGTTCTTCGATGTCCCAAAGATGACGGATCACGTCGATGAACTTCCAGGAGTAGGCGATCAGTGGCCAAGAAGCGAAGTTCGTGTGGTTGTTCTCTAGAGCATCGAGGAAGAGCCGTTCGTATGGACCAGGCGTTTCATCATGGAATTCGTCGCTTTGCTTATAGTCGAGGTCGACCGGAATAGTGGTGAAGCCTTGGCCCGCGCTTTTGGCGTTCAGGCGCAGCGAGAAGCCGGAGGTTGGTTCAACGTAAATGGTTAAGACGTTGGAACGCAGGTTTTGGGTGTCGTCTTCGTAACCGTGCGGGTTCTTAAAGATGTCCAAAACCGGCTTCTTGAAGACAATATCAATCCGGGTGAATTTGTCGGCTAACTTCTTCCCGGTCCGGATGTAGAACGGGACACCATACCAACGGTAATTGTCAAACATCAACTTGCCGGCCACGAAGGTTTCGGTATTAGAGTGCGGGTTGACGCCAGGTTCTTCACGGTACTGGTGACCGCCCTCGCCATCAGCTTCGTATTGACCACGGACAAAGTTGGCGTCGGCTTCGGACGGGGTGTACTTGCGCAGACTCCGCAGAGCCTTTACCTTTTCGGCCATTACATCGCGGTCAGTAAAGGCAACGGGTTCTTCCATTGCTAACTGAGCCACGATTTGCATAATGTGGTTTTGCACCATATCCCGCAGGGCACCAGAATCATCATAGTAACCGGCCCGTTCTTCAACCCCAAGGTCTTCACTCAGGGTCACTTGGATGTTATCGATGTAGTTGTTGTTCCACATGGATTCGATAATCGGGTTGCCGAAGCGAAGGGCTTCAATGTTTAAGATCATTTCCTTGGCCAGGTAGTGGTCAATCCGGAAAATTTGGTCGTCGCGGAAGGTTTCAGACAGTTCGTCATTCAGTTTCTTAGCTGATTCGAAGTCATTGCCGAACGGTTTTTCAATAATCAAACGGTTGAAGCCGTTGCTTGGCTTCAAGTGCTTGTTATTCAAGTTGCGGGCAATAGTGCCGAAGAACTGGGGAGCCACTGACATATAGAAGAGGCGGTTGCCTTCAGCACCGAACTTTTCGTCAAGGTCAGCAATGCGCTTGTAGAGGACCTTGTAGTGTTCAGCGTCGGTGACGTCATGTGACTGGAAGAAGAAGTGGGTAGCGAATTGGTCGGCCTGACCCGGCTTATTTTCTTTGACACCACTAACTGATTCCTTAACGATTTTTTGGAATTCTTCGTCGCTCAGCGGGTGACGAGAGGTACCGAGTAAGGCAAAGTGTTCACCCAGGTAGCCCTTTTTGTAGAGCTCAAACAGTGAAGGGTATAACTTGCGTCTTGCAAGGTCGCCAACACCCCCGAACAGGGTGATAACTACACGATTTTCTGACAATTCAATCACTCCTTCAAAAGATTAGACGGATGGATTAATTAAAATTTTGCGTCCCTTATTATAGACTTTCCGGTAGGCAAATGCACGAAAATGTCCTTCCGACGGTTAATAATATAGACCTTCGAGCTAGCTTTAACGCAAGGGATCCGCCAATTAATTTGACAAAACGACGCTACGTAGAATGTTCAGGGGAAGCTGGCAGTAATGGCGATCCACTTTTTTGATCACCACCCGATCGGCGTTGACACCCATCACTTGGCCATCGACGGCCAGCGGTCGCTGGTTTTCATCTAAAATATTGAGTTGGATATGGACCGAGATTTGCTGCTGCCATGCACGCTCCAGATACTGGCTTAATTCTGCCGGGGGTTGGGCAGCCCTTAGCCGTTCGGGTTGCTTTGCCTGGTTCCGCTGGAGTGCCGAAGTGTGGTCGGATAAGAAAAAGCCTTGCCATTTCAACATTCCCCGGTCATGGTAGTGATGAATAAAAAAATGCTGAGCAAGTTGCTCAGCTTCGTCGATTGGATATTGTGGTAATTTCAATGTTGCTGCGCCTCTGAATCGTTGCTAGAACAAATGTTCGATAACAATATAACACAGTCACAGCGGTTGCGCCTAGTCCCTAGATCAATTTTTGCTTCTCAGTGATTAAACCGGCAACGATGAAGACGATGGTCACGATAAGCATCACGATTTCACTGAGTAACCAGTTACTGGTGCTGGCTTTCAGCTGGCCGATTACCACTGGTCCGAGGGCAGCAAGCAGGTAGCCCAGTGATTGAACCATTCCGGACAAGGAGCTGGTGTCGGCGGCGTTAGTGGTCTTCAGACTGAAGAGGGCCATGGTGAAGGAAAAGGTGCCGGCCGTGCCGAGTCCGAGCAAGGCACTGATCAAGGCGTAGTAAACAAAATTATGGATGGGCAGCGTCAAAAAGACGGTCCCGATAATGACGAGGATGCCGGTCCCCAGGACCAGCACTTGGCGCCGTTGCAGCTGGGCAGCCCAAACGGGAACCAGGAAGGAAGCTGGGAGAGAGAACAGCTGGAAGAGACTGGCGATGACGCTGGCACTGCTGTGACTCATTCCCGCACTTTCGGCCATGGCCGGGAGCCAGGCTACGACAGTGTAAAAGATAAAAGAGGAGGCGCCAAAGTAGACCAACATGGCCCAGGCACGGGGATTTTTCCACATATTGGCCCCTTTGGCAGCTGTTTGCCGATCTCGGTGGTTAAAACGTAGGTTAGGCAGCCACAGGAGCAGGGTGACCAGCGGGAGCAAGCTGAGAATTGTGACAGCAAAGTGCCAACCAGCTGCCTGGGCTAGCGGGGTGATTACGTAGGCCCCGATAGCACTGAAGAGGGAGAGCGCTACGTTGTAGAGACTGGTCATCGATCCCACTCGTGACGGCAAGTTATCGGTAATGAGGGCTGGCAGAAGGACGTTGATAAAGGTAATGGCGACCCCAACCAGGATGGTTCCCCAAATGAGCATCGAATAATTGAAGATCCGCAGCCATGAGCCGATGGTGAGCAGGGCGAGGCTAACCGCGATAGTCACCTCATTGCCCCAACGTCGACTCAGTGCCGGGATGACGACCGAAAAAAGGCCGAAACAGAGGAGTGGGATCGTCGTCAAGATTCCGAGACTGGTTTCAGGGATGTTAAACGACTGGGCGATCTCTTTGACAATTGATGGAATGGAAGTAATTGGAGTCCGCATGCAAGCGCCGAGTAAAAAGATACCAGGAATCAGCAAACGGCTATGGCGAATTGAATTATTCATTAGATGTGCTGTCCTTTCGTTGTTCCTAAACTCAGGCCATTATAGCACAGAAGATAGTTTGATAAAACGTTTTACATAGTAATTTGACTACTCTGGGGACTGTTTAAATCGATGGGGATACAGGTTGGCGAAGAACCTTAAGGAAGTGGTTGCTAGTTGTCGACGGTTTGACGGAGTCCGCTTTCCCACATATAATCAACTTGTGAATTAAAACGGAGGAAATTATGAACGCAAAATTATACCCATACCTGACTTTTGAAAATGCTGGGGAGGCCCTTCAATATTACCAAGAAGAATTTGGTGCGACGATTTTAAGCGAAAGGCCTTTTACGAAAGAACAGGCTGAGCATTTAGGCTTGCAGGTTGATGATCTATCAGCGACGACGGCATATGCCGAGTTCAGCATTGCCGGTCAGCGTTTGGTCTGTGCCGATGCCATCATGGGTCAGCCCCAGTCGTCATCACAAGTTGCTATTATGTTGGACTTTGGTGATGATGAAGGCTCCGCTAAGTCATTTTTTGAGCGGGTCAGCGCCTCGGACCAGCAACGAGTGACGATTCCTTTCGGCCCCTATCAGTTAGGCGGCAAACTTGGTTACATTGTCGATCGCTTCGGCATTAACTGGGCAATTTGTGCTGGTTTAGTGAACCAGGAGGACTAAAGTAAAACGCCCATCGCTTGGCATCTGCCAAGTGATGGGCGTTTTTTTTGTGTTGTCCCAAGTTTATTGGTCCTTGGAATCGCTTTTCTTTTCAACTTCTTGAATTCGTTTGACCAAAATTTCGTAGACTCGCTCGACGTCTTTGGAAGTCCCGCGCAGCTCGTAGTCAGCTAAGAACGGCGCGTTAAAACGGTAAGCGTACATCCGGGCAGTCAGACAATACTGCTCGTTGAAATTCTTATTGCCGCTGCCGACGATGCCTAAACATTTGTCAGCATTGTGGTTGGACGCGATGTATTCCCCCAGTGAATTGGTCATCAGTTCCGTATAACCGGAGTCAATCCCGTTGCCACCATCGAGGTAGGTAGGGACGAAGACAAAGAAGGGCTTGCTTTCCGGTGCCGGAATGGTTTGATTAGTAATTTCACGAAGGGTAATTTCCGCGTTTTTCGGGTTAATGCTATGTTGTTGTTTCGCGAAGGCTTGGAGGTGAGTTAAAAAGGACCGCGTATTGCCTTCGATTGAAATATAAAGAATATTGATAGCTGCCATTGGAAATCCTCTTCTACAAAATTATTGTTGTTAGTTACTTTGTGTCACTAAAACATTATAATCCATTTTGCCCTCTTGTGGGTTCGCCTTTCCAGAACCAGCAGAATTAATTTGGTTGTTGGTCCGTCTTGGCGGATTGGTCGGCTTGTTTCCCCTGGTCAGGGTGGTTATTTGCGGAGGCGGTCAGCTTAACGTTGATCCACAAGACGAAAGAGTTTTCGTACTTGGTAATCGTGATAAGAAAGTCGTGGAGCTTGATTTGATCACCCTCGTGAATGTGTGGGTGGGCCTGGAGCAGGTAGCCGGAAATAGTGACTGAGTTGGTTTGCTCAAATTCTTTGTAATCGACATTGAAGTAGCGTTCAAAGTCGTAAATGGTCGTTTTGCCGGCGACGTCAAAGCTGCCATCATCCCGTTTTTTAATGATGTCGTCGGAAACGTTGTCGATTTCATCCCGGACAGTTCCGAACAGTTCTTCGTAGATATCTTTATCGGTGACGATCCCGCTGGTGCCACCATACTCGTCGACTACGACGACCATTGGCGTTCGCGTCCGAATCATTTGCCGCAAAATATCGGTAATCAGGGTATTCTCCAAAGTAGTTGGCAGGTGCCGAATCAGTTTAGTCAACGGAACATTCGGGTTAGAACGGCTTTGCCGAATCAGGTCGTAGTTAAAGACATAACCGAGAATCTTATCCTTATTATGATCAGCGACAACTGGCAGGCGGCTGTACTGGCTTTGAACGTAGAGCTTAATGGCGTCTTCCAGTGAATCATCGACATCGATCACCGTCAGCCGCGTTCGGTCGATCATCACGTCATGGGCGGTTTTGTCTGTGAAATCAAAGGCTCGCTCCATATAGACCAGGTCAGCCCGGTCCATTTCACCGCCACGGACCGCATTCCGGGAAAGGCTGATGATTTCGCCCTGGGAGAGAACCTGTTTATTTTCGTCGGCTGGCTGCAGGCCGAAGAGTTTTACGATACCGTTCGCCGAAACGTTGAGCAACCACACGAAAGGATAGAAGAGAACGTGGAAGTAATGAAGTGGTGTGACCACGATCATTAGGATCTTGACCGGTAAATCAATCGCGATGTTTTTCGGCACAATTTCTGTCAAAACCACTTCAAAGTAGGTCAGGATGATCACGCCAAGCACTGAGCTGATCGCATGAACCGCGCCGTTGTTTAGTTGTAATTGCGGTGCTTTGAAGAGGGTTGCCAGCAGAGACTCGATGGTGTCTTCACCGACCCAACCAAGGATGATCCCGCAGACCGAGGTCCCAACCTGGGTAGTTGATAGATACTCGGTTAGATTGGTTACCATGTTCAAAGCGCGATTGATTTTTTGCGAAGGCTTCTTGCGCTTCGCTTGTATCTCGCGCAGAGCGGTGACCCGGGTTTGCACCAGAGCAAATTCTGCAAAGACAAAAAACGCAGCAAAGATAAATGTAACGATGATAATAGCAAAATTGCTTAATATCTGACCGTCGTCCAATTTAATGATTCCCCGTTTCTTATAACAAAGTTAGTTTTTAGTGACTATTCACACTAGTATATCACGCTTGTTTATTATTGCCGATAGTTCACCGGATATTCACGGCTTCCCCGCTGGCTATTAGCTAGTCTTGTGTATTATTATATAAAGTAAAGCAAATCATCGAGGGGGAAATATCGTGGCAGAAATAATTGCTGATGGGGTTAGCCTGGCGGCCCAGAACGGAACAAGACTGACGGACGCAAACTTTGAGTGGCGGTCGCCTAACCTGATTGCACTGTGTAGCAATGATTCGGAGCTGCTGGTAACGATCACGGCTGCCGTCAGCGGTCAACTGCCTTTGGGGGAAGGCCAATTGACGGTTGATGGCCGGGAACCATCATCTTTCGGGCGCCATGGTGATCAGGTTATCGCCTGGGTCACTGACCGGTCGATGAAGCCGCGGCTGCGGGTTGATAAACTGATCAGTCGTTTGCTGAAGCGAGAATCGCGGGCAGTGTCGGAACAACAAGCACAAGCAATTTTGACCGAGCTGGGAATTCCAACGACAGTACGTTGCCGAGATTTAGATGAGCAGCAGCACCTACTTCTGGAGTTAGCTTTGCCAGTCTTGGCCAAGCGGCGTTTCATCATGTGTGACCAGCGTTTTGACAAGCTTGAGTCCGCCAACGTGACGCGGGCATGGTCGCTGTTGCGTGATTACTCCCGGAAGACCAACTCGCTGGTCATGATGGCCAGTGATGACGTAACGACGATGCTGAAGTGGGCTGACGCGATCTATTACTTTGACCGGGGACATCTGACGTCAACCCGTCAACTGCCAACCCATGACAGCAGCGATTGCGTAGTGACAGTCACCGGCACCGGTTTTCCAGCAGAGACAGCCGAAAAACTTGGTGCCCAGATGCTGGAAGAAGCCCCGAACGAAACCCGGATGCTTTTCTCTGGCAATATCCAAGCTTTGTTGCCATTACTGGAGCAAAATACCATTACCGACGTCCGGATTACCGATGCGTCGATTAAGGATGAACTGATGGCCTACTAACAATAATAAGAAGATGAAGGGATGCAAATGGTACTGGAGATCGTAAACCAACACCAAGAAGACTTGGCCCAAGCCGTCATTCGGGAATTGAGGCCGCGCGCGGTCGGGATTCAGCCGAATTTTGATGCACAATTGCCGCCCGCTGCGACGCTCTGTTGGCTTCCTGCCGTGATGGCTCCCGTGGATGAACTGGTCAACGGCCTGGTGAGTTATGTTGACCAAAGCCCGGTGCCGTCGCAAAA
Organism: Limosilactobacillus difficilis; assembly: GCF_947387495.1. Classification (GTDB taxonomy): domain Bacteria; phylum Bacillota; class Bacilli; order Lactobacillales; family Lactobacillaceae; genus Limosilactobacillus; species Limosilactobacillus difficilis. Next base: position 9,967 of record NZ_CANDNU010000029.1, read on the forward strand.
GCTTGTCGTCCTGACTGCCGCGGGAATTTGCGGCGATTTGACGAGTGAGCAGGAGCAGCAGCTTTATGGTAAACACTATGAGGACGTGATTTATGCTCACCAGTACGCGGTTAAGATGATTGACGAATTAGAGCTGCCTTATACCGCCGTGCGGGTTCCCGAAGTTATCCCAGAGAAAACGAAAGCAGCGGTGACGGCCGAGGGTGAACCACTGGCTGGCTTGCAGGTTGGTCGCCAACAGCTTGCATCCTTATTAGCAACAGCCATGACAACCGATCGCTACGTGAATCAGTCGATCGGGCTAGGAGGACAAAAAAATGACAATTAGTGAAGAATATCAAGAATGGGAGCGCCGGTTAAGCAAGATCAGTTTTGGGCATTGGGACGACTTGCCGGGGATTGATCTCTACGTTGACCAGGTCGTCGCTGTCGTCAATGAACAGCTCAATACCCTAGGCCTCGTAGACGTTACCCGGTCGATGATTAATAACTATGTCAAGCATGGCCTCGTCCTGGCGCCAGTTAAAAAGAAGTACGCCCGTTTTCAAATTGCGACGATTCTCACGATTTCCCTCTTTAAAAACTTATACTCTCTTTCTTCCATCAGTACCGCCATCAGTCAGCTGACGCTTAATAATTATCCCCAGCAGATCTACAATCGCTTCATCGACCTCCTCAATGCGAAGTTAGCGAACCAACCCGCTCCCCACAACCAGGATTTGGTCGAGACTAATGAACAGATGCTGAATTTAGTGGTGAACGCCTTTGTTTACCGTCTCCGCTCAGCTGAAATGCTCCGTCTGATGGCCAAATACCAGCACCCGCAACCGATTAAGAAAAATTAAAAAAACGCTCCAGCCGTCCAATTGTGGTCGCTGGGGCGTTTTGTGTCTTGCTTTGTTTTACAAATTTTCGTCCATCTGGAAGGTCAGCTTGGAGAGTTCAAGCCCCTGCATGGTCAAGTCAGCCATCAGTTTCTTGGTCCGTTTGGCCATCTCGGCAACCAGTTGATGTTCGGCCTGGCTGAGGAAGGCGTTGACCTTATCTGCATCCATTTCGGCAACCTGGGATGCAGTCTTGTCAACCCAGCTGTGGAACAACTGGCGGGCATCCTTCAGGTAGTCGAGGTCGGGCTTAGAGAATTCAGCGTGGTGGCTTTCCACTAGCATCGAGAGTCCCCGGTACATCCAGTAGGCACTCTTCAGGTCCATGTTCATCTTCATTGGTGTCTGCCGGTAGGACTCGTCGATATCAGCAGCATTGTTGAAGAACGGGACGTAAGGAGTAAACGATGGGATACCGACACAGAGCCAAAGAATGGCAGAAGCGGTATCTGGCAAGTCGGGACGTACTTGCAGGACATGGGAGTTCTGGGTGCGATTCAGGGAAATTGGCCGGAAGAAGTGCTTTTGTTCTTCGGTACCCAGCCGCCCGAGTGGATCGTAAGGTGTGCCCTGGTAATGGCTGCTGAGGACGCGCTGTACTTCTTCCAGGGTAATCTTGTGACTGGCCCGCATGATAAACGGCAGGTCGAAGTCCAGCGGATCGAGCTTGACGTCTGGACTCAAGACCTTGTGGCCATACCATTGGCGGCAGGTGTTGTAGTGTTGGTCAAAAACGTCGGCCGTTCCGAAGATCCGCCGGAAGTTCCAGCCGTGGAGGTCCGGGTTGAGGTGGTGCTGTTCTACGAAATCGCGGATGTGGTTGGACCACATGAAATTGTCTCGGTCGTCGAAGTTAACTTCCTGGATGGCAATCCGGTTACCGGTGACGGCGAAAGAATCATCGGGGATCCGTTCAGCAACCCAGCAGTGACCAGTAACGATCTCCATGTACCAGATCTCGTCCTTATCGATGAAGATTACACCGTTGCTTTCGGCGGAACCATAGCGGGCCACTAACTGTCCCAGATACTGAACCCCTTGGCGAGCACTGTTAATGAAGGGAAGGGTCGTGGCGACGATGGCGTCTTCGTTGATCCCACTCTCGGTGTTCAGGGGATCGGCGGCCAACGCCCGTTCGTTAGCGTAGACACTCTCCGTGGCACTCATACCGACGTTTTTTTCGTTAAAGCCACTTTCGTCATACGTCCCCTCGTTCTTGAGGTCGACGTTCGGGACCCCCTGATAACGATAGCCGTCAGCCGGCCGTTCGCCGATGAAGTGGTTGAGGTAGGCCTTTACCTGGTTGGGCTGGTCATGGTAGGCCGGGTAAGAAACTAGACGAACGGGATTTAAGGGTTTACCAGTGTCGTCATTGCGGGCTGCCATCGTTGAACCGTCAATGCTGGCGTCCTTTCCGACCAAAACAGTGGTACATGCAGAACGTTTTCTATCCATAGTGATTACCGCCTTTCGAAAATTAAAATGCTAAGCTATTTTTGCTGCAAATCAGCAAACTGGGCGTGAACTAATTGGGCGAGGTCCTCCGCGTTTACCTTGACGGAACGACCAATCTGTCCCGCGGAAACGTAGATCTCCCCGCTGACTTTAGCGTCATTGTCGATGAAGATCGGGTAGTGGTATTTTTCGTAGATCCCGACGGGAGTGTTGGCCCCATGAACGTAGCCAGTTGTTGCTAGTAATTTTTTTAGCGGGACCATTTCTACCTTCTTATTCCCCGAAACCTTGGCCAGGGCCTTTTCATCTAGGTGGGTATCGATTGGGACGACCCCGACGAGGGGACCGGTGGTCTTACCAGAAAGCACTAAAGTCTTGTAGATTTGGTGTTCATCCAGTGAGCCGTGGTCGACCGTCAGAGTGCGGACATCACCATCCTGGTGGGTTGGAAAAACTGCCGATTCATACGAAATTTTATTTTTGTCCAGTATTTGCTCCACCTGGGTCTTTTTGAGCCGCTTTTTCTTTTTACTCATGCAGTGCAGTTCCCCTTTCAAACAAATAATTTTAGTTCTGGGACGGACCAATTTTCTCCGAAATGCAACCCATTACTAAATGTCTGTTATACTATTAATAATTATATCATTAACCGTCGGAAGAAAAAGGAGACATAAACACGATGGCAGATTTGGTGTATCGCAAGGTAATGCGGGATATCAAGAAGAGAATCCTGAATAGCGAGTATCCAGAAATGAAACTTCCCGATGAGCGAACGCTTAGCAAAATTTATAAGGTAAGTCGCAGCTCCATCAAGCGGGCTCTCGGGATCCTGGCCCAGCAGGGGATTATTTTCAAAAAGCGGGGTTCAGGGACCTTCATCAACCCCCTTTATCTGAAGAACCGGGCAATGTTCAATTACGAAGGCAGCAATATCGGGATTACGGATAGTTTCCAGCTGGATGGAAAACAGCAGGGGATCCAGTTGCTGGACTACAAGGTCATCCCAGCCAGCGCTGAAATTCAACAAGACTTGTTCCTGGAACCGGATGAATTTGTCTATAAGATCCGACGTCTTCGTCTGGCAGATAATGATCCCTTCATTATTGAAACGGGTTATATTCCCATTCGAATTGCCCCAACCTTGTCACCAGCCGTTGTTAAGGGTTCAATTTTTAACTACCTAGAAAAAGATAAGGGTAAGGCGGTGACCCGCTCCTTTATGACTATTTCCGTCTCCCCGTCCCAGCACCAGGACCACCAGTACCTTAATCTCAGGGTTGAGGAGCCGGTTGCACTTATGGAAGGGATCTTTTTCTTAGATGACGGAACACCTTTTGAAGTTTCCAACATGCGGGTCCACTACAAGTACATGAAATACAACACTTTCGTGAACTTAAATGAAGAATAAGCGGTATTTTTACAAGATTATTTTGGAAGCGGTCAAGCTGGTCAAAATGTTGGGACGGCCCAATTGTTTTTGATGATGTCAGGGCCAAATTGAAACGGGAAGATATACGGGTGCAAATGGTATAGTGAAGCGCTTCGATAATTGGACCGTATCAATTCCAAAAGAGGTTGACTTATGGAAGAATTGCGTTATGATACTTAGTGTAAATTGATTAAATGATTTACGCTGTGTCAGCTTAAACAGATTTGATTTAAGGAGTGTTTATCTAAGATGGCAGTTGATTACGATTCCAAGCAATACTTGGAAAGTGTTGATGCTTACTGGCGTGCTGCTAACTACCTTTCAGTTGGTACGCTGTTCTTGATGCATAACCCACTGCTCCGTCGTGACCTGAAGGCTTCAGACGTTAAGCCTAAGCCAATTGGTCACTGGGGCACTATTGTTCCACAAAACTTCATTTACGCACACTTGAACCGTGTGATCAAGAAGTACGACCTGAACATGTTCTACATTGAAGGTTCCGGTCACGGTGGCCAAGTTATGGTTAACAACTCATACCTGGATGGTTCATACACGGACATTTACCCAGAATACACCCAGGATGAAGAAGGTATGGCAAAGCTGTTCAAGCACTTCTCATTCCCTGGTGGGACTGCTTCACACGCTGCACCTGAAACTCCAGGTTCAATCCACGAAGGTGGGGAACTTGGTTACGCACTGTCACACGGTGTTGGTGCTATCCTTGATAACCCTGACGTTATCGCTGCTGTTGAAATCGGTGACGGTGAATCAGAAACTGGCCCTCTGGCAACTTCATGGTTCTCCAACCGTTTCATCAACCCAGTTAAAGACGGCGCCGTTCTTCCAATCGTTCAAATCAACGGCTTCAAGATCTCAAACCCAACTATCATCTCTCGGATGAGCGATGACGACCTCACCAAGTACTATGGTGGGATGGGCTGGGACCCTCACTTTGTCAATGTTTACGGCAAGTCCCACATGGAAGCCCACGAAGAAATGGCTAAGACGATGGACGCTGTCATCACTGAAATCAAGGACATTCAAAAGAATGCTCGTGAAAACGATGACGAAAAGATGCCTCGTTGGCCAATGATCGTGCTCCGTGCACCTAAGGGCTGGACTGGTCCAAAGAAGGACCTGGATGGCAACCCGATTGAAAACTCATTCCGTGCCCACCAGATTCCAATTCCGGTTGACCAAGCCCACATGGAACACAAGGACATGCTTGTTGACTGGATGAAGTCATACAAGCCTGAAGAACTGTTTGACGAAAACGGTCACCCAGTAGACCTCGTCGAAGAAAACGTTCCAACTCCTGACCAACGTATGTCCACTAACCCAATCACTAACGGTGGACTTGACCCTAAGCCACTGAACCTGCCTGACTACCGCAAGTTTGCCATCAAGTTTGACAAGCCTGGTTCGATTATCAAGCAAGACATGATCGAATGGGGCAAGTGGTTGGCTGAAGTTTCCAAGCTGAACCCAACTACTTTCCGTGGCTTCGGTCCTGACGAAACTAAGTCTAACCGGATGTACGCTCTCCTTGACGACTCCAAGCGTCAATGGGAAGCAGACATCGAAGAACCAAACGACGAAAACCTGGCACCTCAGGGTCGTGTGATCGACTCACAACTGTCAGAACACCAGTGTGAAGGCTTCCTTGAAGGTTACACTCTGACTGGTCGTCACGGTTTCTTCGCAACTTACGAATCATTCAGTCGTGTTGTTGACTCAATGCTGACTCAACACATGAAGTGGATGCGTAAGGCTCAAGAAAACTACTGGCGTAAGGACTACCCAGCTCTGAACTTCATTAACACTTCAACTGTGTTCCAACAAGACCACAACGGTTACACTCACCAAGATCCAGGTCTGTTGACTCATATGTTCGAAAAGAACCGTCCAGACTTGGTACACGAATACCTGCCAGCCGACACCAACGAACTGCTGGCTGTTGGTAACAAGGCATTCAACGACACTGAATGCATCAACATCATTGTTACCTCCAAGCACCCACGTCCGCAATGGTTCTCCATCGATGAAGCTACTGAAATCGTTAACAACGGTTTGAAGTACATCGACTGGGCATCTACTGACCAAGGTTCCGAACCAGACGTTGTCTTTGCATCAACTTGCACGGAACCAACTGAAGAATCACTGGCAGCTATTGAACTGCTGCACAAGAACTTCCCTGAACTGAAGATCCGTTACATCAACGTTGTTGACATCGACCGTCTCCAGACTCAGAAGGTTAACAAGAACGGTCTGTCTGACCAAGAATTTGATGACCTGTTCACTACTGACAAGCCGATCATCTTCGCATGGCACGGTTACGACTCAATGATCAAGGACATCTTCTTTGACCGTCACAACCACAACATTCACGTACACTGCTACGAAGAAAATGGTGACATCACCACTCCATTCGACATGCGTGTTCTGAACGAACTTGACCGTTGGCACTTGGCTAAGGACGCTATCCAAAGTATCCCTGGCTACGCTGAAAAGTCAGCTTCATTCTGCCAGAAGATGGATGACATGGTTGCAAAGCACAACCAATACATCCGTGACGAAGGTACTGACCTTCCTGAAATCAAAGACTGGAAGTGGCATGGCCTTAACTAAACTCACCCCTGAGTTTGATTAATCTCAACCGCTAACCAAAATGACCCTCTAGAGTTCTCTAGGGGGTCGTTTTCTTTTCCTAGTTTTTTCTTGAAAACGGTTGTATAATGATAAGCACTACGGTACATTTAATGTATTTCATGAGAGATGTAAGGAGGACATTATGTCAAAAATTGTTAAAGGGATTGCCGCAAGTGATGGGATTGGGATTGCCAAAGCCTACTTGTTAGTTGATCCTGATCTCAGCTTTGACAAGAAACAGATTAGTGATACCGATGCCGAGTTTGCTCGGGTAACCAAGGCCTTTGATGCCTCGATCGACGAATTGAGCACGATCAAGGAAAACGCCAAGGGTCGTCTTGGTGATGACGAATTAGCTGTCTTTGACGCCCACATTGCGATTCTTTCCGACCCTGAAATGAAGAAGCAGATTCAGGGCGAAATTGAATCAAAGAAGGTTTCAGCTGAAGAAGCCACTAGTGATGTCATGAATGGCTTTGCCGAAACTTTAGCAGCGATGAAGGACAACAAGTACATGCAAGAACGTGCTGCCGACGTAAAGGACGTTTCCAAGCGTGCCTTGAGCCACCTGCTCGGCAAGCAATTGCCAAACATTGCCGCAATTGACGAACCGGTAGTGATCATTGCTCATGAAATTACGCCTTCTGATACTTCTCAAATGGACAAGAAGTACGTCAAGGGGATTGCTACAGACATGGGTGGCCGGACTAGTCACGCTGCGATCATGTCCCGGACGTTGCGGATTCCTGCTATTGTTGGTTCTGAATCTATTACTGCCGACGTTCAAAATGGCCAGACGGTCATCGTTGACGGCCTGCACGGTGAAGCAATTGTTGATCCTTCCGCTGATGAGGTTAAGGAATACCAGGCTAAGGCAGCTGCCTTTGAAAAGGAACGTGCTGAATGGGCCAAGTTGGTCGACGCTCCTTCCAAGTCTAAGGACGGCAAGGACTTTGAGATCTGCGCAAACATTGGGACTCCTGACGACGTTGCTGACGCTGTCAAGCAGGGTGCCGATGGAGTTGGCCTTTTCCGTTCCGAATTCCTGTACATGGGATCCGACCACATGCCAACCGAAGACGAACAGTTCCAGGCCTACAAGAAGGCCGTTCAAGGGATGAATGGCAAGGCTGTTGTTGTTCGGACTCTGGACATCGGTGGTGACAAGCCGCTGACCTACCTGCCACTTCCGGAAGAAATGAACCCATTCCTGGGTTACCGGGCTATCCGGATTTGTCTGGACCGGACGGAGATCTTCAAGACCCAGCTACGGGCCTTGATCCGGGCTTCTGAATTTGGTCCAATCCAAATCATGTTCCCAATGATTGCCACCCTGCAAGAATTGCTCGACGCCAAGAAGATCTTCAACGAATGCAAGGAAGACCTGCAAAAGGATCATCCTGATCTCGGCGACAACATCAAGCTCGGTATGATGATCGAAGTGCCACTGGCAGCGATCTATGCCGACGAACTGGCCAAGCACGTCGACTTCTTCAGTATCGGGACTAATGACTTGATCCAATACTGCTTTGCTGCTGACCGTGGGAACGATTCTGTTTCTTACCTCTACCAGCCATTGAACCCGGCTCTGCTGCGGTTGATCAAGCACGTGATTACTTCTGCTCACGCTCATGGTACCAAGGCTGCGATGTGTGGTGAAATGGCCGGCGATCAGTTGGCTCTGCCATTGCTGATGGGGATGGGCCTGGACGAATACTCGATGAGTGCAACGTCCATTTTGCGGACCCGGAGCATGATGGCCAAGCTGGACACCAAGAAGTGTGCTGAACTGGCTGACAAGGCAATCAACGACTGCCACACGACGCCAGAAGTTCAAAAATTAGTGAAAGATGAATTAGGCCTGGACTAACTTCACCGAGGAGTTTACAGACTATTAATTAAGTAAGTGTCTGTCAATTGTCGGATCAAGAATCTGACGAGGGACGGGCGCTTTTTTAGTGGGGCAAAAGAAAACGGTACTGATGAAAATATCAGTACCGCAGGGCGACCGAATTAACGGGTGGGTCTTTAATGGGTCACAATAACGTCACACGGGGCGTTACGTACCACGTAAGGGGTGACGGAACCGCCCAGCATCCGTTCGACACTGGATAAGCCGGTAGCGCCGATCACGATCAAGTCATTGTGGTGATCCCGCAGGAAGTCGCGGGCAATCACCCGTTTCGGGTTGCCGAAGCGAACGTGGATCGAAACGTCATCAAGGCCATTCTTTTTGGCTCGCCGTTTCAGGTCGTTTAAGCGGGCCTCGGTTAAAGTCACGAGGTTGTATGCCTGATCACCGCTGATCGACTGTGCCTTGGCATAACCATCGTTGATCTGGTTAATCTGAACCACATTCAGTAAATCGAGGTGGGCATGGTTGCGTTTGGCAACCGCCGTGGCGTGATCCACGACGCGTGCGGTCACTTTAGAACCGTCCACTGGTGCCAAAATTCGTTGATAATGAATTTGCTCCATTAATTAATAACTCCTCTTACTATCTAGTAGCTTTTTGCACTTAATTATACTATGAAATATGGTAAAATAACCGTATCTATGTAAAACTCAATTTGATTTTTAGGAAGTGGATACTTTGAAGAGGAACAAGAACCTGATTATCGGGCTCGTTATTCTGTTAGTAATTGTTCTATTCGGTGGTTATCAAATGCGGGCACGCACTCATTTCCGCCACAATGTCACGATTAATGGGATTAACGTTGGGGGGATGACCGTTTCCCAAGCACAATCAAAAGTCAATGCCAATCAGGAAGGAAAATTGGTCTTTCAGAACGGCAAGGTTGTGCGTGATAAAAAGTTGGGGTCTGAACAGAAACTCTCCACTACTGATATCCAAAAAATGTTTAACGACCAGCGGCGGATGCTGCCTGGTCGGGCACAGCATTTCCAGAAATATTACCAGGGCACCCAGAGTTCGAAGACTCATCTCCAAGCTCTGGTTGGCCGGAAGGTTAGCTACAATTTGAACGGCAGCACCTACACTTTCAAGGCCAACGACTTGTTAAACGGGACGACCTACGAAGATGGTGCTTATCACGTTAACCCCGCTGCAATCACGAGTCAGCTAAATAAGATCAATAGTGAAAAATCGACGATGGGTAAGACTTACCACGTAACGACGCCGGAAGGGGTTAAATCAGTCAAGGCGAAGACCTATGGCTGGGATATTGATGTTTCAAAGGCCTCTAATGCCATCGCCAACGCCCTGACCACTAACAAGCAGAGTGTTAACGGCGGCAACTACCTGAAGGGGAACGCCTTTAACATCTACGGCACCGGTTATGGTGTCAAGGCTAATGGCGGTATCGGTAAGAACTACGTTGCCGTTTCTCTGGCCAAGCAGCACCTGTGGGTTTACAAAAATAACAAGGTCGTTACCAGCATTGACATCGTTTCCGGGACCAATAACGGTAACGACAATACCCCAACGGGTGTCTTCTACATTGGCTACAAACAGAGCCCGAGTGTTCTGCGGGGCAAGAACAGCAACGGTTCAGACTACGCCAGCAAGGTTAGCCGTTGGATGCCGTTTACCGAAGACGGTTGTGGGATCCACGATGCTAGTTGGCGGGATGACTGGAGCTCAAGCGCTTGGCAAAGCAATGGGTCTCACGGTTGCCTGAATGTTCGGCCAAGTCAAATTGACGAGGTTTGGAACAACGTTGATAAGGACGAACCCGTGGTTATCTTTTAATTGACACAAAGGGGAATTTTGGATGAAGAATGTATCAAAAGTCATTGCCTTTTCTCTGATCGCAATGCTCATCGCTTTGGTGATTGATCTGGTGATGTTTCACCAGACGGGGACCAATCTCCTGAGTGGGGAAGTGCTATGGCGAGCAGGACTGATTGTTGCTCTATGGGTTATCGTGACTGTCTTGGCGGCGTTGCGGATGCGCTTTTGCGGTTATGTGACGATCCTGGTGATGCTTTACTATGCAGCAGCAGATTTTGGCGGCTTCATCACCGTCAGCCCGAAATCCTCAGCTTACGGGCTGTCGATCGAAATTCTCAGCATCCTGGGGATTGTGATTAGCGTCGTCGGCATCTGGTACGGAATTCAGCAACGGCGGCAATATGATATTGACCGGATTAACCAGAGGGGATCAGCACATGGAAATCAGCGTAAGTGATTATTTAGCCCAGTTGAAGGCGGATCAAATTCACGGTGAACAGACTACGGTGACGGGGGCCAAGGTCCAGCGGGTCAAGGTTATCCAGACCGGCCTCACCTACGTCATCGAGCAGCTTGACAGCGGCTACCTGGCCAGTTACCAGTGGGACGTCAAGCTGGCCCACCAACAATCAGCGGTGATTCGTCTGGAAACCAATCTCATCAACATTCCGATGGGAGAAAGCGAGCGCTTGCTGCCGAAATTGATCGAGGGTGATGATCCACGGGCGGTTAACCTTTACCTCACCATCAAGAATGATGACGTGAACCGGTCTGGCTTTCGGATTGATCTTCTAGCGAGTGCGGATGAATTAAGCCAAAAGTCAGCTGCGGATTTCGTGAAATCTGCCCAGGAGTGGATCACGAGTCACCTGGCGATGATCAACGAAAACCGGCAGGCGGCAGCTGAAAAAGCAAAAAAGAAGCCGGCTAAGCGGACCAAGAGCAGCAAAAAGAGTAAATAGTTGCTTTTTAAGGTGTGCCGTGTTAGTTTAGATATTGCGATGAGTCGAGAGGTCAAGCAACCAACCCATAATTGGTTGTTCCGCGCGAGCGGAGATGATTTTTCGAGTGGGGCACGTTAACTCGCCGGATTGCGGGGTGCCCGGAGCAAGGCGTATGTGAACTGCGGCTTGTTCCTGAGATAATATCAAGACACAGAAAGAGGCGTTGGCAATGATTTGCCAGCGCCTCTTTTGTTATTACTGTTTGTTCAATGTGCCAAGTAGGCTTGTTCGTCGATCAAATCGAAAGACTGAAGCTCTTGGTTGACTTTTTCCAAACCTTTTTGCGAGAGCTTGGCATTCTGCCAAAATGCCGGGGAATTGGTGGCTCCGTCTTTTTCACCGATGACCAGGAGTTTAAGGTCGGGGAATTGCTGACGGATGAGCTGGAGGACGTCCATGTCGATGGTTAGTTTGTCAGGAGACCAGGACATGATAACGTACCTTGCTTGCTTGCCGTACTTATTGATGGCGGCCAGAGCGTCCAGCTTTTCAACATCCGTGACTGGGTGTCGGCCGGTTTGGTTTTCCTTAGTCCAGCCTTTACTATCGGTAGTCCAAATCTGCTGGCCAGGATTGAGGTTGGCTAGGCCGGCGGAGATGTAGCCATTGCCGGCCATGATCTCCAGTACGGGGGCACCGGCCAAGTATTCACTGAGGGCTTTGATGTAGCCGACGTTGACGTAGGACCACATTCCGTAGCGGTCTTCTAGGTAGTCCCGGTAGTTGCGCAACAGGCGATCAAGTTTGGGCAGGGCTTGATTGTACTGGTCCCACAGTTGGTCGCCTCGTTTATCGTGAGCCGGATATTTTTTCTGTAGTTTCTGGTAGACGAGGTCCTGGCTATTGTCGGGCAACAGCAGCTTTGGCAGTGGCTGGGGCAAAAGGCCCTGTTGGATCAGCCGATCGCTCTCCAAGACGTTATTGATCAACAACTTGATTTGGGGAATACCATCGAAAAGCTGGGCGTAGTGCTTCAGCTCGACGATGTAGTCTTCGGAATCTTGTTGCTGTTTTTGTTTTGCAAGTTTTTTCAGGCGTTTCAGTTGCTTTTTGTTCAAATCGCCGCCCCCTAGAAATGCAGGTTTAGTTCTTCTTGTTTGCCATAGAATTTGTCGGTATCCCGGCGGTTATTGCGACCCTTCAGGTAGCCGTCGATGAGCTGGAAGATTTCGTAACGATCTTCATCAGTTAATTTTTGGTGATTGAAAGTTAGGTTTTTGCCGGAAAAGAAGAGCTTTCCCAAATCATAGTCGTCACGTTCGCTGCGTCCGGTCAAGTAGTCCAGGCTGACGTCAAAATATTCCGCCAGTTTGCGGGCTTCGATATAGCTTGGTGTCCGGATGCCGCGTTCCCAGTTACCAATTTGTGAAGCAGTATTGGCGTGCTCGCCCGGTGCAAGGTGGGCGTTCAGTTCACTGGCTAGTTCTTTAAGGGTGATTTTTTGCCCCCGCCGGAGGGCCCGGAGCCTTTCTGGAAACATATTTACTCACTTCCTTTAATTGTTCTGATAACCTTTATTTTAAACCCCTCAACGAACATTTTCCACGGAGCGTGACCTGGCCGGGGAAAGATGATAAAATAGGCACTTAGTTTGATATTCAAAGGATTTAATGAGGAGGAAAATTATGCCTGCCACCGTACGTCAAAAAAGACGCTGGCCTAAAATTATCGCTTGGGTTGTGACCGCCATCATCGTGCTGGATCTAATCGGCGGTGCCGTCTTTTTCCAGATTGCGTTTGTTCGCAGTCACAAGAATTTTATCCGTCAACACCCGATTCGGCGGACGGACCGCTTATACAAAGAAGAAGTGTGGTTCCGCGACAGTCCCAAGCAGCACTGGGTGATGCGAGCTGCTAACGGACGAGATCGGCTAGTGGCGGACTACATTCCAGCCACCCACCGGACTGATAAAACAGCTCTAATTTGCCACGGCTTTATGAATCGTAAGGAGACGATGGGGGCTTACGCGACGATGTTTCACAAGATGGGCTATAATGTCTTGCTGCCCGATGCCCGTGCTCATGGCCAAAGTACGGGGAAATTGATCGGCTATGGCTGGCCTGAACGCAATGACCAGCGATTGTGGATCAAGCGTATTATCAAGCATAACGGCCAGGATAGCCGGATAGTGATGTTCGGCGTCAGCATGGGCGGAGCGACGACGATGATGACCAGCGGGCTCCACTTGCCGTCGCAAGTTAAATGTTTTGTCGAAGATTGTGGCTACAGTAGCGTGCTCGGTGAACTCAGCTACGAGGCCCAGGCTAGATACCACCTGCCGGCTTTTCTGACGGTACAGTTTGAGACGGCGATGAGTCTTTATAATCGCGCCCTCAACGGCTTCTTTTTGCGGCAAGCCAGCTCGACAGCGGCGTTGCATCACAACTATCGTCCGATGCTCTTCATTCACGGCGCAAGCGACACCTTCGTTCCGACCCGGATGGTTTACCAGAACTATCACGCTACACGCGGACCGCGGGAACTCTGGATTGTTCCGGGTGCCAAGCATGCCAGTTCTTACCAGACGCAACCCAGCCAGTATCAGCGCCACGTGCAGCGCTTTGTCAGTCGCTATGTCCATTAAAGCGGGGCTGTGACATAAGTCCCTAATAATAAAGAGAGATGGATAAATCCTTCGGATTTCATTCGTCTCTCTTTTCCTTT
>NZ_CANDNU010000030.1 GCF_947387495.1 Limosilactobacillus difficilis
TTAAATGTCCTTTTTTATTTAGCCAATTTAAGATAATAAAAACTGGCATCGGCTTTCACCAATACCAGTTAATATAGCCCCCTCCTTTTGTTGTTTATTGGGCTCGATCAAATTTCAGCTTTGCCAGGTCCGCCATCTTCGGCGAATCGGAAGCAATATTGGATCCCAATCGCGCTCCCATCGCTGCATCAATCGTCGTCAGATCCTTATACTGCTGCCGCAGGCGCTGCTGTTCTTGCTCGTGCTGCATGTAATGGCTGATGTTTTGTTGGATTGCCAGCTTGCAAACCGCTTCAGTCGTTTCATCGTCAATTTCATTATGGGCTAAGAAATTCAAAACGGCCATCTTGTCGTTTTCATAGCCCGCATCCTTGCCAAAATAGACGTCTAAATAAGCACGCTGGGTTGGCCGAATCTGTTTTAATAGGTCCTGTCGCAATTGCGCATAAGCCGCCTGCTGTTTCTCATCCATAATTATTCCTCCCCATTTCTTTGTCCCTAGTTTACTCTTTGGGGAGTACAACTATCCAGGAAGAAGAACTGCTTAATCCCGATTAAGGGCGGCCTTGACCTGATCTCCGGTTGGGATCGATGGCATTGCCCCCATCTGTTGGACCGTCAGACTCGAAGCCCGCTGCCCGTAAACCAGGGCTTCTTCAACATTGTCCAGGTTTTTGTCTAGCTGGGAAGCAGTGGCCCCAATAAAGGTGTCACCCGCTGCTGTCGTGTCGACGGCCTTAACCTTGAAGGCTGGCACTAAGCCGTGGTCCTTTGGTGTCGAGTAGAAGACCCCTTTTGAGCCCAGGGTGATCAGGGTGTATCGTACCCCGTGATCAGCAAAGAATTGCGCCGTCTTCACCATCGAGTCCTCATCCGTCAGCTCAATGCCAGAAATCAGCGCACTCTCCGTTTCGTTTGGGGTGATCACGTCCGTGTACTTCAGCAGATCCGGATGGATTGTCTTAGCTGGAGCTGGGTTCAAAATCGTCGTGACGTCATGCTCCTTTGCTTCTTTAAAGGCAGCCGCCGTGACAACCTGCGGGGTCTCGAACTGGCTGATCAAAAAATCAATGTCGTCAAAGACGCTCGCCGTTCCGGTCAAGTCATCAATGGTCAACGCCTGGTTGGCACCACCATAAACCATAATGTCATTCTGGCCGTTTGCATCGAGCGTAATCGCCGCCGTCCCAGTCCCGTGACCTTTGTCAACCCGGATGCAGGTGGTATCAATTCCTTCACCTTTGAGGGATTCCAACATGAACTGGCCTTCGTTATCATCACCGACCTTGCCGATGAAGTAGGTCTTGGCTCCCGAGCGGACAGCTGCCACCGCTTGGTTGGCGCCCTTCCCGCCGGCTGCCGAACTCTTGCTCAGCGCGGAAATCGTTTCACCCGGTTGGGGGAAACGTTCAACATGGTAAGTTGTATCCACATTAATCGACCCTAAGACAGCAATTTTGTTTGACATTCTAATTCCCTCCTCAAGATGATGACTAAATTTCGTAAATCGTTTTACGTCTACGGTTAGACTACCATAAGCTGAAAACGATTGCAAGCCTTCCGGTCAGAAAAAGCAAAAGGACCAGCAATCACTTGCCAGTCCTCACCATCTTATTCTTTTATCTTGCGCTCTAAATAATGAGCTAACTTTTCATAGGGGTAAACCCCTGTTACCTTTTCCTTGGCCTGACCGTTACGAAACAAAACCAATGACGGCACGCTATAAACCTTATACTTGGTCGCCTGATCCTGCTGACCATCGACGTTAAAGCGCACAAACTTAATTTGCTGGCCGTAATGTTCTTCCAGCTTCTGCAGCACCGGTTCGGTCATCTTGCAGGGGCCGCACCATGGGGCCCAGAAATCGACTAACGTCAACGGGCCATCAACGGTCGCGTCAAAATTATCAACAGTCGCATCAATTGCCATTATTAACCTTGCTTCCTTTCTTGCGGCGGCCAGCCCGACCCCGCCGGATAAAGTGGATGACCAAAGTCAACCCAAAAATACCGACGATGAAAAGACCAAACCAGTCTGATGGAATCTCAATGTCAATTGCCGGCACGGTCAGGAAGAGCTTGACCGCGATGATCGCAATCAAAACATAGGCCATCGGTTCCAGCTCGGGGATCTTGCGCATCAATTTAATGATAACTTCCGCAATCCCCCGCATGCAGATGATCCCAATCATCCCACCAATCAAAACGATCACGGGGTTATTAGAAACAGCCAGAGATGCTAGGACGGAATCAATGGAGAAAATAATATCCATAAACTCAATCTGGGCTACCACTGACCAAAAGAAGCGCCGTCCCGTTAACTTGGAACGCAACTTCATCGACTGCGTGCGCCGTTTTCGCGGCTTTTTGCCAAATAACTTGCTGCTAAAAAAGCGGTACACCAAGTAGAGCAGATAAGCTGCCCCAATCACCTTGATCTCCCAGAAGTGGATCAGGTAGGTCCCAACACCGATGATCAAAAAGCGAAACAGGTAAGAACCCCAAATCCCGTAAAACAGGGACTCCTCTTGTTCCTTCAGTGTTGGCAGCACCCGAGTTTGGGCGGCAAGCACGATCGCGTTATCCACTGACAGCAGACATTCAATCATTACCAACGACAAAATAATCAACCAATCCTGACCGGAAGTAATAACGTTCTCCCAGTTTTCAAGACTGAAGAATGGGCCGTAAAGTTTGGCTAAAAGTGACAACGAGGTCCTCCTTTTTTAATTTAATCTGTTAAGGCAAAGTTTATCAGTTTTTGCTGAAAAAAGCGAGATAATGGCGCATGAATTAACAGGGGTTGCATGGAAAAAGGCAGCACCAGGCGCAGAGCATCCCCGTGCAACATCAGCCGCTCGGTCGGCGAAGCGGGATTGTACAATGGATCACCGAGCAAGGGGTGACCGGCATGGGCCAAGTGAACTCGAATCTGGTGGGTCCGACCCGTCGCCAGGCGCAGTCGAACCAGGCTAGCCCGGTCGTTGGAATCTACTAGCTGATAGTAGGTGAGAGCCGGCTGGGCCTGTGTCCCGTTGACCATCCGTTTGCGGCGGTCAGCCGGATCGCGGCCGATCGGCCAATCAAAATGGCCACTGGCTGGCTGCAATTTCCCCGCGACGACGGCCAAGTAATGGCGGTGGATCCGGCCACTGCTGATCAGACGGTCGAGGATCGGTACCACCACAGGGTTTTTAGCGACAATCATTGCCCCACTGGTCTGCTGGTCGATCCGGTGCACCATATAAGCGGCCGATTGCGGCGCCGTTGCTTTCAGGTAACCGGCTGCATCATTCATCAAGGTCCCCGTCTCCCCACGGTAGTTAGGATGAGACTTTTGCCCCGCTGGCTTATTGATCACCAGCAGATCACGATTTTCGTATAGGATGCTAAGCCGGGGTGATAAGGTCGGAACGTAAGATGATTCGGCCGTCCGAAATTCATCCCCGAAGAAATTGAGCGTCACCTGGTCGCCAGGGCGAACAGGCGTATTCATCGGCTGGTAACGGCCGTTTAAAAGCACTTGGCGCCGGCTCCGCAAACTATGCACGAGGTGGCGAGGCAGCAGCCACTGCTTTTCCAGCAACTGCCGCAACGATCCTCGCGCTTGCTGAGCCGCCAGTTCTTCCCTAATCACCCACCGTGCTTCCATCATCATCCCTCCTGTTGCCCCAATTATAGCTAATCTGAAAATTGTTGGCTTTACTTTTGCGGAATTAGATAGTTCAATTAATGAAAGAGAGAGGATTGGAGGAACAAACGATGCTCAGCACAGAAGCAATCAACAGCAGCAGTCATTGGATCAGCGTTTTTGAGCCACTGCCCAATGAGCGACAAGCCCTGATCAACAAATATGAAGTGACCCAAGAGATGCTGGGCTACGCGATCGACCCCTACGAAAAGGCACGGGTAGAAGTAGACCCCGCAGCGGGCGTCACCCTGCTGATTTTCGACGTGTACGTCCCGACACACTCCCAATCCTCAGCCCAGACAGCTCCCATCGGGCTCATGCTCACGCGCAATAACTTAATCACTTTTACCAACGCTCAAACTAATTTTGTCAACGGCCTGATTGCCAAGGAACTCACCTTGCTCCAACACAACGGCACCATTGCCGACCGCTTTGACTTGGTCTTCCCCGTCCTCTACCAACTGTCCACCGCTTATTTTGGCCCCCTTCGCAAGGCCGACCAGCAACGGCAGCAGCTCCAGGAAAGTCTCGGCAAACACACCGCGCGCAAAGCAATCACTGAAATGACCGAAATTGAAACCGGCCTGGTCTACATCCTGACGTCGTTAAAAGGAAACGTCTCCCTGCTGGAAGAACTCAAGCGCCGTTACCCCGATCTCTCGACCAAGCAGCAAAACGACCTCGACGACGTGATCGTTGAAGCTCAGCAAGGGCTGGAAATGGCCCAGATGACCTCGGACGTGTCCGAGCGGGTCTCCAACGCCTACACCAAAGTGCTGGATAGCAACCTGAACGAAACGATGAAGTTTCTGACTGTCTACTCGATTGTGCTATCGATTCCCACCATTGTCTCGGGCTTTTACGGGGAAAACGTGAAGAAACTCCCCTTTGCCAACTCGCCCTTTGCCTGGCAGATCACCATCCTGATCGCCCTCATCCTGATGGGCCTGTGCCTTTGGATCATGTTTAACAAACGCTGGTGGCATTAAGTCCTGGGCCGACTTTGCTAATTGGGGTATAATCGAATCGTGAAAACAATTTCATTGAAGGGAAGTTTAAATAATGGCAGAGGCTAAATTAAAAAAGACATCGTGTACCGCGATTTTAGTCGGCAAGAAGGCGTCAATGGATGGCTCGACGATCATCGCGCGTGACGAAGACGGTTATGATGGGATCAACCCCAAGACCTTCGTCTCCGTCCCGGCTAAAAATTACGATGGCGTTCACTACGTTTCCAAGTACAACGGTTTTGAATGCGATCTGCACGGCGAAGGTGCCCGTTTCACCAGTACCCCGAATGGTGACCAGAGCGACGGTATCTGGGGGGAACAAGGGATCAACCAGTACAACGTGGCGATGAGCTCCACCGAAACGGAACTCACTAACCCTCGTTGTCTCGGTCATGATCCGCTAGTGAAGAACGGGGTCGACGAAGATTCGATGTTCTCCATCGTCATGCCATTCATCAAGACACCACGCGAAGGGGTAGAGCTGCTCGGCAAGTACATCGAAAAGTATGGCACCGGTGAATGCAACGGGATCGCCTTCTCCAACAAGGACGAAATCTGGTACTTTGAAACCGCGGCCGGGCACCACTGGGTTGCCGAACGGATTCCGGACGATTGCTACGCCATTTGCCCGAATATCATGTGTATCGAAGAATTTGACTTCAACGATCCGGATCACTTCCTCTGCGACCCGGACCTCAAGGACTTCGTTGAACGCCACCACCTCAACCCGAACCCGGACAGCTTCAACATCCGCAACATCTTCGGCAGCCAAAACGAAGCTGACTCTACCTACAACACACCTCGGACCTGGTACGGGCAAAAGCTCTTCAACCCGTCCATCGAACAGGACCCAACCAGCCAGGATATTCCGTGGCTGCGCCGGCCGGAAAAGAAGATTGCAGTCGAAGACGTTCAATTCTTCCTCAGCTCGCATTACAATGGCACCAAGTACGACCCGTTTGACACCTTCGCTTCCGGCGACAAGAAGGACATGCAGAAGTTCCGTTCGATCGCCCTCGACCGGAACCAGGAATCAAGCATTCTGCAGATTCGTAACGACGTGCCAGCCGAATACGCCGCTATTCAGTGGGTTAACTTCGGTTTCTACGCTTACAGTCCGTATGTTCCGTTCTACACCAACATCAATGATACCCCTGCCAATTACAAACTGGCCAGTCAGAAATTTGACATCAACAGTGCCTACTGGATGCACAAGCTGCTGGAAGTAGTTGTTGAACCGCGCTACCACGACTACATCAACGAAGTCAACGCCTTCCGTGACGCTTGCCAAAGTTACGGCGTGGGCCGGGTCGACGCTATCGATGCCAAGGCTGCTAAACTTTCCGGACAAGAGCTGCAAGACTTTTTGACCAAGGAAAGCATTGCTACTGCCAACCACATCAGTGACAAGACCCGCGATCTCCTGGATAGTCTGATCCACCACACCCTGTTGAATTCTAAGTACCAGTATGAACTGGGCGACAATCTGTAAAAACAAGTAAAGATAGCAAAAACGCGACGAGGTCGACTTTGACCGCCGTCGCGTTCTTTTTTTGACCACTGTGGAAGATCACTGGAAGAGGCGCGCAAAGAAGCTGCCCCGTTCCACGGTTTGGTTGCTGTACAAGGGATAAGTCAGCGGTTCGTTCGAAACAGTTTTTAGTTGGGCACTGGTCAAGCGTAAATGGCCGATCTTCTGACCCTTTTTAATCGGTGCCCGCAAATTTTGGCTTCTATCAGTCAACCGGTCGTTAAAATCTTGGGAAACCGTATAGGACCTGAGTTTTCGGTCACTCCAGATACCCAGCCTTTGGGGATTCGTTGCCAGGGTCTTGACGGCGCCATTATCAATTTTGGGGTTGGCGACATCCTCTGGCAGCTTGATTTGCTGCAGGCGGTAGTCATTCTTCAGCATCTGATAAAGCCGTTGCGTCTGAACAAAACGGTTATCAGCGTTATTGCCGTTGGCGTGAAGAACGACGGTGATGATCTGGTGATGCCGGTATTGCCCAGTGCTGACGAAGCAAGTCCCAGCCTTATCTGAGGTACCGGTTTTTAGGCCGTTGATTGTGACCCCGGGAACGGTGTATTTGCCACCGGGCAGCATCTTGTTCAAATTTGCCAAAGATTTGACGTTGCCCTTGCTGATGAGAAAATTGGCACGGGGTTGCGCTGATACCTGAAGAATAGCCGGATAGGACCGGATGAGGTAACGGGTCAATAAGGCAACATCCTTTGCACTCATTTCGTTTTCGTCATTATTCGAATAATTGGCGGATTTCAGCGGCCCCATTTCCCCATTCGTCAAGCCGGTGGGGTTAATGATTTTCGCGTGCTTCAATCCCAGCTGAGTTGCCTTCTGTTCCATCTTAATAACAAAGTCATCGATGGAGCCGCCGTCGCCCCATCGGCGGATTTGACCAGTGCGGCATTAAGTAGTTCAATGACGGGGTAAGATTGCCCTGCCAGCAAGCCAATACTCGAATAGGCCGGATTATTCGAGATGGCAGCAATCTCTGGGGTCACTTTCACCTTGGTGGTGCTGGTAATAACGTGCTGTTGTAATTCATCATGGATGACAGCAACGGTCAGTAGCTTAGTAATGGAAGCAATCGGCAGAGCCTGGTTGGCATTCTGCTCATAAATGATTTGACCAGTCGATGCATCCACCATGATGGCAGCGCGGGAATCAACTTTTGCGCTGGCATGAGCTGGCACGTTAAGGCATAATAAACAGATAATGATGATAATGGAAACTAGTCGTCTTGGCATATTGAGATCTCCAGATTGAGGATTTGTACTGTGAATATTGAATTGAAGAAGATGATGCGTTGCGCCTTTTTGGCATTGGCCGTCGTGATCATCGGAATTAATGCTTTCGGTTTTTACTCGCATAATTTTATCGCCCAGGCCACCTTTGTCAGCCAGCGTATGGCGTTGAACAGACTGAGACGGCCTAATTTAAGGCATTCTTCTGAATGGGGCAAATACCCCCTTATCAACCCCAAACAAAATTATCAGCTGGTGGCCGTCCGTCACACCAACCGCTTGTACGTAATTTGCCATCACAAGGCAATCTACGTCGCCAACGCCAAAGTCAACCTGCCGCCAACTACGACCCACGTCAACCGTGCGCGGGGCGAACGGACCTTCCATGTACACCACAATAACCAAATCATCGCTGAAAACTGGGTAAGCTTTGACAAGCTCGGCTACCTCGAAGCCCCAATGATGGTCAATGGGAAACACAGCCGGGCAAACTGGTTCAAAAACAGGGCTCATTTCCCCAACACGATTGAAGTCTCAAGTCAAGACGCACACTGGCTGCAGCAAATTCCTAAGGAAACGACCCTCACCGTCAAGTAGGAGCAAAAGATGATCAATAAACTAACCCCACATTTTATCAAGCATATTTTCGTAACCGACATCATGCTCATCTTAGCCATTATTGCTTATAACTTCCTGACAATCATCTTACCGCTTGCCCGGCTCCGCAGCGGCCAAATATTGATTTTTCTGATTGTGATAGACATCATTTTAGTGGCAATCAAGTTAGTTAACAACTACGATTTTCATTCCTGATGACCGTTCGGCGACACCGGCAGAGGCAACCGCCTCCCCGGTGCTTTTTTATTCAAAACCAAAAATAACCCAACGATGGGGCTACCATCCCCCCGTTGGGCTACCTATCAATTTTGTTCAACTAATTTTCTTTTGCGATTGCCTGGTTGACGGCATCCTTCTCGGCGTCGATCAGGGCCACTTTCCCCGCGATGATGTTGATGTCCATCTTGATTTCCCGGGTTAATCCTGGCGTATTGATCTTTGGTTCAAAGAACTTCTTAAATTCTGCCAACCGCGGCTGGGTGTGGAAAAGACTAGACGTAACCGTGATGTAGGTGGCAAATTCCATGTCACCACCGACCGTCTTTTCCAGCCAAGCCCACTGGTCGCGCAGCCAATCCCAGGCTTTTTGCTGGCCCTTCGGATTAGCCAGCACGCCACGGTACCAGGCACGTAGGTCTTGCGGCTTGATTGTCGCCGCATCTTCAAAGTGGCTTACCAGCTTATCCAGCAGTTTTCCATCCGTCGTGCTGGTTAAAGCCGCACAGATATCTTCCTTGTAGGACGGGTCTGAAGTATGCCGGTAATCATTCAAGAGCTGGTCAAACAGAACTCCGCTACCGTAATTTTGAACTTCATTGCGCAAGACAAAGAGCCGGGTGTCAGCCGCCAATTCGGCCGGTTTGTCCTGATAGGCCTCAAAAATGCGGTGAGCGTCCTGAATGGCAACTGGATCCTTGGCATAGAGGGCAGCACTTAAGATGTACGGCCGCGTCAGCTGATCATCATTACTCTCGGCTTCCTGGCTCTTCCAGCCCAGGCGCTGCAGCTGGGCATGACTGAGCTTGCCAAAGAACCGCCGCAGGTTTTCTTCACTCTTCCCCGGCGTGACGAAGTTCTTGAAGTAGTTTGCGATCCGGTATAGGGCGTTGTTGACCACTGCCGAATGGCTATCCGCAAAACGCCTAATCAACGGAACCAGCTCAGCGTAGGAGCGTTGCTGTCCCTGAGCCAGCAAGCGAGCATCCTGCAGAATAGCTAACTGGTCAATTGGCGAAAGGTCGGCCAGATGATCCAACAGGTCATCCATCAATTGGTCGTCGTATTTCACGATGAAGTGAGAGTTGTTGCCATCGTTGATGATCAGTGGCTTGCCTTCCTGCTTGCGCAGCTTTTCGTAATCGCCAAGCTTGATCTCCGGATCCTTCATGATTTCTGGCAGGGCCTCATAGTTGGCGTTCAACGGGATCTGCCAGCGCCGACCTGCATCCTGGTGTTCGCCAATGAAGAACTGCTGCTGACGCAGAACCAACTGCCCGTCTTCGACGCCAGCAGTAACAACCGGGTAGCCTGGCTGTTCCAACCACGAATGCATAATTGCCCCGATATCCATCCCCGAAGCATCGCCGAGGGCTTTCCACAGGTCATCTCCCGCGGCGTTGTCGTACTTATGGGCAGCGAAGTAGTTCTTCAGGCCCTTGCGCAAGGCATCGTCACCTAACAGTGCCCGCACCATCACTAACATCCGCGAACCCTTGGCATAAACGATCGCCGGGTCAAAGATCGAGTCGATTTCAGCTGGATTGTGGACTTCGACATGCACCGGCTGGACCCCATCAGTAGCGTCACGCTGCAAGGCCATCGGCGCCTCGCTTGTCTGGAACATCTCCCAGATATGCCAATCGGGTTCCAGGGCGTCCACCGCAACGTATTCCATCATGTTGGCAAAACTTTCGTTCAACCACAGGTCATCCCACCACTTCATCGTCACGAGGTCACCGAACCACTGGTGAGCCAATTCGTGGGTGATGACGGTCGCAACCAACTGCTTATTTTCAAGAGTGGTGTTGTCCGGATCCACTGTCAAATAAGCTTCCCGGTAAGTCACCAGTCCCCAGTTTTCCATTGCTCCGGCAGAAAAGTCCGGCAGCGCTAGCTGGTAGGAATGCTCCAGCGGATACGGCGTCTGGTAGAAGTCCTCATAGAATTCGATGCAACGCTTGGCAATATCAAGGGCGAAGTCCAGTTCCTTAGCTTGGTGGGCCTTGGTACTGAAGACGCCGACTTCCACCCCACTCTTGGTATGGGTCAGCTTACTCTGCATTTCACCAAAGGCAAAGGCCACCAGGTAGGTTGACATCCGAACAGTCGGCTTGAAGTAGTGAACCCCATCTTGAACGTGATCCTCAGGCGTGTTAGCAATCACAGTCTCACCCTTGTGTTCGTCAAACTTGATGGCCAGGGTGAAGGTTGCCTTAGCGGCAGGTTCGTCAACACACGGGAAAGCCTGGCGGGCAGCAGTCGTTTCAAACTGGGTCCCGATCAGTTGTTTTTGTTGGCCGTCAACCTGGTAGTATGACGGGTAGATCCCCATCATCGTGTCAGTTAACGGAGCGTGGTAAGTAATCTGGAAGGTGAGTTTGCCTTCTGGCGCTTGGATGGCGATCAATTCGTTCTTGTCATCGACTTCAAAGGGCAGCTCCTTTCCCCCGCTTGTCACGTGGTCGATGGTCAAGTACTTCTGATTGATCTTAATTGGTGATTGTCGGACCTCTCCAGTGATGGTCGTGGTCCCTTGGATCGTCTTTGCCTGGCGGTTAATGTCCAGGTAAATATCATAATGTTCTGGTTGGAATGTCTCTACTAAACCTTTGTGTTCAGCCATATCAGCCTTACTCCTTTTTCTTAGTTTCATTGTTTCATTATAACCCGTCTCAGTACCTAATGTCCGGTCCTAGTGGCCTTCATCATTGGCCGCGTCAGCGAGTTGCCCTTGCAGCTCGGTCAGCATCTTAAACCCCGGCTGCATAATGCTCTCCAGCTGGGTAAAAATCGGTAAAATCCGCTGGTAGACATCGGCCTGTGTCGGACGTGGCGCGTAGTAGCGCTTCTCGCCGATAAAGTCTTCCACGGCCGTCAAATCATCAACCATCCCCAGGCTCTGCATTGCCATCACGGCCGCCCCCAGACACCCCGATTCAAAACTGTTCGGAATCTCAACGTCCACGTCCAGGATGTCGGGAAGCATCTGGCGCCAAATCGATGAACGAGCGAAGCCGCCCGTCGCTGTCACTTTTTTTGGTTTACCGACTAGGTCAACCACCAACTGGTAAACCGAGGCGATATTCATGTTGATCCCTTCTAGAACGGCCCGCAACATATCAGCCCGCGTATGCAGTTCAGATAAGCCGTAGAAACTCCCCCGGGCATCGGCATCCCACAAAGGAGCTCGTTCACCGCCGAGGAACGGGTAAAAAAGCAAGCCATGAGCTCCGGCCGGGGTCGAAGTAATCAGCTGGTTGGCCCGGGCGTAGCGCTGCTCACGGTTTTGGGCGGTCATGTGACCATCTAATAACTGGTTAACCGCCCACTGATACACATCGCCACCGTTATTCAACGGCCCGCCGATCACCCAGTGATACTTGTCAAGGGCGTAGCAGAATAAGCGCTGCTGGGGATCGATTACCGGATGATCTGTCACCACCCGGACTGCGGCAGACGTGCCGATCGTAATCGCGATAGTGTTTTCATGGAGCGCCCCCACGCCGAGATTGGCCGTTGCCCCATCAAAAGCACCATAGACAAAGGGGGTTGTTGCGGGCAGACCAAGTGCTTGCGCAACAGCCGGCCGTAATTTTCTTTCTTGCTCCGTGCCATTCACGATTGTCGGCAGCTGGTCAATCGTAATGCCTGCGCGTTTGACGGCATCAGCATCCCAGTCACGCTGGTTAATGTTAAACATCCCCGTCCCACTGGCCACCGAAATATCAACCTTAAAGCAGCCAAAGAAGCGGTAAAAGAGGTAGGATTTGATGTCCGCGACGTAACGGGTCTTGGTCATGACGTCCGGGTGAGCCTGCTGCAGCCACATCAGCTTAATTAAGGGCGACATCGGGTGAATCGGTGTTCCCGTTCGCATATAAAGGGATTCCGCCGACAGCGACTGGCGGAAGCTGTCAGCAACGGCTGCCGCCCGGGTATCAGCCCAAGTTATTACCCGGGAAATAGTCTGGTGGTTCTGGTCCAACAGCAAAACGCTTTGGTTTGCACTCGAAAACGCGACGGCTGCGACCTGTTGCGCCGCACCATCGACCTGTGCGACTGCTTCACGGATCACCGCAACCACGTTTTCCACTAGTTGTTCAGGATCCAATTCGGCCATCCCGGTGGAATCACGAAAAAGCTGGCTGTAGCGGCTTGCCTGCCCTAAAATGCGGGCGTGTTCGTCATACAGCACAGCTTTTGTACTCGTAGTTCCAACATCAACACCAACAATATATGACATTATTTCTCCCTAATCCTTTATTTCTCTAGTTTGGTTTGATTATAAGCGGCAACGCTGATCTGATCACCGTCCATGATCAATTTTGTCAAGCTGCCATTAGCCGGGCGCTCGGTCACATCGTACTTACCCTGGCCAAAACGTTCTACCAGGCTAAGCAGTGTGTTGCCATGGCTTATCCACAAAACGTTATCTCCATCATGGAGACCGCTATTTTGAATCAACGCCAGCCCCTTGTTGACCCGTTCCCAGTACATCTGATTATTCTCAGCCTGGTGGAAAGGATCGGCATCGTGCAGGTAATCTTTAGCCGTCCCGATTGAATGGGCCGTGACGATCTCCTTGAAGCTCTTGTAGCCATGGGGCAAGCCTGCCATCTCCCAAGCCAGGGACATGTTAGTGCCCTCAAAGACCCCGTAGAATTCTTCCCGGAAGTATGGCGAATAAGTGGCCGTCTTGACTGAATCCGCCTTGTTCATCGACAGGATTTTCTTAATCGTCTCCTGGGCTCGCGTAGTGTCACTACAAAAAGCCGCCGCAAAATGCACGTTTTGAAGCATTTTCCCGGCATTGACCGCATTTTGCTTCCCCTTGTCGGTTAACGGTGAATTGCTCCAACCCTGCAATTTGTTGTAAATATTAAAATAAGTCTGACCATGACGAACAAGATACAGATTCAGCTTTGTCATCTTTGATTCCTCCAATCCGAATTAGCAACTTCATTTTAACCCGCCGGTGAAGCCTTGAACAATTATTCGTCCTCGAATTGGCCGTCTTTTTCGTCCAAAGCCGGGCCGATAAATGGCCAAAGCCGAATGTGCAAAATGTGATAGAATACCTTATATACTGAATAAGAAATTGTTGAAAGAGTTAATTACGCGAGGATTATCAATCTGATGAAAAAACTCAGCAGCTTTGCGGACACACGGATTGGGTTATTCACAATCCTAGTGGTCCTTTTTTGGTTGAAAACTTTATTAGCTTACTTCGCCGATTTTAAGCTCGGCGTCAATGGCATCCTGCAGTACTTCATCCTCATCTTCAATCCGCTGGGGACCACGATTCTGCTCTTTGGCATTGCTTTTTATTTCAAACGATCGCGCTTCTTCTACCCTGTTTTGCTGGGGATTGACGCACTGAACACCCTGCTTTTGTACCTTAACGTCATCTATTTCCGAGAATTTACGGACTTCATGACGATTGCCACAATGACCGGTTATTCTAAGGTCAATCAGGGTTTGTCTGGGAGTTCCCTTGCCCTGACAAACGTCCACGATCTCCTATACTGGGCCGACCTGGTGATCATCCTACTTTTAATGCTCTTCCGGCGGATCCACTTTGACCCGCGGGCACTGAGCAACCGCCTGGCATTTTCAATCACTTCGATTGCCTTCGTCGTTTGTGGGCTCAACTTGATGGTTGCCGAAATGAACCGGCCCCAATTGCTGGGCCGGACTTTTGATCGGACCTACATTGTCAAGTACATGGGGGTAGACTTCTTCACCGGCTACGACCTCGTGAAATCACAGCACATCAACGACATGCGCAAAACGGCCACGCCGTCCGAACTAGACCAGGTGCGCAAATACACCAAGGCCCACTACGCCGCCCCGAACAAGCGGATGTATGGCATTGCCAAGGGTCGCAACGTGATCATCATTCACCTAGAAAGTTTCCAGCAATTTATCATCGATAAAAAAATCAACGGCCAGGAAGTGACGCCCTTCTTGAACTCTTTGTACCACAGCAAGGAAACTTACGCCTTTGATAACTTCTTCCACCAGGTTGGCCAAGGAAAGACCAGTGATGCCGAAAATATGCTGGAAACCAGCACCTTTGGTCTTCCCCAAGGATCACTCTTCGCCACATTAGGCAGCGACAACACCTTCCAAGGGGCCCCAGCGATCCTCCACCAGCGTGCTGGCTATACCACCGGTGTCTTCCACGGCAACGTCGCTAGTTTCTGGAACCGAAACAACGTCTACAAGAATTTGGGCTACCAATACTTCTTCGACGCCAGCTACTTTGACACTTCTGGCGACAAGGCCACCGGTTACGGTTTGAAGGACAAGTTGCTCTTTGATAACTCGATCCGGTACCTGCAAAACCTGCAGCAACCGTTCTATGTCAAATACCTGACCGTCACCAACCACTTCCCGTTCGAACTGGACAATGAAGATAAGGACCCGAACTTCCAAACCACGAACACTGGTGACACGACCGTCGATAATTACTTTGTCACCGCCCACTACCTCGACCAATCCATCCAGGAATTCTTCAATTACCTCAAGAAGACTGGTCTTTACAACCACAGTATCATCATGATTTATGGCGACCACTACGGCATCTCTAACAGTGAAAACAAGAATTTGGCCAGCGTTCTCGGCAAGTCCGCTGACTCCTGGACCGACTTCGACAATGCCCAGCTGCAGCGGGTGCCGATGATGTTTGTCATCCCGAATTCCGGTAACCACGGCTATATCAGCCACGTTTACGGCGGGGAAATTGATGTTTTGCCAACCTTGATGCACTTGCTGGGGATTAGCACCCACCGTTACATCCAGTTCGGGACCGACCTCTTCTCCAGTCATCACGACCAAGTTGTCGCTTTCCGCAACCAGGACTTCGTCACCCCACACTACACGAGTGTCAACGGGACAGTCTATAAGAATAGCGATGGTCGTGTTGCCAAACTCAACCAGCGACAAAAGAAGCACATCAAAGCCGATCGCAAGCACGTCATCAATGAATTGCGCCTGTCCGATTCACTGAACGAAAAGAACCTCTTGCGCTTCTACCACCCGACAGGCTTCAAGACAGTCAATCCGTCTGATTACAACTACTCGGGAGGGTTGAAGCGTGAAAAGCGGATTGAACGTAAACTGGGTAAGAAATCAACCAGCCTATATAACAAGAACGGCAACAAGAGCACGGTCAGTGATTACCAGACCAACGCGCCTGAAAAGAACCACAAATCGACTGATTCAAACCGGATCAAGATTACCAATCCGGATTCAAATAAGAATTAAGCCTTTCTTTCGCGATCACAAAATAAAAAGGGTTCAGGGAAAAACGATTTTTTCCTGAACCCTTTTGCTATATTAAAATAAGCCAACTACCGATAATCGAGATTAATACCATCCCAATCACCCAGGCGGGACTCATCTTTAGAATAGCCCCGTACTCCCGACAAATTTCGTCAGGCAGACAGGCTAGCGGGAGTTGATGACCAATTCCGGTCGCACACACCCCCATTCGGTGCGCCAATAACAATGCCCGCGGTACATGATAGGCACTGCTGATGATCACCCATCTAGCAGGGCGACCACCCCGCCAATCAGTATCGATGAGGTGTCTGGCAAAGGCAAGATTCTCAGCAGTAGAAGTTGAACGCTGTTCAAGAAACATTTTCGCTGGAGGAATCCCCCGCGACTGGAGGTAGCCAAACATGGCTTTAGCTTCGGTCATCGCTTCGTCACTGCCCTGGCCGCCACAAATAACCAGCTTCGCCGTCGGCACGCGCTGGAATAACCGAACTGCTACCTCGCAGCGCCCCTGCAAAAAAGGGGATAAACGCTGTTTACCGATGTAACAGCCGAGAACGACAAGGTAGTCAGCACGTCTGGGGAATGAATGGTGCCAAAGCCGGTCAAGGATGAAAAAGTAGACCAGCCACAACAAATCCAGCAGGCTCGCCAACAAGGCTAAAGCAAGGAAGGCCCAGCGCCCAACAAAGAAGCTCTGGCGCATTGCTCGCCAGCCAAGGGCAAAGACAAACGGCAAGAGGATCAGCACATTGAATAAACCAACCCCGCGCGCCTGTTTGTGTGGTCGCCAGCCAAAGCGCCGCGCCCGCCAGCTTGCTAAGCCATAACCCAGCCAGATCATTACAGTAACCACCACGATGACTAGGACGATAACTGATTGCTGCAAATTTTCCACCATTCCCGTTCCGCAATGAGCATTCAACTCAGTAAGCTTACTTGTGTCCTAAATCCAGCGAGGAACTGTGCCCCGAAACCGTCCGCTCCGGATAAAGCAGCTTTGTAATTGCCGTCGCCGCGATTGGGGCCTCGCCAAAACCAGTGGCGATCAAAGGCGTCCGACCTTCATAGTGGACCCCGTCCCCGATAGCATAAGCACCAGGAATGTTAGTAGCCATCGACGTGTCAACCGTCAGCTGATTGCGTTCGCTCGCCAAGTCAAGCGACCAGTCACGTAGAGCCGCGTTGTTGGCTGTGAAACCGTAGTTGACGACTACCGCATCGACTGTCAGAGTCTTCTCTTCATCGTTACTGTGCATTTTCCGCAAGGTTAACTGGACAGCGCCGCCGTCAGTCAGCTTAATCTCCCGCGAAAGATAGGGGGTCATCAGGTTAACGTTGGCCGTTGACTGCAATTCGTCAACAACCAATTTGTGGCCGCGGAAGTTATTGCGCCGGTGAATGACAGTAACTTCTTTAGCAACCGGCGCCAGCATTTGGGCGTTATCAAGAGCGGAATTACCACCACCGAGAACTGCCACCCGTTGGCCAGCAAAATCTTCCTTATGACGGACAAAGTAGTGGACTTGCTTTTCCACCATCTTGTCAACGCCTGGTAGCGCCAGAGGCCGCGCCTTGAACGCCCCGTTACCCAGCGCAATGATAATCGCCTTACTGTGAGAAATCCGGTCGCCACTGGTGATGGTGAAGCTGCCATCCGCTTCCTTAGTGACGTCAGTAACCTTCTCACCTGTGAACTTGTCCACTGGCACCAGCTGCAACTGCTCCTCCAGCTTTTTCACCAGATCCGCTGACTTGACACCTGGCAGGCCGGCCACGTCCCAAATCTTCTTTTCAGGATACAGCGCGGTCAGCTGGCCCCCAAATTGTGGCAAAGCTTCGACCAACTGCACCTTGAGTTGGTTCAAGCCGCAATAAAAGGCCGCAAACATTCCTGCCGGGCCGCCACCAATAACCGTTGCATCATAAATTTCACTCATGTCTTTTCCCTTCTTTTTCTAGCCGAATGCATACGTTCATTATTGTATCAGATCCATCGGGCGCGATGAAATAATCTGCCATTTGGTAAAACATTTTACTTTTCCCTTGTGTTTGCGCTTCCAAGTCGGTATCATAAGAGATGTAATCTAATGAAACCAAGTAAACGGAAAAACAAATGGAGGACTAAACATGGCAAAGAAAAAAATAATCCTGGACCTCGATACTGGTGTTGACGACGCACTGGCAATTGCCTACGCAACTGCTGCGCCGGACGTTGACCTGATTGGGATTGTCGCATCATACGGCAACAATCTCTTGGACGTCTGTGCCGAAAACTCACTCAAGTTACTGGAATTGCTGGGGCAGACCCAGGTGCCGGTCTACAAAGGACTGCCGCACTCCAGCAC
The DNA here is from genome assembly GCF_947387495.1 of Limosilactobacillus difficilis. Taxonomy (GTDB): domain Bacteria; phylum Bacillota; class Bacilli; order Lactobacillales; family Lactobacillaceae; genus Limosilactobacillus; species Limosilactobacillus difficilis. The sequence continues at coordinate 17,939 of NZ_CANDNU010000030.1, forward strand.
AAGTGACCACTTTGACGTTATGCAAGTTTCCAAGGATATCCATGGCAACAACGGGATCGGCGAAGTTCAATTGCCGACTCCAAAGCGCCAGGTCGAAGCTGAATCCGGGGTGGACTTCTTCATCGAAGCGGCCCACAAGTATGGCAAGGACCTGATCATCGTGCCAACTGGTCCGATGACCAACCTCGCCGCCGCCATCGAAAAGGACCCGTCAATCACCAAGCTGATTGGCAACGTCACCTTCATGGGCGGGGCCCTGACGGTCGAGGGTAACGTCACTGACGTCGCCGAGGCCAACATCAACCAGGATGCCAAGGCGGCCAACACCGTGTTGTCCAGCGACCTGCCTGAAACCATGGTAGGGCTGGACGTCACCCTGCGGACCCTGCTGACCAAGAAAGAAACCGCTAAGTGGCGGGCACTGGGAACCAAGGCCGGCAAGGCTTATGCTGACATCACCGACTTCTACATCGACGCCTACTACAACCTGGACATCGATAAAAACGGCTGTGCTCTGCACGACCCACTGGCCGTCGGTGTTTCGCTGGACCCATCCTTCGTTACGACGATTCCGTTGCACATGAAGGTAGTTTACGAAGGCCACAACTACGGCCGGACCATTGGCGACAACAAGAAGCTCAACAGTCCGAACCCGAACGTCAACGTCGCCGTCAATGTCGACAAGGAACGTTACCTGAAGACGTTCATGGACTACCTGACGAAGCTGTTTCAAAAACACTAAAAATCCATCATGACACAGCAAAAGAAGCTAGGATAACCTTCCCAGCTTCTTTTTATTTTTTCGCTTTCAAATTTCCCTTATAATGGGACTATTAACAGGCCTGTTCAATTCAGAACACGCAGAAAGGACCAACGTATGGAAACCGTCGCCGGAATATTCTACTTGATCGTTGCCGTTGTAGCCGCCAATATTGTCCACATGATCATCCCCCGTTTGCCGCTCGCTATCTATCAGATTGCGGCCGGGATCATTCTTTCACTCTTGCCGTTGCAAGCCACTATGTTTCGCCTGCATCCAGAATTATTTATGATGCTCGTCATCGCGCCCCTCTTGTACAATGACGGGCAACGCCAGTCAGCACGCCAGCTCACCCGTCATATCAATACCATCCTCTCGATGGCGCTCGTCCTGGCAATCGTCTCCGTTATCATTTTGGGACTCGGTCTGCATGGGCTTATCCCACAACCGTTTACTCTGCCGCTAGCCTTTATGCTGGCCGCCATCATCACCCCGACGGACGCTGTTGCCGTTAAATCTTTGACGACTAACGTTAATATGCCAGAAAACGTCAACACCGCCCTTGAGTATGAATCACTGTTCAATGATGCTTCTGGAATCGTCCTCTTCAACCTGGCCCTGGCCTCCTTAACCGATGGCGGCTTTTCTATTGGTAGCGGCATCGGAACTTTTCTCTACGTTTTTGCCGGCGGGATTGCCTTTGGCTTGGTGATGGGCTTCATCATCATTAAGCTACGCCTCTGGCTGATGAGCCAGTATGCAGACATCACTTCAATTGTCGTGCCGATCGATCTGATGACTCCCCTGGTCGTCTATTTCTTGGCGGAAGAAATCCACCTATCGGGAATCCTGGCCGTCGTCGCGGCCGGCATCGTCCACAGTATCCTCTACAACCGTCTTCAACTGACTTCCACCGAAATGCAGGTAGTAGGAGCGGCCTCCTGGAACATCATCCGGGACATTTTAAATGGACTGGTCTTTGTCTTCCTCGGTGCCACCCTGCCCCAAGTACTCCACGGCATCACTTCGACCGTACTCCTTGAAGCGTTCGAAATCGGGGTTGGCCTCTACCTCGTCATGACCCTGATCCGTTTCCTCTGGGCACGCTTTGGCCTGGTGAAATTAAACTTTGCTGACTATCAGCAGTCGCCAAATAAAGGGGCTTTTCTACTGGCCATCGGCGGTATCCACGGTACCATTGCCATGGCGATGGCATTCTCTATCCCTGTCGCTATCCATGATCACGTCACCACTTTCCGTAATCTGCTAATCATTATCACCACGATGGTGATTCTCATCAGCCTGGTCGTCGGTGCCATCACCCTGCCCCGCGTCCTGCCCGCCAAAAGGCGCGGCTACAGTGATGATGAATTTCAGGCTCACCTCGTCGAAGCAGTCCAATCAGCCATTACCCACCTCCAGATGAAGTACGGCGACCACAAAAATCAGGAAACTGGCATCGTTATCAACCAGCTAACCAGCCAGATGACTGAAATGACGGCAATCAACCAAGAAGTCTATGAGACCATTCTCGAGGGAACTCAACAAGTGGAAATGGCAACGGTAGACCAGCTGAACTCAGTCGGTCAAATTTCCGACGCCACCGCCGACTTTTACCAACAGCACGTCACCCGCTTACTGTCCTTCAACGGCCACCACTTGTTCCGCAATCTCTTTACCATCTGGAAGCGGCGCATCAAGCGACGGCGTTTCAAACGCAGGATGAAAGTACAGAAGGCCAAGTTGCCGGCCACCAAGCCGCTCACCTTCGCCAGGATCCTTAAGGAAGTCAACCTGACAGTTGAGCAATATTTGTCCGAAGTTCAAACCCCTGATAACGTCAATGAAGTTGCAGCAGTACGCCGCGGTTACTTTAACCGCCAACGTTTCTTCAACCAGCACCAGACAATTGATGACGAAGTGGTCATGAGTCTCTTCGTTGAGGCTTTCCAAGCGGAACACAGTTACGTCCGCTCACAACTCAACGACGGCCAGATCAACCAGACGTTGGCCAACGCCTTGAACATGCGAATTTCGACTGACGAAATGGTCCACGCCCAGTCACTCGATTAAAGGGGCTGTGACATAAGTCCCTAAAATGATAAAGCCCATTCGGAATTTGGCAAAAATTCTGAATGGACTTTTTTTAATTGATGGGATGTTTTGAAAAATGGATGGCCTATCGG
>NZ_CANDNU010000031.1 GCF_947387495.1 Limosilactobacillus difficilis
AAAAGGAAAAGATCCATTCGAAAATTTTTCAATTTCCGAATGGATCTTCTTAATTTAGGGACTTATGTCACAGCCCCTTCTTCTATTTTGTCTCATAAGTTCCCATGTCATCAGCTAAAACGATGCGACCGGCGTATTGGCGACCAGGATCTTTGGTTAAACCGACCTTGTTAAAGGCAAAAGTAACAGTAGCGTCGGCTTTGACGGCGCAGCCCATCACTTCGCCGGTGTCTGTATTGATGCCAGATGGCATATCAAGGGCCAGTTTGACGGCGGTAGTGTGGTTGATTTTTTCGATAACCTTGGCGTAGTTGCCGCTGACGGGCCGGTTGATCCCAATGCCAAAGATGGCGTCGACGATCATGGTTGCTTGGTCGAGCTCAGCCAAATCAGTGCTTTCTGGAATGTTGTAGTAACGGCAGATGTGTTCTTGTGTCTGGTGTTCCTTGCTGGCGTGGTCGGGATTGCCCACGTTGATGATGGCTACGTTGACCCCGGCAATATGGAGCAAGCGTGCTAAAGCCAAGCCGTCGCCACCATTGTTGCCGCTGCCGGCTACGATCACGACTTTGCGCTGGGAGAGAGGAAAACCTGCCAGGATTTCATCCCGTGCCGCGAGAGCAGCCCGTTCCATCAACACGAGTGACGGAATCCCGATTTGGTTGATGGTAGTTTGGTCATAATATCTCATTTGTGCAGCGGTCACAGTCTTTGTCATGAAAATTTCCTCCCAAAATAATGTTAATAAGATCATCATACCATTGCCCGCCGACAGCAGGGATGACAATTAAGGAAGAATTGGCTAAGATGAAGGACAAAAGCCGTTGTTGGCCAGTAAGGGAGCATCGAAGATGGGGAAAAAAGCAAAGTATGAAACGCACTGTTACTTAGGGATTCCAGTAGTTGAAGATAATGACGGTGGATACCAATTTAAGCGTGATGCTGACGGTGATGTGAAGATTCACACCTGGCGGATTGGCAAACATACCAAGGGTCGTTTTACCGGAGCCGGCCAGTTGATGATGACTGAGAACCGGCTGATGGTTATGATCATTGAAGAACGCCCACTGGCCTTTAAAGACCGCCATAGTGTCGTTCCGATGCAACGTTTCTTGACCGTTCGGGCGAGTGCTCAGTTGTTAGCGGATGGTCAACGGTTGTTGCAAGAACAAGTGCAGGATTGAGGCGGTCAGCGATGAAACAGTTAGGAAAGAACTTTTTTACGGGCCGGCCCACGCCGCAGATTGCCCGGGATCTTCTCGGCAAGCGGCTTTGCTATCGTGACGTCAAAGGCCAGTTGAGTGGTTTAATCGTTGAAACCGAGGCTTATTGTGGCATTGGTGACGTGGCTTCGCACGCTTATGGCAACCGCCGGACGGCTTACACGGCGTCACTTTTTCAAGAACCAGGAACCCTTTACCTTTATCAAATCCGGGGTTGGATTTGTTGTGACATTGTAACCCAGCCGGTTGGCGAGCCGCAAAGTGTGCTGCTACGGGCAATTCAGCCGTTGACGGGCCAGGAAGTGATGGCAACCCATCGTCATCGGACGGGGGTCGCGATGGTCAACGGACCAGCCAAGCTGATGCAGGCGCTGGGAATCTTTGACCGACAGCTAGACGGGACGGTGATGACCCAGTCTACCATTTGGATTGATGACGAACATTCTCAACAGCCCCGGCAGATCATTTGGACGAAGCGAGTTGGTACCACTCCCCAGGGACCCCACGCTGCGGAAAAGTGGCGCTTCTTAGTGGCTGGCAACCCTTATGTCTCGGGAATGCGCAAGCGTGATGCCAACTGGCAGACACTAGGATGGAGGTAATCGAATGGCACTGACCTATCAGCAATTATTGATTGCGGTTCCGGCGGTTATCCGGGCCGGCAACGTCCCAAACATCGTCGGGGAGGCCGGGATCGGCAAATCAGCCCTGGTGCAGGAGGTGGCTGATCGGCTGGATGCTTCCCTATACACAACGGTGGTTAGTCTGGTGGAGAAAGGTGATCTTGCCGTACCGGTACCGCCATTGACCAGCGATTCATTTGTACAGACGAAACATTACGGTCGGCTGGCTAATGTCCAGTACGGTTATTCGGAAACGCTGGTAGCAATTATTCGAGCAGCTGAACAGCATCCGGGCCGACCAATTATCTGGTTTTTGGATGAATTCAATCGGGGAACCCAGGCGGTCCAGAGCGAGCTGATGAACCTAGTTTTGCAGCGACAGGTTAACGCCCTCCACTTGCCGGACGAAGTGCGAATTGTGATCGCTGAAAATCCGGACAGCAGTATGGAAGAATTTGCCGATAGCAACTATGCCGTGACCGCTGGGGATGCCGCCATTCGTGACCGGACCGTCCGTTTGGTCATGCGGGCTTCTGTTAGCGATTGGTTGCGCTGGGCCGGGGAAGAAGTTAATGGCCAAGCCCGCATTCACCGCCTGGTGCGCCAATATCTGCAAGACCATCCCGACACCCTGGCCCCGGACGAACACGGCGATGATCTGTATCCGACACCACGGGCCTGGGAACGGGTGTCGCGGAATTTGGTGGAGCTGCTCCGCTTGCCACCCCAGCAGCAACAGGACTTGATGGCTGATGTTTTCAGTGGTGATCTTGGCACGGCGACCGGAGCGGCTTTTGCCCAATTTTTGAGCGAACACGGCCAGCAAATTGCGGTGGCCGATTTGGTCCAGGGTACGAATCGTGAGCGTTTTGCCGACAATGATGAGCTCGGTCGCTTGACGGCACTCAAGGAGTGGGTGCAGCAAAATTCCCACCCGGGATGGGCCATTGCTAGCCACGCCGCTAACTTTCTAGCGGCGGCCCAGCAACTTAGCCCGGACGGTCAGTACAGCCTAGCCGAAGATATTGGCAATAGTCCCGAACCGATTCTGGAAGAGCTGTATCAAAAACTCGACACCGATTCGCAGGCAGCCAACCTGTATCACTGGCTCGCCCGGGTCGCCACGCAGAGCGATAAAGGGAGCAATTAGTTGGCAAGCCGACGTTTGACAATTTTAAGCAAACAGTTAAAAGAGCAGACTGAGCCGGCGCCTACTGCCCGCCTTGCAGGTCGTTACCTCAGCCAGGCCGTCATCGACATTCTCCGGACCAACCGCCTAGCAGGGGAAGTACTGCTGCGGTTACCGCGGCGGCAAGAAGAAGGATTACCGGCTGCACTTGGTTTGACCTGGCATCGGCAGCAATTAAGCTTGTTCTATAATGCGGCACAATTGGCCCGCGTCGTACCTGATCAGCTCTTGGCCTTGCTGAATCACGAAGCACTTCACGTCATTTGGCGCCACCCCTTTCGTTATGCGCAGCGGGCGGACCAGGCTAACGTGCAGGTTGCATGCGACATCGCGGTGAATCAGTACCTGGCCACGGTGCCTGCCGGGACAGCCACCATCAGCGCCCTCGAGCGGTTATTGCACCGGAAAATTCCGGCTCAGCGTGATTCGTCCTACTATCTTCAGCTGATCGAGAAATTTAGGTTGCACTTAGAAGCGACGACGGATGGGCGGGGACAGCTGCTCAATCGGCAACCAGATCAGAAACGTTTGGGAATCCAGCCGCGACCGGGCCGGCCATTAGCACAGCTGGAGTCGCATCGTGGCTGGCAAACTGACGCCGCTAGGATTAATTCCCTTCGTCGCCTGGGGCAACTCCAAAATTTGCTGAAGGCGGCGTGGCAGGCGACACCAAAACGCAACCGGGGACTCTTACCGGGAAATCTTCAGCAGGCTTTGGAATCAGCTACGACCCGACCAGCTCTGCGGTGGACCCGGCAATTGCGGCTGATGCTCGGCACGGTTGCCCGAGGTTATCAGGATTCTTGGGGACGTTTTAACCGGCGCCAACCCATGCGGATGGATTTGCCGGGGCGGATGACACGTTATGTCATTTCACTTGATATTTTTGTCGACAATTCGGGATCGATGAACAACCAGACGATTAGCGAACTCTTGACGACGATTAATACTATTGGCCAGCAGTTCCAACTGGTAGCGACTGTGTATCCCTTTGATGCGGTTGTTCAAGAAGAGGGGATCCAGAGCCTCCAGCCGGGGCACAAAGTAGCCTACCAGCGCACAGGTGGCGGTGGCACGCGTTTCCAGGCTATCTTTGATTATCTTCACCAGCACCATATCGCCAGAAACGGCCACCTGGTCGTGATCATGACGGATGGTTGGGGGGAAAAAGAACTGATTACTTACGGTTATCGCAATGTTCTTTGGCTGCTGACAACCGATTGCGAACAGCTGTCGGTCACGGAGCCGCCAGGACGGGTTGTTTCAATAAGGGAGGAATGATGATGGCAGAATTAAGTCCGACGCAGATGCGTGATATTCTAACCCATGGGACGCGCTATCAGCGGGCGGTTCAGTTGCTGAACGAGGACTGGGATTTCGGCCAGTCTCCATTGAGCAAGCAGTTGGTAGATGCTGTTGACGTGTCGTGGGCACACTTGTTGCAGGATACGCAGCTGATTCCTGGACGGGTCGACCTTCACGACTACCGGGATGCCAGTCAGTTGCTGGCCCGTTATCCGGAATGGTTTTCGAATGCGGGACGGCAAGCTTTACTAGCCGAATTTCGTTGAAAAGGCGTGGGGGCTGATCGCTTTCGGAATAGCGAAATGTTAGAATGAAATTGATGGATTGTAACTTGGGGACAAGACAACAGGAGGAGTTTTTATGGGACAGCGGACCGCTGTCAAATTGCAATGGGTTGTGGTGGCTTCGTTTATGAACAGCGCCGGAGCCTCTTTTTTATGGCCATTAACGACGATGTACGTCCATAATTATCTGCACCAATCCCTGACGACGGCTGGGGTTGTGACGTTGGTGATGTCAGCGGCGATGATCCTTGGCAACGATGTTGGTGGCCGGTTATTTGATCGCTGGCGGCCGTATGCGACAGCCATTATTGGTGCCGCAATTGCCCTCATGTCGGTGGTTTTGCTGATCTTCTTCCATGGCTGGCCGATCTTTGCCGTTTTGATGTGTCTGGTTAGTTTTGGCGACGGGATCAACATGACGATCACGAACGCCTATGGTTCGGCCGTCGCTAACCACGGAGAGCGCTACGTTTTTAACATCATCTACATTGCCTACAACCTTGGGATCGTAATCGGGACCCTATTGGTCGGGGTCTTGTTTCCAATCGGGATCGTGATCACCTTTGTGGCAACCGCGCTTTTCTATCTGGCTTTGTTCCTGGTAATCTTGCTGAGCTTTAATGTCAACTTTCAAAAGGTTGCTAAGCGTGCTAGTGAGAAGGGCAAATCCCGGGTTCGCGGCAATTCGCCGGCTCACCATCGCCAAATTGTTCTGATCCGGTTGATTTGCTTAAATCTCGTCGTGGCCTACCTGGGTTATTCCTTCTGGGAAAGTATCATGTCGGTCCACATCACTAATATGGGGATTCCGTTCTTCGTCTACAGCTTACTCTGGACGATCAACGGCCTCTTAATCGTTTGTGGCCAACCCCTGGTCAATATGCTGTCACCTTATGTCCGCTTGAGCACCCAGATCATGGTTGGCCTAGTGGTCTTTGCGGCGTCCTTTATTATCTTAATTTTCTCCCACTCGTTGGCGGGATTTGTCATTTCAATGGTAGTGCTGACGATTGGGGACATGCTCAGCTTGCCGGGTGCACCGGCCTGGGTGGCAACGATGACCAGTTTAGATGAAGCTGGTCATTACCAGGGCTTGGTCAGCATGACCTCGTCGCTTGGCCGGGCGATTGGACCGCTTTATGGCGGTTTTGCTATCGATGAATGGAATTACCAGATCCTCTTCACGAGTTTTGTCATCGCGATGGGGCTTACCATCCTGGCGGCTGCCGTGTACATGCGGTGGATGAAGGGACAACGCAACTAGCAAGGAAGTGGGTTCATGAAGCGTCGCTTGACGATTTCACGATTAGCGCTCATTGCGCTATTAGTCAACACGATTTACAGCATGGTCTGGCCGGTCAGCACCCTGTATCTGCACCAAGAATTCCGGATCTCGTTGACCCAAACCGGCTTGGTCTTGATGATCTATTCGTTACTCAACGCGCTGGGCAGCTACGTAGCCGGTCAGCTCTTCGACCGTGTTAATAAGTATCTGGTCCTGCTGATCGGTATTTGCGGAACCCTCATCGTTGCGGCCGGTGGTTTCCTGTTAACGGGTCTCTGGGGCTATATCATCTTTTTGCTGCCTTATGGTTTTTTGACGGGGTGGGCGCTGACGGTAGAATACTCGATGGTCAGTTACATGGATGCTGGCGGGTATTCGCGACGCGACTTTAACCTGCTGTACTTGGCGGTCAACATCGGTCTGGTCATCGGCTCCGGGTCGATTGGCTACCTTTACGATGGCCACGGGATTCGCCGCTTGATGATGGTGATCGTGCTGATCGCGGTCATCGTCCTGGCCTTTACCTTGCTGACGATGCCGTTTGTTTATCCGGCCAAAATGGTTCAAGGACGTGACCGGCAGAGTCACCGCGGCCTGGCAAAACCGGCGATGATCATCTGGCAGGTGATGGCCAGCCTGTTTATCATGTGGTTGTGCTACTCACAGTGGATGACCAACATGTCTGTTTACCTGTCGCACTGGTACCGGCCGACTTTCTACAGCCACCTGTGGGTAATCAACGGGATTGGGATCATGGCCATTCAGTTGCTCATCCTGCGCAATCCTCATCTCTTCAGGCAGGCACGCAGCCAGGCCCGGACGGGATTATTTTTCTGTGTCTTGTCCTTTGCTGTCATTCTTTGTTCGCATCAACAGGGGATGATTATTGCGGGGATGGTACTCTTGACTTGCGGTGAAGCGCTCTTCGTTCCAGCGGCGCCGGTCGTCGTCGATGAAAACACGCCGGCCGCACAGAAGGGTCGCAATCAGGGACTCGTCAACGTTTTTTCCTCACTTGGGAAGGCACTTGGGCCCTTTATCGGTGGAATGATCATCGATAGCCTTGGTTACCGGCTTCTCTTTGCTGGTGTGATCGGGGCTCTCCTTATTTCCCAGGAAATATTAGTTCTGAGGCGCCGGACCAGCTAGAACGTCGCGGGATTTTCCGATCAGCCGGTGCGTATTGGGCTGGCTTTGTGAGCGAAACTGTTATACTGAAAAAGTAAGAAACGAAGGGAGTGGAGCTCAATGGCAATTAACGAGCAACAAATTAAAGATGATCTGTACGAGGCAGTGAATGCCGATTGGGTCAAGCAGGCAAAAATTCCGGCCGACAAACCGGCAACCGGTGGTTTTGTCGAACTGGAAGATGGCGTTGAAAAACATTTGATGGCTGACTTAGACGCCTTTGTGACGGGCAAGGATGAAGACAAACGGTCACAAACCAGCCAATTTAGCGAAATGCTGAAGCTCTACCAGCTGGCTGGTGATTTTAAGCGGCGTGACCAGGAAGGAACGACACCTGCCAAGGAAGGCCTGAAACGTATTCAGAACCTACAATCCTACCAGGACTACCAAGCTAACTGGTACGATACCATCTTACGGGGTGAAAGCTCACCGGCTGATTTTGACATTGACGCGGACATGAAGCACGCCACCACTTACGCCCTCTTTGCCAGTGCGCCGAGTCTGATCCTGCCAGACAAGACATATTACGCCAAGGATAACCAACAGGGCCCTGCCTTGCTCAAGATTTGGCAGCAAATGGTGAAGAAACTGTTGGTTGAATTTGGTTTCGCGGAGGATGAGGCAAAGACGACCGTGGAGCAAGCGGTACAATTCGATGCTTTGCTGGTACCACACGTTAAGAGTGCTGAAGAGTCCGCCGATTACAGAAAACTTTACAACCCCCAGACGATGGATGAGTTTGCGGGTCACACCAAACAGCTGGATCTGGCAGCGATCGTCAAGGAGCTGATTGGCACGACCCCGGACAAGATTATTGTCACGGAACCAGCCTACTTCACGGCTCTTGATAGCATCCTGACCGACCACTTTGCCCTCTTTAAGTCCTGGCTGCTGACCCGGCGGGTGGTAGCCGATGCTCATTATCTCAGCGAAAGTTTGCGGCAACTCAGCGGTACGTATGGACGCGCTGTTTCTGGCCGTAAAGAAGCTGTCAACCAGCATAAATTTGCCTACTATTTGACCGGCAGCATGTTCTCTCAGGTCCTCGGCACCTACTATGGCCAGCGCTACTTTGGCCCAGCGGCTAAGCAAGACGTTATCAAAATGGTACACCGGATGGTGGGCGTCTATGAAAAACGTCTGCAAAATAATGACTGGCTGAGTGCAGCAACCCGCCAGCAGGCAATCAAAAAGCTAGACAATCTCGGCGTTCAGGTCGGCTATCCTGACAAGATTCCGGCCATCTTTGATCAGTTGCGGGTTGACCCTTCACAAACCCTGCTGGCCAATTTGAACGCCCTCAGTGTCACTTTCAGCAAGGACCAGTTCAGCCGTTACGGCAAGCCGGTTGACCGGATGCGCTGGGAGATGAGTGCTGCCACGGTCAACGCCTACTACGCTCCGTTCAAGAATATCATTGTGTTCCCAGCAGCAATCCTGCAAGCACCGTTCTATTCCCTGCAGCAAAAGAGCAGTGAAAACTACGGCGGGATTGGGGCTGTGATAGCTCATGAAATTTCTCACGCTTTTGACAACAACGGGTCGCTCTTTGACGAACATGGCAACCTCCATAACTGGTGGACTAAGGAAGACAAGGAGCACTTCCACAAGCTGGCACAGAAGATGATTGATGAATTTAATGGTCTGCAATTTGCTGGGCAGCCAGTTAACGGCAAGCTGACGGTCTCTGAGAACATTGCTGATGGTGGCGGTCTTTCGTGTGCTCTCAGCGCTGCTAAACAAGAAGACGACGTTGATCTGCGGGCCTTCTTCATCAATTGGGGCCGGATTTGGCGGATGAAGGCAACCGAGCAATACAAGAAGCTGCTGCTGTCGATTGATGTCCACGCCCCTAACAAACTGCGGGCCAACGTCCAGGCCCAGAACCAGGATGACTTTTACACGACCTTCAACGTTCACGAAGGCGATGGGATGTACCTGGCGCCAGATAAACGGGTTAATATCTGGTAAGGCGGTGATATTATGACCGTAATCAAGGTGGTGCAAGCTGATATTACGACCTTGAAAGTCGATGCCATTGTCAATGCGGCTAATACGGGTTTACGTGGCGGCGGTGGTGTCGACGGAGCTATTCACCAAGCAGCTGGGATGGCGGAACTCGATGCTGCCTGCGCGAAGTTTCATGGCTGTCCGACGGGGGAGGCCGTCATTACCCCGGGTTTTCGGCTGCCGGCCAAATACGTCATTCACACCCCAGGACCGATCTGGCGGGGTGGTAACCACAACGAAGACCGGCTCTTGGCGAACAGTTATCGTCATTCACTGGCACTCGCTGTTCAGAACGACTGCCGGACGGTTGCTTTTGCGTCGATCAGCACAGGGGTCTACGGTTTTCCGCTGACACGGGCGGCCCAAATCGCAATTAAAACGATCCGGCAGTTTATTGCCCAGGACCAAAGGCTGACTGAAGTAATTATCTGTGCCTTTAATGCACCGACGGCCCGGGCTTATCAAGAAGCAATTGAACAAAACTAAAAAACTGGCAGCTGCCATGCAGGCGGTTGCCAGTTCTTTTTGAAATAGGGCGACTTTATAGGGCGACTTTTTTGACTGTGACTCGGTAAGAACTAGCCGGGGCTTTGATGTTGACGATGTCGCCTGCCCGGTGGTGCATCAATGATTGGCCGAGTGGGGAGTCAAAAGATAACTTATGATCATCGAGAGCGGCTTCTTCAGCTTCCTGCTTACCGACGATTTGGTAGGTTTCCTTCGTCCCGTCGTCAGCAAATTGAATGGTGACGTGGGCACCCAACTGGACCTCGCCGTTGTCTTGCGGGTCGATGACCTGGGCGTAGGTGAGAAGGTGGTCGAGATAGCGCATCCGACTTTCGAGGTGCCGCAGCTCGCGTTTGGCGGTGCTGTACTCCGTGTTTTCTGAGAGATCGCCGAGAGCGCGGGCAGCCTTCAACTGGGCAATTTTGGCAGGACGCTGTTTTTTTAAGTCTTCAATTTCCTGTTCGATTTCGTGATAACCCTTGCTGGTCATTTGTTGGAAATGGATTTCTGCCATGGTTAATTTCCCCCTTATTCGTCTTTTTATCCTAGCGTCTTTTGCCCGGGAGTCAAGCACGGGAAGTTTGTACGACGATCGGCAGAGGCGGTACAATAGGATTAATTAACTGCGGAGCAAAAGGAGAGGTTGTTCATGAGTATTGAGATTCCGGCCAATATGGATGAGGTGGCAATGAAGATTGCCCAGGCCCAGGTTCACGGCCAAAAGTTGACCACAGAAGAAGTGATCAGGGATGCTGTTAAGGATACCATGCAGGCGCTGATGGATGAGGCCCTTGCGGGACACTATGATGATGTTAGCTGGGATGGCTCGGACCTCGTGGTGACCGACTTTACTGGGAAAACGGTCGGTCGGGTCAGCCCGAATGCAAAGGATTTCACCCAGGAGTTCCGTGATTCGGCTGACAAGTTGAGTTTCCGCTTAGCAAAAGCTGCTAAAAAAATTGTCGGCGGCAGATAAGTTGACGTTCGACGCAGAACCATTATAATCAGAGATTGTACTTACTATTTGTAACTAGGAGTGATAGCTGATGAAGTGGTTCAAGCGTTTGGCGATGGTTGCTGGAGTCGCAGTGCTGGCTGTCGTTTTGGTCGCCTGTGGCAAGACGAACCGCACCCAAAAGGCCAGCTTGGTACATCCGGGGACGCTGACGGTTGGTTTGGAAGGCACCTATGCCCCGTATTCATACCGCAAGGACGGTAAGTTGACCGGTTTTGAAGTCGAATTAGCGCGGAAACTAGCTAAACAGATGGGCTACAAGGTCAAGTTCGTGCCAACCAAGTGGGACTCCTTGATTGCCGGTGTCGGCGCTCACAAATTCGACATGGTGCTCAACAATGTCGTTATGACGCCGCAGCGCAAAAAAGCCTATGCTTTTTCTCATCCGTACATCTATTCCAAGTCGGCTTTGATCATGAAGAAAGATAACCAGACGATCAAGAATGCCAAGGACATGAAGGGCCAGCGGATTGCAGCAGCGACTGGCACGGTCAATGCGGACAACGTAAAGAAATTTGGTGGGAAGGTCGTCAACAACAACGACTTCGCGACGGCCATTAGCCTGATCCGGCAAAATCGCGTCCAGGCGGCGCTGAATTCGAGCGAAGCCTTTAGCTACTACCAGGGCCAGCAACATGCCAGCGATCTCAAGCAAGTGGTCCTGCCGACCAAACAAATCCCGGCTCAAAAGATCGGGGTGCTGATGAGCAAGCACAATCCAGGATTAGTGCAGAAAACGAATCAGGCACTGAGTCACCTACGCAAAACGGGTGAATTGAAGAAACTATCAGAAAAATACTTCCATCAAGATATTACCAAGCCCTAATGGCGGGCTATCAACAGTGATTTTCTAAAAGAAAATTGCTGTTTTTTGCTCAAAAGAGTCCTTTAGACTATTTTAATTGCCGTCTGAGGTTCTTTGTGTTCTAATGAAAACGATATATCAAAAGAATGAAGGTAGAATTATGAAGTTATTACGTCGAATCGCCGCTGTGATGGTGGCCTTTCTATTGATGGTTTCTCTGACCGCTTGCGGTAAGTCGAGCAGCCAGGCCCGTTTGGTCCACCCGCATACCTTAACCGTTGGGGTGGAAGGGACCTATGCGCCGTATGCCTACCGAAAGAACGGTAAGTTGACGGGCTTTGAAATTGAGGTTTCTCGTCAGTTAGCCAAGCAAATGGGCTACAAGGTCAAGTTCGTGCCAACCAAGTGGGATTCTCTGATTGCCGGCCTTGGTTCAAAGAAGTTTGATGTCGTTTTGGACAATATTGCCGAAACGCCAGCTCGGAAGAAGGCCTACGCCTTTTCTAAACCGTATGCCTACGCCAAAGATGCCCTGATTATGCGCAAGGATAATAACTTCATCCACAATATGAAGGACATTAAGGGCCAACGAATTGCGGCCGGCACCGGTTCGGTCAACGCTGACAACGTTAAGAAGTGGCACGGTCACGTCGTTTCCATGAGCGACTTTTCGGCGGCCGTTTCCCTGGTTCGGCAGAAGAGGGTGGCAGCCCTCTTGGATGCCAACGCGGCTTATTTGTACTACCAGCGGCAAAACCCGTCAGCTGACCTGAAATCGGTCGTGGTGCCATCTAACCAGGTTCCAACCCAAAAGATTGGAGTACTGATGAATAAACACAATCCGGGGCTGCAAAAGCAGGTCAACCAAGCGCTAACACATTTGCGGAAGAACGGCACCTTGAAACGTCTGTCGATGAAGTACTTTAACGGTGATATTACCAAGCCTTAGCGGATCCAGCGATAAGAGGAGTTGATTACTATCTGGCATATTATTGTAACGACCACCCCGCAGTTGCTGAAGGCTGGGATCCGGTATACCATTCCGCTTTCCATCATTTCTTTTGTTTTGGGTCTGATCTTGGCGGTTATTACGGCTTTGGTGCGGCGCTCAACGCCGCGTGGCAATCTCGTCAGCCGGGGCCTGTGGCAGCTGGTGAAGTGGTTCTTTGATTTCTACGTTTGGCTGTTCCGGTCGACACCCTTGCTGGTGCAGTTGTTTATCGTCTTCTTCGGTCTGCCCAATATCGGGGTGCAGTTTAGCTCCTGGACAGCCGGAATCATTACTTTTTCGCTGAACAGCGGAGCCTATGCTTCGGAAACGGTTCGGGCGGCGATTAGCTCGATTCCCCAGAGTCAGTGGGAAGCTGCTTATTCCATCGGGATGACCTACCGGCAAGTCCTGTGGCGGATCATTTTCCCTCAGGCTTTGCGGATCGCCGTGCCACCGCTGGCTAACAACTTCATTAGCTTGGTCAAGGACACATCACTGGCCAGTTCGATCACAATCCTGGAAATGTTCATGGTCAGTCAGCAGATCGTGGCCCACAACTACCAGCCGATGCTGATGTACACGCTGGTAGCTGTTATCTACGCGGTCTTCTGTACGGTGCTCTCAATTTTGCAGCATTATCTGGAGAAATGGACGTCGCGTTACGTTGCTGATCCAAGGGAGGGCGTCTAATGATTAAACTCAGACACGTTGATAAACAATATGCTGAACACCACGCGCTGGTTGATGTTTCGGTCGACTTTCCGGAGCACCAGACGACCGTTATTTTGGGCCCCTCGGGGGCCGGTAAATCGACCCTTTTACGGTCGATCAACCTCCTGGAACGTCCCCAGCAGGGAACGATGGAATTGAATAATTTGAAGATTAATTTTGCCCAGCAGCTTAGCACTAAGCAGGTGCTGGCGGCACGGCGGCAGACGGCGATGGTCTTCCAGAGTTGGAATCTGTTCCCGCATCTGACGGTATTGCAAAACATCACGGAGGGGCCGCGTTACGTCCTCAAGCAATCCGCTGCTGAGGCGCAACAGCGGGCCCATGACTTACTGAAGCAGGTGGGCCTTGATGAGACAGCTAATCGTTATCCGCGGCAGCTGTCAGGTGGCCAGCAGCAACGGATTTCCATCTGTCGAGCGTTGGCGATGAATCCGTCCTACCTCTTGTTTGATGAACCGACCAGTGCCCTGGACCCTGAACTGGAGGCCCAGGTGCTTCGGGTGCTTCAGCAGCTGGCTAATGAACAGCATTCGATGATTGTGGTGACCCATAACATGGAATTCGCCCGGCGAGTTGCCGACCGACTGCTGTTTGTTGAGGACGGGCGAATCGAATTCAACGGTTCTAGCGATGAATTTTTCAACCACCCGACGGAACGGATCAAGGCGTTCCTGGCAGCGATGAAGTTTTAATGGATTTGGGAAGAGTCTCCGGGCTTTTCCCAATTTTTTTGAAGTTTCTTCTTGCCTTATAGTCTGCTTGAAGGATTAGCATTGATAATGTCAAAAATAAGTGACAAACAATAAGGAGGAATTTTCTATGAAACTCGCTATTCTAGCTGCTAATGGTCAAATCGCCCGCCTGGTTGAAGACCGAATTTTAAATGAAGATCAATTTAAGGACGTTGACCTCACCTTAATGCTGCGGAACAGCAGCCGCTTGAGCAATCTTGCTGATAATCCGCGGGTAACCGTCCTGGAAGGCGACCTGAACAATGCTGCTGATGTTGAAAAGGCCGTAAAAGGTCAGGATATGGTCTTCAACGCGGTGATCGACCACGATGAAGGGCAGAACCGGCCAACTAACAACATTATCAATGCGATGAAACAGGAAGGCGTTAAGCGCTTGATCTTGACAAACCTGCTGGGAATCTATGACGAAGTGCCAGGCGCCTTTGGTAAATGGAACCGTGATACTTGCTTCGGCGGCACGGTCACCGCAGACAATGCTGCGGTCAAGTCTGATCAGTTGGCTGCCGAATCCGGCCTGACCTACACGACACTCCGTCTGCCATGGCTGAACGACCGCGATGAAGTGAAGTACACCATCACCCACAAGGATGAGCAATTTGTCGGGGTTTCTGGTTCCCGGAAGTCCATTGCGGACGTCGTTTTGAAGATCGTGGCTGACCCGTCATTCGGTGCCAACGACAGTTTGGGGATTGCTGACCCCGACACCCAGGGCAGCGACCGGCCAGTTTACTAAAATTATTATTACTAATAATAATGGGCAAAGCGCATCCTGAAGGGAGGCCTGGCCCATTTTTGAAATAAAAAACAGGGGTCTTAAGATGCAAATTCAACAAGTCGCTAAAGAACTGTCAGTTCACCCCGACACGATTCGCCGGTGGGAAAGGCTGGGGATCATCCCCCAGGTGAGGCGCGATAGTGATGGGCTGCGCAACTTCTCCGACCGCGACGTGCAGTGGTTGAAATGCGCGAAAGTATTAAATCAGTTTGGGGTTTCCACCGATTTTCAGCGGGAGTACACCCATCTGGTCATGTTGGGCAAAAAAGCCGCCCCGGCGCGGCATACTTTTCTCCAAGAACAGCTTGTCCAAATGCAAAATGACCACCAGAGTGTTATTTCAGCCATCGACCAAATGGAAAAGTTGGCTGAACAGCAATAAATACTGTCCGCAAAATAAGGAGACAAAAGGATGAACATTAAGCAAGTTAGTGAACAGCTAGACGTCCCGCGTGAGACGCTCCGTTACTGGGAAAGTGTGGGTTTGCTGCCGAAAGTGCCCCGCAACAGTAGTGGCTATCGCAACTGCACCGAAAACGAAATCAAGTGGGTCCTCTTCATTAAGTCGATGCGTAAAGCGGGCATGTCTGTTGAATCGTTGATTGATTTTGTCAAGCTTTACCGCGAACATCAAGACAGTCGGGCGGCGCAGAAATCACTGGTTCAGGAACAGTATGACCAGCTGGTTGCCCGCCGTAACGAGCTGAATAAGACAATTAATTATTTGAAGTATAAACTGGACCACTTCGACAAGCACGTCATTCCGTTTTTGGAAGAACAAGACTACTATGAGTTGCGGAAGAAAGTAATCCTTGACGACCAAGATGACTAAAGAAAGGCTCATCGCTGATGACTTGATATTGTCAACAGCGATGGGCCTTTTGTTGTAATGAGATGATAAAAAACATCCTCGAGTTTCGGCTCGGGGATGTTTTCGTAATAGGAGGGTTATTGACTCACGATAACCAATGACTTGATTGCTTCGCGCTTGTCCATTGCCTCGTAAGCCTTTTGAATATCATCCAGCTTGAAACGCTTGGTGAAAACTTTGCCGGGGTGGATTTCACCCTTTAAAACGGCGTCGAGCAAGACTTCGCGGTCATAAGTGGTGACGGAAGCAATCCCGCCACGGAGACCGATGTTTTTCCAGAAGAGGGTATTGGATGCTGGTTCTTTTTGCGGAACCCCCACGTGGCCAATGATGGCGCCTGGTCGTGCGATTTGCCCTGCTTGTTCAATTGCGGATACAGCGTCCACGCATTCCAGAACGGCGTCTGCACCGGCACCATCGGTCAGTTCCATCACTTTTTTAACGGCGTCGTCGCCACGTTCGGCAACGATGTCCGTAGCTCCGAATTCCTTAGCCAACTTGGCCCGGTCTTCGTGGTGGCTGAGGCTGATGATGCGTTTGGCACCGCGAAGTTTCGCGCCGATGACCCCGCACAGACCCACGGCGCCGTCACCGATGACGGCTACCGTGTCACCCTTTTTTACTTCGGCACTGGCAGCGACGTGGTAGCCGGTAGCCATTACGTCGGCAAGGGTCAGCAGGTCGTTTAATTGAGCGTCGCTGTAATCGCTCGGTTGACTCGGAATCTTGACTAGGGCCCAGTTAGCGTTGGTAAAGCGTAGATATTCGCCCTGGTAGCCGCCATTGCCACCGGCTTCCTGGTTCATACAATCGCCATCAAAGCCGGCTTTGCAGGCCGCACAATGGCCGCAACCGTGGGTGAAGGGAGCGATGACAAAATCACCGGGTTTGACGTCTTTGACGGCGGAACCGACCTCTTCGACGGTTGCGATGGCTTCGTGACCGACCAGCGAACCGTGTTTTCGTTCGCTGATGCCCCGGTACCACCACAAGTCAGAACCACAGACACAGGCCCGCACGATCTTCAAAATCGCGTCGGTTGGCTTTTGAATGGTCGGTTTGTCCACCTCATGGACTTCAATTTTGCCAGGTTCAACAAAGACTGCTGCTTTCATAAAATGACCTCCAATGTAGTTTGAATTATCACAACAAGTTTAATATAAACCTTCGAATCGACTCGAAGGCAAGGCGACGATTCATGAGTATACAAAAAAACTGGCGAAAGACGCGCTTTCCCCAGTTGCAATCAGAATTTTAGAATTAAAGATGTTTTTTGACGTCGTAAGCCTTGACCTGGTCGTGACTGGCCGGCTTTTCGTCCTTAGCATAGAAAATGGCGTACTCCTCGTCATTGGGGCCTTTGGCGATGACAAGGTCGTCAACCTTCTTTTCTTTTTTGTAGATTTGGCCTTTCCGCACGGCTTCGTTGTAGTCGTGAATGTTAGCGATTGAATCACCAGGATTAAAGAAAATACGCGTTTCCATCAAATCACTCCTTTGCGCGGCGATTGGTCGTCTCTCTATCTATTATTATACCGTTTTTTGAGAACCGATGCGATTATACCAAGTAGAGCTTACGAAGGTCTTTGATATCCGCGGCAGAAAAACCCAGCACCTTGGTAAAGAAGGCGGAAATTGAACCGGCTTCTTGTTTGACAACGTCAAGGGCTGACTGGAGGAATTCATCTTTGGCCGAAGCCATTTCCATGACGTTGCTGACCATGACGTCATTGCCGCCTGCGGCTTTGATTTCGCGGATGCGGTTGCGTCGGTGTTCGATGGAACACTGGTTGGTCATCAGGTAGTCTTGACGGGCTGTTTCTTCATCAACGCCGAGCAAGCGCAAGGTGAGATAAGCGGCGATCCCGGTTCGGTCCTTGCCCGCGGCACAGTGAAAAATGATTGCATCGTTGCTCTTGGCTGCCAGGAGGCTGGCAAAGTAGTTATGGTAGGCTTGCTGGCCCGTCGGTTTTGCCAGCATATCGTGATAAGCAACTTTCATCAGCTGATCACCGAGATGATGCTTCTGGGCCAGGTCATGGGACGAGGAGAACCAGGGAAGGTTAGCGCCGGTTTCGTCAGAAATGAAAACCGGCAAGTGGTGGTACTGGGCACCTGTTAAGGCCGGATCCGGTTCTTCCTTTACTTCGCGGTTGTCACGGAGATCGAGGATTTGGGCAACGTGGCGCTGGACGAACTGCTGGCGTTCACCAGCATCGAGAATGTTCAGACGACCGGTTCGGTAAAGGCGACCCCATTGCACGTGGTGACCATCGGCTGTCGGGTAGCCGCCTAGGTCACGAAAATTATAGCCATGATGAATGGGGATGATACGTTGTTCAGTCATGCGAAAAAGCTCCTTTCATTTTGTTGATAATGGGGATCAGATGATCGGCCATTTCTTTTGCACCTTCTTGGTTGGGATGAGTATGATCGGTCCAATGGTGACACCAGTTGTGAGTATCGATTAACCGACAGCTGCTTTGGCGAGCGGCCAGGGCGATCAGGTCATGATTGTTTTGTGATAGCGGCATCATCACCAGGACGGGGGCTTGGCATTGTCGCCGGACTCGCTGAAGGATAGTTACCAAACGTTTCGTGAAGAGCTGTGGGTCAGGCTGGTGGTCGTTGGTGCCAAGATTGACGAGGACCAATTGGCTGGCCTGCAAGGGAACGGGGTGTGTCGCGTCGAGCTGTTCAAGCCAGTGCCCAGCCGCGGGGACGCCACCCGTTCCAGGAGCCAGCACCCCACTGGCGGAATAAGCCAGTCGATTGGTATCAAAGCCGCAATGATCCGCCAGCAGTTGGAGATAGTTGCTCTCCGGACGGTAATCATAAGAAGAACGTTTGCCCTGGACCCAGCAACCGGCAGTGATAGAATCTCCAATAGCGGTCAGTAGTGGTCGAGCTGGCGTGGGACTAATTGCGCCTTGATCACAGGATAGACTAACGATCGCAAAGCCCTGGCCACCTGTCCAGACTTGGTCGGAATCATTATTGCCGGCGGTCATGATTTCGACAATTGCTCCAGCCTGCCTGACGAGAATCCGTATAGGCATTTGAGTGACACTAACTCGCTGCCAGGATTGGCCGTTAATCCGCCAGGCATAGATTTGGGGGTTGGCGGCAGGATTGCCATTACTGATGGCCGTGAAGGTGACGGTAGCAGGCCGGCTAAGTCGAAAGCGTAAGTAGCTGCCAAGGGTAGTGCTATAAAGCGCATCTTGTCCTTGAATGCGGCGAAGTTGCCAGCGACCGCAGAGGCGACAGTAGGTACCGATTTGACCGGCTGATAGTTTCATGATGGGCTACTCCTCGTTTGGCTTCTCTTGAGGAAGGTTAAGGGTGACGCCCCGATGTTGAACGCTGGTACTGAAGACGATTTGGGTACTCGTCTTGCCGAATTTTTGCTGAATGACGTTGATGAAGTCATCAAGGTCTGCTGTCGTTGGGAAGACTACCTCCATCACTTCGGAAAAGTCGCCCGTCACACAGTTGCACTCGATCACGTTGGGAATCTGTTGGATGTATGGATAGAATTGCTTCTTTTGCCGCGGCTCCAGTTGAACCTGGACGAAGGCCTTTACGTGGAATTTGAGCTTTTCCAGGTTGACAGTGCTGTGGTAGCCGGTAATAATGCCCTTCTTTTCGAGTTTGTTGATCCGGGCGGCGATGGCCGGTGATGAGATATAGCACGCTTGCGACATTTGTTTGAGGGATACGCGGGCGTTTTGCTGCAACATATTAATTATTTGACGGTCAATCTTGTCCATTGCTAGTGTGACATCCCCTTAAAACTTAATAATCTTAACAAGCATTGTAGTTTTTTTGTTCGTTAAAGTCAATCTAATGAGAAAATCGGCTTTGCCCTTTTGCTTCACTGCGGGTTGGTAGTACAATTAAATTAAAGAGGGATTGGAGGTCTGATGATGAGCCAAGAATACGAAAACATCCTGGTTCCAGTAGATGGTTCTAAGGAAGCAGAATTAGCCTTTCAAAAGGCATTAGCAACTGCGAAGCGGAATGATGCCCATATCGACGTTTTAAACGTCATTGATACCCGGGCGATGGCATACAACTTTGCCGGTATGTCCAACGGAAGTATCGCTTACCAGTTAGTAGAGAAGGCAAAGGATTACTTGGACGGTCTGCTGGATAACGTGGATTTTGAAAACATTGACATCCACGTTCGGCTCGGCAACCCCAAGACCGTTATTGCATTTGATTTTCCGCGCGATCACCACAATGATTTAATTATGATTGGCGCTAGTGGTCTTTCGCGAATGCAACGGGCAATGATTGGTTCGGTTACGTCCTTTGTTAACCGCAACGCGCACGTTGATGTGCTGGTTGTTCGGACCAATGAAGATAACCAGTTGCCAAAAGACAAGAAGTAATGATCCAAACTAGCTAAGCACCGCTTAGGATTTCTCATGGGGAGTCCTGAGCGGTGCTTTTTTGTTTAAGACGAATTGTCAAACTAAGTGCAACGGTTCTTCAAAAAATATCTCAAACGGTGTTTGATAGTTTAATATTTTTCTAG
>NZ_CANDNU010000032.1 GCF_947387495.1 Limosilactobacillus difficilis
TCAATATGACCTTTTAGAACCTTGTTACGGTATTTAGTTCCCCAAATGATATGGTAATTCAGATTGTAGACTGATGTTCGCCCATATGTAAGCCTATTTATATCTTTCATACCAACAATTATATCACATTATAGGGCATCCATATGACCTACGGCCAAAAAAGTAGGGCAATTCATCGCGTCCTTAAAAGAACGTGTTTCCTTGCCCAAATTCAAAAAGGGATCACCGATGAAAAATTCAAGCTCATCCCCATCGCTGACCCGGCAGCATCCCTGCCCCTCTATGCCAACTACCTCCAAGTCAACCAAGGACGGGTCGCCCCGTTATTGCAGAAGCTAACGGCGATTATTTCCCAGGCAATATTTAGCTAAACCCGCTGCCTAAGTACAACAAAACGGCTCCCAGCATTGTTGAGAACCGTTTTTGTTTTGACATATGCAATTATTATTTCTTCTATCGGTTTGAAATTAAGCTTCTTCACCGGCAACCTTAACGATCGCCTTGGAGATGTTACCTAACTTGCCACTGACGAAGTCTTCAACGTGGGCGAAGTCCAGAACGTTAGAGATCAGTGGCAGCGGATCAACGTCACCTGATTGCAGCAGAGCAATGGAATCTTCAAAGGTGTATGGGTTGATGAAGGAACCTTGGATGTGCAGCTGCTTCTGGTAAACCTTGTAAGTGTTGACCTGGAACTTAGAATCAGGGTTGCCGACACCGAACATCAGAACCTGGCCGCCACGGCTAGCTGCTTCAACAGCTTGTTCCTGCGTCTTCGGCAGACCAACAGCTTCAACAACGATGTCATAGCTGTCTGGCTTTATAGCATCTGGTTCCTTGATGTTGTTGATGGTCTTGAAGCCAAAGTGCTTCTTGTTGTTCTCCAGCTTTTCGTCAACCGTCCCAGCCAGGGTAACTTCACGAACCCCACGAGCCTTCAGAATTTGGGCAATCAGTTGGCCTTCAAAGCCATCACCGATGATCAAAACTTTTTGGTATGGGTGGGTTTCCAGCAAGTCAGCACCGTGCATTGCGCAGGAAATTGGTTCAATCACGGCAGCAGCTTCCAGTGAGACGTTGTCCGGAACATGATAGACAACTTCTTCTGGAGCAGTGAAGTAGTCTTCAAAACCACCGTCACGGGTAACACCAACGGCATCCAGGTGTTCACACAGTTCAGGACGTGAAGTCCGGCAGTAGTAGCACTTGTGGCAATAGATGTTCGGGTCAACGCTGACACGGTCGCCAACCTTGAAGTCTTCAACGGCAGAACCTACTTCAGCAACCACTCCAGAATTTTCGTGGCCGAGGACAATTGGCGGAACGGCGTTAGCTGAACCTGGCAGACCATTGTAAAGGGCCTTGTCAGTCCCACAAATACCAGCCCAGGCGGTGTGAATCAGCACTTCGTTTGGTTTTGGTTCTGGCTTCTTGTAGTTGTCATCGATTTCTAACTTCTTCTTACCAGTCATTACTAAAGCTTTCATTGTTATATCCTCCTAGATTTTTATTTCTTAAAATTAAGCTTTTACAACTTCACAAAATTCGATCGTTTCATCATTCGGGCCCACGATATTAAAGTACTTAATCCCGTGCTGCCAGTAATCAAGATGCTGAACTTCGCTTTCCTTCATTTGGTAACCAGCTTCCTTGGCGGCCCGGTAAGCACCATCGGCATCTTCAACGTTTAAGGAGATGTGGTTGATTGCTCCCGTCTTATGAACGGCGCCATCGCTGTCCCAAATTTCCAGCATCAAGTGATTGAACTTCATAAAGACCACTTGGTGTCCTTGGTCATCAGTATCAAAGCGACCCTGCATCTTAAAGCCTAGTCCTTCCCAAAAGGCAATGGTCTTTTGAAGGTCGTCGGTCGGGATTCCAACGTGTGCCAGATCATCAAAGTATCCAGCTAAACTCTTATTAAAAGCCATCAATCAACATCTCCTTAGTTTGTAGCTGCTTTCAATGCCAAGGCAAAGTCGCCAATTGTTGCAGAACCATTGTTTTCTGCCAGGGGCATCGTAATGTATTGATCAAGTTCACCCACATCAACATAATCATTCAGCAGCTTCTTAAATTCACGACGTACTTTCTTCAGGAACGGCTCGCTAACAACACCACCACCGAAAACAATCTTCGCTGGCCGGAACATCAAAGTCGTGTCCAAAGCAGCTTGGGCGGTGTAGTAAGCCATAATGTCCCAAACGTGGTCAGACAGTGGCACATCCTTGCCCTTCTTCCCGGTCCGGGCTTCAAAGGTTGGACCACTGACCAGGCCTTCCAGGCAGTCACCGTGGAAGGGGCAAATACCCTTGAAATCGAGGTCGTCAGGATGACGCTTCAAGCGGATGTGTCCCATTTCGGGGTGACCCAGTTCGCCAACAAAGTGACCATCGATCACGGCACCGGCACCAACTCCAGTCCCAATCGTGTAGTAAACCAACGAGTTGATCCGCTTGTTAAACAACGTTGAGAGAACGTATTCGCCATAAGCCGAACCATTGACATCCGTCGTCCACGCAATTGGAACGTTATAGTGTTTTTTGAAAGGTCCAACAAAGTCAGTATCAGCCCAACCTTGCTTTGGTGTATCTGTGATGTAACCATACTTTGGCGAACTCCGCCGGATCTCAATCGGGCCAAACGAAGCAATCGCAATCGCACCGAGATCTTTCTTGTACTTGTCAAAAAACTCCATGCACTTGGCGAAGGTTTCGTCCGGCGTCGTGGTTGGAACGTGAACGGACTCCTGAATTTGATAATTGGTATTGCCAACCGCACAAACAAACTTTGTGCCACCGGCTTCAATGCTTCCGAGTAGCATTGCCATTCCTCCTAATCAATAAGAGCTCAATTTGATCTGCTCCTGAAGATTTGTTTAAGCGCTTTCAACAGTTCTTATGGTAGCCCTTACACCCATGTCTGTCAACCGGTTGACAGATAACTTTTTTCATGTTCTGGCAGCAAACGCCGCCACGACGGGCTTCGTCGTCGTTTTTTTCTCTAAAATTTTTTTGAAAAATGTTAACCGGTTAACATAACGAGCATTTTGACCTGATCAAGCATAAAAAAGCCCCCAGCCGCGAACAAAGCGCTGGCTGGAAGCTAGACGATTAAGCTGTAAAACTATTGATAATCCGGACGGGCACTGTGACGGAGTGTGCGTCCTCCCCTTTCATCTGCTTGATCAAGAGCTCGGCTGCTGTTTCAGCCATCACATCGACCGGCTGGCGAATCGTCGTCAATTCAGGGGAAAGCATCTGGGTAATACTGGCGCCATCGAAACCGACCACTTTCAAATCAGACGGAACGTGACGATCGTACTCCTTGCCGACCCGGATAATCAAACTGGCGTTAGTGTCATTGTCCGCAAAGATGCCATCAACCTCGGGATGTTCCTCGTAGATCCGCCGGAAAACGCTCTCCTTTTTTTCGTCTGATACATCGAAGGAAACTTCGTAGGTGATCGCCGGCCGGTGGTACTTCTTCATCAAGTCCTCGTAAGCCTTGCGCCGCTGTTGGTTAGGCGAAATCATTTCAGCCGGGTAGTTAGTGTGGATGATATGCTGGCAGCCATCATCGAGCAGGCGCTGCACCGCCAGCAAACCGCCCTGGTAATTATCCGCCGCCACTACCGGGATCTGTGGAGTCAGGAAACGTTCGATAGAAACAATCGGCCGCTTCGTCTTCTGATAGCCACTGATCCCCTGGTTGTGGGAACCGACGATAATCCCGTCAACCTGGTGGTTGAGCAAAAGCTTTAGGTAATTCTTCTCTTTTTCGGGATTATTTTGGCTGTTACCCATCAACACCCGGTAGCCGAGACGGTCAAAGGTCTTTTCGAGTTCTGCTTCCAGTTCGGCAAAGAAGGGATCGTCTACCGTCGGAAAAATCAAGGCTACCAGGTTGGTTTTTTGTTTATAAAGCTGGCGCGCGATGACATTGGGCCGGTAATTCAAATCGTCCATCGCCTGGTGCACCTTGTCAATCGTCTTCTGACTGAGGTAGCCACGGTTGTTTAAGACCCGCGAAACGGTGGTTTTCGACACACCAGCCCGCTTGGCAACATCTTCAAGTTTGATCGTCTTTTCTTCCACCATGGCTCCCCCTCATTTTTTGAACTAATCAATATTATATCATAACGCAATTATTGACAGGCAAAGCAAAAGAGCGCCGCCGGGTTCATCGCCCGTCAGCGCTCTTCACGTACCGAGAAATTATCTTGTTATGTTCAACTGAAATTACTTACTTGCTGCTACATCCTGGTTTTCACTGATTACCAGCTTGCCATCCTTCATGTCAGCCCGCAAGTGCTTGATGTCGAGATGGTCAAGGTAGAAGTCCGTCACCTTGTCACGGATCTGTTGTTCAACGACCCGCCGCAGCGGCCGAGCCCCCATAGCCTTGTCGTAGCCCTTGTCGATCAGGAATTCCTTAGCGTCATCGCTGACAACTACATCCATCCCCTTCTTGGCCAGAGTTTCGTTAACGCCGTCCAGCATCAAATTGACAATCTTCTTCAGGTCGTCCTTGGTCAGGCTGTGGAATTCAACAATCGCGTTGAAGCGGTTCAGGAATTCCGGCCGGAAGTAAGGCGTCAGCTTCTTGATCAGGCTTTCGTCATCGCCAGCTGCGGCCTTCATTGCATCATTGCTGTAACCAGCGTTGGAAGTGGCAATGATAATCGTGTTCTTGAAGTCGACGGTGTTGCCCTGGCCGTCCGTCAGCCGACCATCATCCAGAACTTGGAGCAACAGGGTGATAATTTGCGGGTTAGCCTTTTCAATTTCGTCCAGTAAGACGATGCTGTACGGGTGCCGCCGAACCTTTTCCGTCAAGGTGTTACCGTTGTCGTTGTAGCCGACGTAGCCAGCATTAGCCCCGATCAACTTGGAAACGGCTGTCTGGTCGCTGTATTCTGACATATCCAGCCGGATAATGTCATCCTCGCTGCCAAACATGTCTAAAGCTAATTGCTTGGCCAGTTCCGTCTTCCCGACACCGGTTGGCCCGACGAAGAGGAAGCTGCCGATTGGCCGGTTGCCTTCGTCAAAACCAGCCCGGTTCCGCCGAATCGCCCGCGCTACAGCTTCAACCGCTTCATCCTGGCCGATCACTTTGCCTTCCAGACGTTTGTCTAAGCCCTTCAAGCGTTCGATGTCACTAGCTCCCATCTTGGAAACCGGAATCCCGGTCAACCGTTCGACAGCACTAGCAACGTCACTTGGCTTAGCCGTGACCTTGTCAGCAGTTGAGTTGTCCTTCAATTGTTTCTTCAGGTCAGCGACTTTGTCCTTAGCCTCCTGAGCTGCCTGGTAGTCTTCCTTCTTGACAGCGGCTTCTTGGTCTTTTTCGGTCTTCTTAATCTCGCCTTCGATTTCCTTGGCGTTCTTTACCGGGTGCTTAGCTGCCAGGTGAGCTGCCGTCATGTCCAACAGGTCGATGGCCTTGTCAGGTAGTGACCGCTGTGGCATGTATTGGACGGAGTAATCCACGGCAGCCTTCAGGACATCATCCGGCAGGGTAACGTTGTGGTGCTTCTCGTAAAGCTTCCGCAAACCTTGCAAAATCTTGAAAGTGTCATCTTTGCTCGGGGCGTTAACCGTCACTTGGTTAAAGCGCCGTGACAGAGCAGCATCCTTCATGATCGTGTTGCGGTATTCGTCCTGGGTCGTGGCCCCGATGATGGTGATTTCACCACGGGACAGAGCCGGCTTCAGGATGTCAGCCATCCCCTTGGAGCCGCTCTCGTCACCCGTGCTGCCAGCACCGATCAACTGGTGGATTTCGTCAAAGAAGAGAATCACGTTGCCACGCTTCTTCACTTCCTGAATCAGTTTCTGCATGTTTTCTTCGAAGCTGCCCCGGTATTGTGTCCCGGCTTCCAAACTGGAGATGTCGATACTGATAATCTCCTTATTCTTAATCGAAGCGGGAACATCACCATTGACGATTGCCTGAGCCAGTCCTTCGACAACGGCCGTCTTCCCAACACCGGCATCACCAACCAAGACCGGGTTGTTCTTGGTACGACGTGACAGAATTTCGGCAGTCTCTTGAATTTCCTTGTTCCGACCGATTACCGGGTCCAGCTTGCCATCCTTGGCTTCCTGGGTTAAATTCCGGCCGAGTTTTTCAAGAATGCCCTTGGCAGCCTTTTGGTTCGCTTGACGGCCGGCATTAGCGGAGTTTCCTGCACCTGGCAAGTGTCCCGTCTGCCGGTATTGAGCAAATTCTTCTGGAGTAACCTCCCGACCATTGATGAGATAACGCCGGTTCTCAGAATTCAAACCGTTCATCCCGCCCATCAATTGATTGAACAGGTCGTCCATGCCGCCGTTTTCAAATGGATCTACTGGATATTGTGCCATAATGCAATCCCCCTTAATTTATTTTCAAACTTAAAATCCTAGTGACAACGAACGGCGTGAATTAAACCACGCCGCTACTTACCACTATTTGCTATCATCGCTCAATAAATAGTGCTCCTCCAAGTCTTTCAGCACTTGCCACATTCGCTTATTCTGCGCTTGAGCAAGGGCGTCTAAATCGCGAAGATTTAGCGGCGTCGCACTACTCTGTTCTTTATTAAACGACTTGTGTAAAGTGGTGTAGCCATAACCGGATTCCTTGGCAACATGATAGATTGTCAAGTGATTCACGCTCAGGTAGCGTTTGACATCAATCCGCATGTCCTCACTTCCTTTACATCTATTAGTATATCACATTTATGATGTAACACAAGAGTAAACTAGCACAAATGTGAAATAATTCAAAAAATCCCGGGTAAAGATTACCCGGGAAATATTTAATTAGCCCTTGCTTTCCACTGCCGGCAAATCGACCTGATCGACCGACGCGGGCAAAAAGATCGTCAAAGCCTTGATGATCACTAAGTCCATCACGGCCACAAAGGCCATCGTCAAGACCGTCGCTGCTAGCTGAACGCCGGTCAAATGCCAGCCACCGCCAAAAAAGAGACCGTTAGGAACTGCTCTGCTGATAGCGTGACTGGCAAACAAACCAGTCGCAATACTTCCCCAAATACCGCTAACGCCATGGCAGCCGAATGCATCCACCACGTCATCAATTGCCAGCCGGGGCTTAATTCGGTGAATGAAAGCGTGGCTCAAAAGGGCCCCGCCGAAGCCAATAATCATCGCCCCGCCAAGGGTTACATAACCAGCCCCCGGCGTAATCGCGACCAATCCGGCAATCGAACCGTTGCAGGCTCCCGCTAAAGTTACCCGATGCAGCAAGCGACGATCAAAAAGCATCCAGGCGATCATCCCCGTCGAACAAGCGATTGTCGTCGTTAACATTGCCTGAACTGCTGTGTTGTTGACAGCTAAAGCCGAGCCACAGTTAAAACCGTACCAGCCGAACCACAACATCGCCGTCCCCATCAGCAGCCATGCCAGGTGGTTATTATCAGCCGCTAATTCATGTCGTCGGCCAACCCATGCCGAGAGGATCAGAGCCGTAATCCCCGCATTCACATGAACTACCAAGCCACCCGCAAAATCGACCGCTCCCAGTTGGGCCAAAAGACCATGCGGCGCCCAAACCATGTGCACCAAAGGATAATAAACCAAAATAGACCAGCAGACTGTAAAGAACACCAGAAAATTAAAGCGGCCATGACCAACAACTGAACCGGCAAAGAGGGCCGGTGTAATGATGGCAAACATCATCATGAACATTGCGTGAATCCCAACAGAAATACCGTCCTTCGTCACAGCATCAATCGGTACCCGCATCATCAAAATATCGCGCAAGTTGCCGATGATACCGTAATAATTGCCGGAAAAGGATAGGGAATAGCCAACGGCGATCCACAACAAAACTGCCAAGCCACACATCATGAAGACGGTCAGAAGCATGTTATTCGCGTGACGATTATTGACTAGACCACCATAGAAGAATGCTAAACCAGGTGTCATCAGCAAGACAAGAATGCTTGCGATCATCACGAACAACGTATTAGATTGCAGCACATAGACCGCCTCCAATTCAAAAGAAATTAGGGCTAATTTAGCACCTCTTGCCCCCGGTCACAAGCACCGTTTGTAGATTGCTAATAATCTATAGTGCAAAGCGATTCCAAAAGAAACAATCATTAGTTTTCCTCCCAGCTGACTAATGATTCCAAGTTTTTAAGCGTATAGACCAATCCTTAAATAAAAAACAGGGACGGCCGTCTAGCCATCCCTATTCGTCCCTTATTTGCGTCCCCTAGTAAAGGCCCGCCGCACGCTACGTTTAACTACGTCCCACACTGACAGCGAACGCAGCATCCGGTCCGGATCGACGTGGTTGCGCACCGCCCGCAGCACCTTAAATGGGTGGCGAGCCGCAAAGCGAAAGACCCCGTTTTGCTTGGTATGAAAAGCAAAGCGTGGAATCCAGCGATTAAAGATAACCTCGGCTGACAAAAAATCAACCTCTTCCCAGGGAATCTGAATGTAGTTCTTGGCCACTTTTTCGTCGTAAAATTCAAAGGCCCGGTCCCCTACCATTAGGTGCCCATAAGAGCCCATCCCGTTCAGAAACTCACCCCGGTCAACTAATTCCGAATGGTGATTCATTGATTCAGCCATTGGCGATCCTCCTCTTCAATAAAAAAACTTCCCCATTACATTACACGGGGAAGTCTTAGTCGTCAAATTAAAATTCAACTAAATAATGTGTGCACAGTGAGCGGCAACACCAACAACGAAGATCCCGATGATGATCACGATTGGTGAAACCTTCTTCTTCAGCAGCCACATGCACAGGAAGGTCAGCAGCAGACCGGCCAAGCCTGGAATCAACTGATCCAGTGAGTTCTGCAGGGTCATCGGGTGAACGTGACCGTTAACTTTTGGCCGAGCGTAAACCCAAGTAAACTTAATTGATACCCACCGTTGAATCAGGGCACCGATAACGAACATCCCCATCAAGGAAGCCCCGTGGGTAACGTTGTGCAGCAGACTACCAGAAAGGTCTTCTGTGATCTTCATCCCGGTGTTGTAACCAAATTCTTGAGTGTAGTAAGTGAAGACCAAGTGGATCAAGTTCCAGAGAACAAAGGCCAAAATAGGGCCGATAAAACTACCACTGATCGCCAGGGAAGCACCCAGTGAGAAGATGATTGGCCGAAGCGTGAACCAGAACAGTGGGTCACCAACACCAGCCAGCGGCCCCATCATCCCGACCTTCACACCTTGGATCGCGGAGTTGTCGATGTCAGCCCCGTTAGCCTTTTCTTCTTCCAGCGCCATCGTAACACCAAAAATTGGTGAAGCCAGGTACGGGTGGGTATTGAAGAAGGTCAGGTGACGTTGCAGAGCTTCAGCCCGGTCTTCCTTGTTCTTGTAAAGTTTGCGGATTGCGGGAATCATGGTGTAACAAACACCAGAGTTTTGCATCCGTTCGTAGTTAAAGTTGGCGAGGATGAACCATGAGTGGAACCAAACCCGCCGCCGGTCACCCTTGGTCAGAGTGATCCGTTTGCTGTTTTCGTTATTTTGTGCTGTTTCAGCCATCTTCCTGCCTCCTTAGTAGTTATCCAGGATATCGCCAAGTGGGTCACCAGTTCCGCTATTACCGGCAGACTTGCTGTCGCTGGAACCGTTGGAGCCGCCGTTGCCACCACCGTTGTTCAGCAGTTGCAGGTAGATCAGAGTAAATGCCAAGCCCAGAGTACCGATGGCAATCAGAGTCAGCTTGCTCAAAGCGGCGATTACGAAACCGATGGCGAAGAATGGCCAAACGTCGTTGGTGGACATCATGTTCATGATCATGGCGTAACCAACAGCCACAACCATCCCACCGGAAAGAGTCATCCCGTCACTCAGCCATTTCGGCATCATGTTCAAACCGGATTGCACAACACTAGTTGGCAGGGCCAGCAGTAAGGCGGCTGGAATAGCCACCCGCAGACCTTGCAGGGACAAACCGATAAATTGCCAAATTTCGATCGGCAAAATCTTGCCTTCTTCGGCAGCGTGGTCTTGAATGTGAACGATGAAGACGGTCACAGTCCGAACCAGCATCGTCAGGAACAGACCGGCAACGGCCAGTGGAATAGCCAAACCGATGGCCGTCCCGACGTTACTAGTAGCACCGCCACTCTTCAGTAAAATAATTGCAGATGCAACACCGGCCAAACCAGCATCTGGTGACATTGCGGCACCAACGTTAGCCCAACCGAGGGCGATCATTTGGAGTTCCCCACCCAGCAATAAGCCTGAAACCGGGTGACCACCAAATAAACCGATTAAACTACAAGCAATCAAAGGTTGGTAGGTTTCGAATGAATCCATAACACTGCCGCACCCAACGATGAATGCGACAATCACAATCATAATGTTAGACATTAGTCTTCCTCCACTAAACTCTTATTTTTGTTGGTCCAATTTAGTCTGCGCTTCTTCGAGCAGCTTGTCCATGTCCTTTGGCGTATCAGCCGCAACGGCACGCACATCGAACTTAACTCCCCGATCGCGTAGGTCCTTAATGGCGTCGACATCTTCTTGGTTCATGGAGATGTCCTTGGTCAAACTAACGTCACCCTTCTTGAATGACATCGTCCCGACGTTCAATTCCTTGAAGTCGATCCCAGCCTTCTTAGCAGCATCGGCATCTTCGGCGTTTTCAAACAACAAGAGAGCCCGGGTGTTGCCAAAGCGTGGGTCCTTGGATACTTCAACCATCTTCTTCAAAGGAACCACGTGGGCGTGAGTCCCAGCTGGTGCCGCGTTTTTAATCATTTGAACACGCAGTTTGTTCTTGCAGACGCTGTCAGAAACAACAATAATCCGGTCCGGCTTAAACATTGGCGTCCAAACCGTTGCCACTTGCCCGTGGAGCAGCCGACCGTCGATCCGGGCAAAGACGTACTTGATGTGGCCGTCACCCAATACCGTTCCAGGCTTGATTGTCCCAGTTGGTTCCTTCTTGCCCGCATCCTTGTCGTCGGCCTTGGCGGCGTCGGCTTTCGGTGCTGCGGCCTTTGGTGCCAAGCTTTCTGGCAGGGTCTTTACCCCGTCCTTGGCAACGTTAACCAAGTGAGTGGCAATCTTTTGAGCACTCTCTTCGCCGCCTAAACGTGTCCCGTATGCTTCCAGGACCATTGGCAGGTTCATGCCCGTTACAATTGCCCATTTGTCTTCATGTTCCTTAACCATGGTGCTTGCCTGGTTAAATGGCGTCCCGCCCCACAAGTCGATCAAGAACAATACTTGGTCGCTGTCATCAAGGCTAGCAACCGCCTTTTCCAGCTTAGCATGGAAATCATCAGGACCTTCCCCCGGCTTCAGAATGGCATGAGCAACGTTCTTTTGCTCACCAAAAATCATCTGACCGGATTCGAAAATCCCTTCAGCAAAACCACCGTGGCTTGCCAGGATAATCCCAACCATCGTCATTCCTCCTCTTGGGTACATTAATAAAAAGTAATTAACTTGACTGAACTAGTTGAATAATTGCTACCAAGAATACCCAGTCGCGTCAGTTTGGCAGTATACCATAATGTGGAACATTATGGAACCGCTATATTGACCTCTGAGGCCGACTTTTTGCTTCATTAGTCAGGTGATCAATTAGACCAATCGACCATCTTTTGTCGTATAAAACCGATCGAAAGCCCGTCAAAAACCTATTTATTCGGCTTGTCAGAAAACTAGATCAATGATTAGAGAAAATTAATAAGATTAAAATTTTCTTTATCATTTTCTTTCAAAATAATGCTCAATTCCTACTTATGGTAGGGCAAGCCGTTGATGATCGTAAAAGCCCGGTAAACTTGCTCCGCCAAAACTAAACGCATTAATTGGTGAGGCATCGTCAGCCGGCCAAATGACAACTGGGTGTCAGCCCGTTTTAAAACCTCGGGACTAAGGCCGAGCGAACCCCCGATCACAAAAGTAATGTCACTGTGCCCGTAAGTTGCTAGCTGCTGAATTTCGTGAGCAAATTCTTCCGAACTTCGCTCTTTGCCCTTGATTGCCAGGGCGTAAACATACTCCCGGTCACTGATTTTGCTCAGAATCCGCTGTCCTTCTTTGGCCATCACTTCATCCATTTCCGCCTGACTCAGGGATTCCGGCGCCTGCTCGTCCTTGACTTCGACCACTTTGAATTTGCAAAAGCGCCCCAAACGTTTGGCATACTCGGCGATGCCCGCCCGGAAGTATTTTTCTTTGACTTTTCCAACACCAATAATTTTGATATTCATCTTGTTCCTCCACAAGTTTTCCACAGACTTATCCACAGCAAATTCCTTTTCCCGGGGCAAACCCGAAAGTTCGATTCCCGGCTAAAACGGCTCTTTTCACTAAGCCAAATCACTTTATCCACAGTTATCCACCGAAACACTTGTTCCGGTCCAGACCTTTAAATCCCCGTTATCTCGGCACTTAGCTCGTTGATTATTTCTCGTTGTGCACTTATCAACAGGAAATCCAAGCACTTGTGGATAACTTTGAGTGGATAAATAATTGCCTTTCTATCAGCCCTGCGCCATTATAACAAATCTTTTCCACATAGTTATCCACAGTTGTGAACAGGTAAAAAAACTACCTGATTGCTAAAATACACTTTAATCGCAAACACCTATTCGGCTTTAATGTTGCCGCGCCGAATAATAACCGGTTGACACACCTGATAAGTTCGTTTTTTACTTCGCCGAGACCACCACAAGACCAAAGAAAAAAGACCCTAGCAAGAACTTGCTAAGATCATTTCCTTTATAGGATATTGCTTATTAATCCTGATTTTCAACCTTGGAACTAGCCGTCTGGGTCAGCTTTACCGTGGCAACATGCTGGTTGCCAGAACGGTAATAGGTGAGTTTGATCGTCTGCCCAATTTTATACTTATACAAGGCAGACTTGAGATCACCAGTCCCTTGCACTTTCGTGTTATCCAGCTTGGTGACAACATCATACTTCTTCAAACCAGCATTAGCGGCATCAGAACCGCTCTTCACCTTCATCAGGACCACCCCCGTGTTAACGGAACTCGGTAGTTTAAGAACCTGCTTTTGCGAATCCGTCGTCACGTTGCTCAGGTTAATCATCGCAACACCGAGGGTCGGCCGAACTACCTTACCGTGGGCCACCAACTGGTTGATGATCCGAACGACCTCGTTACTTGGGATCGAGAAGCCCATCCCTTCAACGCTGCTGCCCTCGCCATTGGAAGAAAGCTTCATTGAGTTGATCCCAATTACCTGGCCGGCCATGTTGATCAGCGGGCCGCCTGAATTTCCGGCGTTAATCGCAGCATCGGTCTGGATGACGTTGGTCGTCGTACTATTACTGCTATCACTCGACGAATCGCTATCGCCATTGGTAGATACTTTCAAGGTCCGCTTCTTCGCCGAAATAATCCCCTTTGTGACCGTGTTGGCATATTCGCTACCCATCGGTGAACCGATGGCCAAGACATCCTGACCTGCCGTGATGTCATTGGAATTACCGAATTTGGCCACCGTGTGAACATCCTTGGCGGAAATCTTCAGAACTGCCAAATCAGTCGTGGCATCCGTGCCGACCAAGCCAGCCGAAACCTTCCGGCCATTGCTTAAAATCACTTCCAGGGCGTTGGAACCAGAAACCACGTGGTTATTAGTCACCACGTAAGCAATCCCGTCATGTTTCTTATAAATGACTCCGGAACCTTCGCTGGCCGTTTGGAGCTTCCCAGAATTACTGCTCGACGAGTCGGCGCCAAACATGTCAAAAACACCGTTACCACTCTGGACCCGTTGCTTGTTGATGACACTAACCACCGAATCCTTCATGGAATTGTAGGCTTGGGTCGACGGGTTCTTTAGTTGGGCCTTATTATCCTGGACGCTGGCCCCACCCGGTTTCGTTGAACCATTAGGTACTTTGGTGACGGTATTTTGCTCATGATTGGTCCACGCATTGACTGCCAGCATACTGATGCCGCCACCGATGATCCCGGCCAGCAATCCGACAATAACGACCTTTATCCAAAAACGACGCCGAAATTTATTCTCGTCCATGAGTACTCCTCCGATGTCATATTAACTATATTTTCAGTTTAACCGCAAATTGTGAAAAATCTATGATTAAGTTAATAATATTGTTCATCATTATAACATCGTCAATGGCGTTGGCTGGTCAGGTTCTGCATCTTTGATCTGAAAATCTTCATCGACCCCGAAGTCGTGTTCAGCCATCAGGGAAGCAACCGTCAAATGGGCCAGGGACCGGCGATTATTGTGCTGACTGCGGTGACCCAACAAAATTTGTTTGGTCCGTCGCCCAACTACACTCATCAAGGCGTCGGCACCTTCTTCATTGGAAAGATGCCCCTCATCCCCCAGAATTCGCTGCTTCAGCGGCCAGGAATAAGGTCCCTCTTCTAACATCTGCACGTCGTGATTGCACTCCATCAAATAACCATCCGCATCTCTGATTGTGCCGCAAATAGCATCAGAGACATAGCCTGTATCGGTTAAGACGCAAAAACTCTCGTTATCGTGGTGGACTTGATAAAATTGGGGCTCAGCTGCATCGTGACTGACAGCAAAACTCTCGACCTGCATATCGCCAAAGTCCTTCACTTCCCCCGGCTCCAGGAGGTGTTTTTGAAGTGGATCAATCTTACCAACCCGCTTGGTCATGGCAGCCCAGGTTCCACGGTTGGCATAAACGGCCATGCCGTAACGACGGGCTAGCACCCCTACCCCGTGAGCGTGATCATTGTGTTCGTGCGTCACGAAGAGGGCCTCTACATCGGCCAGCGACCGGCCAATCTTTTCCATCAAGGCTTCAATCCGCTTGCCACTTAGTCCGGCATCCACCAGGATTTTATGGTGGGCAGTTTCAAAATAAGTGCAGTTGCCGGTACTGCCACTTGCCAGCGCACTAAATTTCAAATGATCTTCATCAGTCAATATCTCTGCTCCTCCAACATTTATTCTACATTTGGTCGGCTTGTCGTCGTCGAATTGCCAACATTGACCACTAAGTTATCGTTCTTGATTACCGTACCCGTTAAGGCATTCACTTTCAAGTGTTGCGTCTTACCACCATTTTTGACCCGCACCGCCGCAACCCATGTCGGCACGTAGACGGCTTTATTCTTAGTTGACAAAAGGCGCGTGTAACCCAGGTCAACCCAATGAATCTTCGAATTGCTTGGCAATTCATTGTGCTTGTAAAGCTCAATTACCGCCTGCTGTTGGCTGATGGTCTTTTTCCACGGCCGTAAAATACGGCCCGGTTTTAGATAACTCTGCGTATAGCCAACGATTTGATTGTTCCGGTTGATCCGAAAGGTTAATCGCCCATCTTCCCCCATCACCGGCCGGCCATCAAGCTTTTCAGTATAGACCACGTAATGCTTGGATGACAAGTCGTTGTTATAGTAATAGTCTTGCCCGTGAAGAATTTTCTTTGGGTCATGAACAATCCGGTCAAAATTGTTCGTTTTCGTCACCACATCATTCTTGATCGGGTGGGTAAACGTGCTCGTCAGCAGACCATTTTCGAAGCGGGTGGTCTGGCCGTGCAGGTGTCCCGTCTTCCCCTGGAGACTATTGGTGTCATTGCCCTTGCTCATCGAATAATAATAGCCAGTATGACTGTCCTTGGCCAGATGGCCATTAAAAGAGATCGATTCGTTACTGATCTCTTTCATCACAATATCATTCGCACTCGTCTGCCGGCCGATACTGGTGAAGCGCACATTGACGACCACCATGAAAAAGAGGAAGACATCAAGCAAAGTAAAAGAAACAAGGAAAATCAACAGAATACGTTTAAAGTTCATCCTTATCCCTCCTTACTTCAGCACTGCACGGTAATCAATCCAATCACCATGGTATTTAATCAGGTAGGTTGGTTCCAAGACGATTCCGTGATTCGTCGCACCAGTCTGCCAGAGGTAGCCGAGCCGCAAACCCGTCACCTGCTTCTCTTTGCCTGCTGCTTTCAGCTGGTTCAGTACCGCAGCCGTAGATGGCAGGCGAATACTTTCGCGCTTGACCGGCAATGGGGTCTGCAAACTATAGCGGCTAAAACGATAATTTTCAATACCCTGATTGGTTTCGGCAATCTTAACCAAACCATAGTCATTTTCGCTATAGATGGGAAAGGTTTCTACATAGGAACGGAAAGTGATCTGCTGATGCTTGCGGCTATAAGCATCAAAGTGCAAAACGTCGAGACCGATCCCCGTTCGTTTCAACCGCTGGTAAATAGTGTTGTACAACTGCTGCGTTGACGGGTTGCTGTCCTTGCCGGTGTAATTAACGTAGTCAAACAATCCCGTTGCTTCATTGTAAGACAGCCGCCGCCCATTATTAGAATAGCTAATCGTCTGGCCTTCCCGCCGTGCATTTAAGTTACTGGTTTGGTTACTGTTCAATAAGTTACCAGCAACGTTATCGATGTCCTGGCTGACTACCTGGTACGCATAGCCCGGCAAACGTACTCCGTGGGGGTAGACGGCAAAAAGCGACTCCCCAATTGCTTGGCGATCCATCGGAATCTGGTGACCGCTTTTCTGACTGGCTAATTTATGGATGGCAGCCGTGCTGCTCTTAGTAAGGTTAAGCCGGTAAACCTGGAAATTATGGTCGTCCAGCAAGTACATCACATGCTGATTATTGCTCGGTAACACGATTCGCTGAATCTGGGAAAGCCGGTTGGGGCTCAAATTCTGCGAAAAAGTCTGGTTGAAAATCGATGTCGGAATCGGCGCCGCATAACTGAGAACCAGGGAGTGCGGCGTCCGCAGAGTATCCAGATACTCACGGGAATCACCATGGCTCACCCTTGTCAGGTGCAACAGATGCCACTTGCTCAGCGTCTTCTGAGCCGTCAACACGGCATTTTCGTGTTGGCCATACATCCGATACTGGTCGCCGCTACCGTTGACCCTGACCACCTCCGTCGGCAAATAAATGTCGCCGATCGACTGGGCCGTAAAACGCTTATTCAGGTTATTGGCATCGGTCCGCATTCGATTGTTGGCATAAGGGCTCGCCCAAATCAGGCCGGAAAGAACAAGACTGATAATGACTGCGATCGCCAGCAAAATACTGAGCCAGTTAGTTCTAATCTTTTGCATCATCGTCCCATTCATCCCCTTCATCATATTGAATGTATGGTAATGAAATATAGAAAGTGGAACCCCGGCCTTCGGTACTATCAACCCAAATTTGGCCGCCAAGCATGTTCACCACTTCCTTGGAGATGGCCAGGCCCAAACCGGTCCCGCCTTGCTTGCGGGAGCGGGCCTTATCAACCCGGAAAAAGCGATCGAAGATCCGATTGATATACTTGCGCGGAATGCCCAATCCCTGGTCGCTAATACTCAAGATCACGTGCTTATCGGTTGCCACCAGCCGACAGGTGATGACCCCACCGTCAGGCGAATATTTGACGGCATTGTTCATGATGTTGTCGATCACCTGAGTGAATTTGTCAGTATCAATTTCAACCCACAAGTCTTGCTTGGTGAAGTGGCGCACGATGGAATAGTGCTTGCCATCAGGATTCTCATTCTTTTCCTTTTTGATAATCATGTCAAAGCGGTTAAGAATGTAGTTGAACAGTTCGTTAATGTTGACGTACTCCAGGTTCAATTTTGCCGTCCCGGAATCCATACGTGAAAGGCTGAGCAGATCATTGATCATCCGGATCATCCGCTCTGTTTCGTCCTGGACCACTTTAAGAAAACGTGGTGCCACTTCGGGATCTTTCCATGCCCCGTCAGTCAGCGCTTCAACGTAGCTCTTAACGCTCGTCAGTGGTGTTCGCAACTCATGGGAAACATTGGAAACGAATTGCTTCCGTTCCCGCTCTTCCTTTTGTTGGCTGGTAACGTCGTGTAGGACACACACTAAGCCACTGACAAAACCCGACTCACGCTGGATCGGGGTAAAGAAGGCACTCAAAATCAGGCCATTAGCATCGTTCATGTCTACCATAAGATGAGTTTGACTCTGATCAATCAACTGCCGCATTGTATATTGCTTACGGATCTTGAGAACATCCGTGATCGACTTGCCGATCACATCATCTTCCTCATCGTAGTTTAACAGCTGGAGGGCCGTATTATTGATGATAGTGATATTGCCCCGTCGGTCAGTTGCGATCACACCGTCAGTCATGTGGCTGAGGACGCTGTCCAGCCGGCGCCGTTCGGATTCCGAGGCGTCCTGAGACTCTTCCACCCGGACCGACAGGTTATTGATGGCCCCAGCTAATTGCCCCAGCTCATCGTTATCAACCACTTCGACTTGGCCACTGTAGTCCCCCCGGGCAATCCGCATCGTTTGTTTGCGCATTTCCTCAATGGGAGCGGTGATTTCCCGGGAAATATAAATCGAGAGCAAAAGACTCAGGATGATCGAAGCTAACACGGCCGTGATGTAGATAACATAAATGTTATTAATGGTCGAGTAGACACCCTCGAGATTAGCCCGCATATAGAGTACGCCCACCTCGTTATTGTTGCCATTGCTGCTCGACAACGGGACGATGTTGACGTAGTAACGATCGTGGTTGGTATTGTCATAAAGGTACTCAGTGTGGGTGCGATCACTGACCAGAGCATTCTTGACCGCCGTGTCGGTAGTTTTTTGGCCAACGACTCCCTGGTTGGCACTATTGCTGGTCCCACGGATGATGCCCTTGCTATCGATCACCCGGATTTCGGAAATGTTATTATTGTTGACCTCCGCCAGGATCGTGCGGATCCGGCGGGTCGCTGAAGCGGTGTTCGAGCGTCCCAGCTGGGTAGCCAAGGAATTTTCGATATAGGACGGTAACACGATCTGCTGCTTGAAATTATTCAAATTTTGTCTTTCCAGTTGACGCATAAAAAAGGCCCCCACAATTTCGAGCGTCAGCATCAGCATCAACGCAAAGATGAGGGCAAATTTAAAGCGAATCGATTGGAAAAATTTGATCTTGCTATTCACAAGTGATCATTCCCCTAATCCTGGTCTGGTTTTGCTAAATAGTAACCCACGCCCCGCCGTGTAATCAGCCACTTTGGTTGGCTAGGATTATCTTCGATCTTTTCCCGAAGTCGCCGCACCGTCACATCGACAGTCCGCACGTCTCCGTAGTAGTTATAACCCCAAACTGTTTGCAAGAGGTTTTCCCGGTTGATCACCTGACCGAGGTGCTGGGCCAGATAGTGCAGCAATTCAAATTCACGATGGGTAAGGTTGATGTTCTTACCCCGCTTGGTGACAGTATAGGCATCCGGGTGAATCGTTAATTCACCAACCTGGATGTCAGCGTTATTGTCCTGGGGATTGGCATTCGTCGTCGTGGCCTGGCGCCGCAAATTAGCTTTGACCCGGGCCACCAATTCTCGGTTGGAAAACGGCTTAGTGACGTAGTCGTCAGCACCTAATTCCAAGCCCAGAACCTTATCCAATTCAGAATCCTTGGCCGTCACCATAATGATTGGGGTGTTGTGCTTAGCCCGAACTCGCTTGGCTACTTCCAGACCGTCGATCTTCGGCAGCATCAAGTCGAGGATAATCAGATCTGGTGATTCTGATTCGACTTTTTCCAGGGCTTCTTCACCATCATAAGCGACGCAGACCTCGTAGCCTTCCTTTTCCATGTTAAATTTAATAATATCTGAAATTGGTTTTTCATCATCAACAACTAAGATCTTAGCCATTTAAATGATTACCTCCAAACTAGCTTAATCGGGGCTTTAACGGCACCCGCTTCGATTTTTGCGTTCTTTCATTAACGGATCTATTATATCACACCATCATCAACGACCTCTTCGCCACACTTCAGCCCCACCCTCTGAAATAAGGATCTTTTTCAAAAAAGGCTTGCTTTTCGCCTCATTAATTGATATTATTGTGCCTGTTGAGTTATGGGCAGTTAGCTCAGCTGGCAGAGCAACGGACTCTTAATCCGTGGGTCCAGGGTTCGATCCCCTGACTGCCCATCAGAGGTTTACAGAGACTGAGATTTTTCTCGGTCTCTTTTTTTGTGCTGAGAATTTACAATTCAAGTGCAACATAAATTAAAAAAATAACCCATAACGGGTAGAATTAGTTTAATAACCAAAT
>NZ_CANDNU010000033.1 GCF_947387495.1 Limosilactobacillus difficilis
AGAAAAATATTAAACTATCAAACACCGTTTGAGATATTTTTTGAAGAACCGTTGCACTTAGTTTGACAATTCGTCGGTAATACCTTATCCCAATCGATCCGTAAAGCATTTCCACATATAATTGCCCCAGCATGCTGAAGCGGTAACGTTGGACGAACTGCATTATCAATTTCTCTTTCTAGTTGCTTATTCATTTGGTGTTCAGCGATCCATAAGGATAGACGGGTTACATCACAGGCAAAGTCATCAATTTCAATTCCGTAGAATTGATCAAGGGTCACAGATGGGACGTACATAGTAGCGATTCCCATACCATTAAGTTCTTTAAGGATATCAATTTCTAGCTGCCGTAATTCTTTATAGGTAATAATTAAAAAATTACCGGAACCACAGGCAGGATCCATGAATTTGATCTTCCCAATTCGATCATATAGGTCATTGAGCTTTTTTTCATTACCTTTAGCATCTTTAAAAGCCTTCCGCCGGAGTTCATCCAAGAAAAGTGGCTTAATCACCTTGATGATGTTTGGCACTGACGTATAGTGCATCCCTAAATGACTACGACTGTCTTCACTAGCCACCGCTTGAATCATTGATCCCAAAATGTCTGGGTTAATTTGATCCCATTCCAGTTTTTCGCCAGCATCAATAATTAGCTTACGGGAATGCTGAGTAAATTTAAGCGACTCATGAGGATCTTTGAATAAGTCACCATCAACATATGGGAAATCTGTCAGCCAACTTGGTGTATCAGCATTACGGTTGTTTTTTTCAATATCTAACACCCCAAATAGTGTTTTGAAGAAATGGTCTAAATCAGAGCCATCTTCTTTTGTCAGTTCTTTAATGCGGTTGGTAAATAAGTTCTTTTCAAAAATATCAGTATCTTCAGCAAATAAGCAAAAAAGGACACGAATTAAGAACAAGTTCAATCCATGACGACTAGCATCAGGATTATCCTTAACCACAACGTCATACAATTTAGCAAATCGTTCAGCAGCCCGAATATCAGCTGGATTTTCTTTATCAAAATCAGCCTTTTCAATTCCATTCCAAGCTAGAAAAAACTCAAATTTCTGGGGTAATCGCTTAAATTTAACGTCCAGAGTGTCCCCAGTTTTAGTGTCTTTTGCCAGGACATTCTTAAAATCGGTCACCATAATATAACGTGGTTTAGCACCCAATTCTTCTACTTTTTGTTTCAGATCAACAAAGCGC
Source organism: Limosilactobacillus difficilis (assembly GCF_947387495.1). Classification (GTDB taxonomy): domain Bacteria; phylum Bacillota; class Bacilli; order Lactobacillales; family Lactobacillaceae; genus Limosilactobacillus; species Limosilactobacillus difficilis. The sequence continues at coordinate 1,219 of NZ_CANDNU010000033.1, forward strand.
TGCATCAAATTACCATCTGCTGCGACTTGTTGATAATATAACCGATTCTTCAGATAAACTGCTTCCGATTCCTTCGCTAAATTATTTGTCCCCTTCCGCAACTTAGTAATTGTTGCCTTAGGAAAGTCATATACGCTTAGGAAGTCGTAAATAAATTCATCTTGATTATCTTGGTTAATAATATCCGTGATGCGATCTTCAATTTCTGTTATCGCCATTCAAAATTCTCTCCATTCATATTTTTGCTAAATTTCTAATCAATTTCTGTTAACGAAAGCCTTTTTTCTAAGTAATTGTCGAACTTGATAATTTCTTTCTAACAACACATTACACCAAATCTTGGAATATATAGTTTTAGCCCAACTATTAACACCATCAATTTTATAATATGAGGCCATTCTTATAAACATAAGGTTTAGTTCAGACTCTAACATTGTTAATTCACTACTTTTATCATACATTTCAATAGTCATATTAAATTCATCGTCATGATGTTTTACTTTAAAGTTGGTAATTCCATTTACACCATGAGTATTATCGGAATATGGGGAATACATTCCCAAATAGAGATCCTTAATTCCGAGATTCTTACACAGTTGATTAAAACTCGTATTTTTATAATCAGGTTCAGCATTATACCAATGTTGTTTAATTTTCTTTCTATTAGGTATATTTCTAGGAAATAGTTTATCGTATCTTTTTCTAAAATATTGTGTTGATTCTTCAAGACTAGACGCCTCTGAAGGATCATTTTTTATTTGATTGTCAATTTGTCGTTTCATATTTTGGGCTAATTTTTTATCGGTTAACTTTCTGACTACATTTAATGCCTTAGTATGAGAATTCATTTTTTCATAAAAGAACAATAATTCAGCCCTGGCTGTTGTATTATCTTGAAAGATATATCTTAAATAAACTGATTGTTCAAGAAAGGTTCTTAGTAATGTATCAGTTACATTAGTTAAATCATTATTCACAAGAATTTTTATTGCTTTAGCATTAGATATTGCAGAATAGTACAGAGAAATAATTGCCACATCACTCGGTGTTAATTCTTGCTTCGAAAACACTGAATTATTTTCAAATAATTTATCAATTAGTTTCTCATTATCATTTATTGTTACTTCTAAGCTCATATAATCTCCTTTAATACCGAAAAAAACACCCAGTTTTAACACTGAGTGCTTCTTTTTGCCTAACCGTGGCAAACAATATGGCAAACAAACATCTAATTTTAAGTGAGTTGAACTAGTTTTAAGGCTGCCAAAACGTTGATTTACCGCGATTCCTCATTTAAGTAAGATTATCGTTTTATTCGTACTCAATTGTCGAAGGTGGCTTACTCGTGACATCGTAAAGAATCCGGTTAACGTGGTCGACCTCATTGACGATCCGTACCGAAATCTTTTGTAAAACGTCCCACGGAATCTTAGCAAAGTCCGCGGTCATCCCGTCGATCGACGTCACAGCTCGAATAGCCACGGCATAATCGTAGGTCCGGTTGTCACCCATCACCCCAACGGAGCGGATTCCCGGTAAGACCGTGAAATATTGCCAAATCTTTTCGTCTAAGCCTGCTTTAGCAATTTCTTCGCGAAGGATGGCGTCGCTTTCCCGAACAATCTTCAACTTATCCGGCGTAATTTCACCGATCACCCGGATCCCTAAACCAGGACCAGGGAATGGTTGCCGCCAAACCAGTTCATGCGGGATCCCCAACTTCTCCCCGAGTTCACGGGTCTCATCCTTGAACAGGCTGCGCAGTGGCTCGATTAGCTTGAAACCGAGCTTCTTTGGCAGGCCACCGACATTGTGGTGAGACTTGATCGTCTTGGCAGTGTCAGTCCCAGATTCGATGACGTCGGTATAGAGCGTTCCCTGGGCCAGGAACTCGGCGTCCTTGATCTTCTTGGCTTCTTCATGGAAGACGTTGACGAACTCGGCGCCGATGATCTTCCGCTTCTTTTCAGGATCAGTGACCCCTTTCAGTTTGCCCAGGAAGCGGTCAGCAGCATCTACCTTGATGATGTTGACACCGAGGTCCCGATTCAAGGCCTTCATCACCTGGTCGGCCTCGTTCTTCCGCAACAGACCGTGGTCGACAAAGATACAAGTCAATTGGTTCCCAATCGCCTTGTGGATCAAAACCGCCGTAACTGAAGAGTCCACCCCACCAGACAGGCCGAGGATAACCTTCTTGTCACCGACTTCCTTACGAATGTGGTCGATTTCTAGATCAATAAAGTCGTCCATTGACCAGTTCTTCTCACAACCACAGACGTCAAAGGTGAAGCGGCGCAGAATGTCGAGCCCATATTGACTGTTCCGTACTTCGGGGTGGAACTGCAAACCGTACTGCTTCTTTTCGGGATTTTCAATGGCCACGATCGGGCAATTCTTGCTCGTCGCCACTACCTTAAAACCATCAGGAGCCTGGGTGACCCGGTCTCCGTGGCTCATCCAAACAAACTGCTTGGTCGGCAAGTCACGGAAGAGCGCCGCCGAACCATCCTCAACCTGAATATCAGCTCGGCCGTATTCAGAATCGTCCGCCTTTTCAACCTTACCGCCGAGGTCGTAGCTCATCAGCTGCATCCCGTAACAAATCCCTAAAATCGGGATCCCCAACTTGAAGATTTCCGGATCAACCTTCAGAGCGCCCTCGTCATAGACACTGTTTGGGCCGCCGGAGAAGATGATCCCTTTCGGGTGCATCTTGGCAATCTCCTGTGCCGTCTTCTTATGGCTCAGCAATTCAGAATAAACCCCAAAGTCACGAATGCGCCGGGTAATCAGCTGGTTATACTGGCTACCGAAGTCCAACACGATGATTTTGTCAAAAGAGTCTAAGTTGACCTTTGCCACGATTCCCACTCCTTTATTGTGAATTCTTGAAACTAAAACCATTGTACGTGCTGGGGTGAAGCTGGTCAACATAGCGCTGGGCAATGCTCCATAATTTTTCTTTAATCCTGCTACGAAGAGATATTAAGAAGGTAATTGTTGATATAATGTGATTGCAAAAGGAGCGAAATTTATGGACATTTATGGTCATTATCACCATTCTCTCATCCAGATTCAAAAACTGATGATGGACAGGTTAGAAAGCCTCAACCAGCAGGCCCGTGACGCCGGCCATGCTAAGCTGTACGAGCACCTCGCCAGCCGGATCAAGAGCAACGATAGTATGATTGAAAAATGCCAGCGCAAGGGCTATCCGGTGAATACCGAATCGGCTTTGCGGCGATGCCATGACGCGATCGGCTTTCGGATCATCTGCAACTTTATCGATGACATCCCCCGCAACCTGCAAGCCCTCAAAAATGCCGACTGGTGCACCATCGTAAAGGAAAAGGACTACATCACCCACGCCAAACCCAACGGCTACCGCAGTTACCACGTAATCCTGGACTTGACGACCCCCTATGAGGACGTCGCTGGCCACACGCCAGGACATTACTACGTCGAAATTCAATTGCGGACGATCGCCATGGATTCCTGGGCTAGTCTGGAACACGAAATGAAATACAAGCACAACATCAAAGACCCCGAACGCATTGGACGGGAACTGAAAAAGTGTGCCAATCAGTTGGCCTCCTGCGATATTCAAATGCAAACCATCCGCCAGTTGATTCACGAAAACGATAAGGAGTGATCACCATGCGTATTTTGCTTGCCGAAGATAACAGCCAGTTGCGACGAGTAATCGTCGCGGCTCTGAAAACCAGCCAGTACATAGTCGATGCTGTAACAAACGGCCAGGAAGCCGTGGACCATGCCAAACAGCATCCCTACGATGTCATGATCTTAGACATCATGATGCCGGTTAAGGACGGGCTCGAAGCACTGCGTGAAATTCGGGCCGCTGGCGACCGGACCTACGTCATCATGCTTACCGCCCTCTCGGAAATCGACGATAAGGTCAACGGACTGGATGCTGGGGCAGATGACTACCTGACCAAGCCCTTCTCCTTAAAAGAACTGCTGGCCCGGTTGCGGTCACTGGAACGACGTTTCGATAGTCTTGACGAAGACGTCCTCAAATTTGGCAACATCACCCTCGACGGCAACGAACAAGTGCTGAAAAGTGAGAATTCAATCAGTCTCTCGAGCAAGGAAAGTCGGCTACTCCAGTATCTGATCCTCAATGCTGGCAAGGAGCTCTCGTCGCAAACCCTTCTCAACCAAACCTGGGATGATGACGACGAGCACGCCGACAATGAAGACGTCTGGATCAATGTCCCCTACTTCCGGCAAAAACTGCAGGCAGTCAACGCCAATGTCACGCTGGCCGGTCCGAAGGGTGGCCCTTACCAATTGATTGAACGGGAGAAGCCTAATGCTTAAAAAAGTTCGGCACAAATTCATCTTGATCTCGGTCCTGGGCTTGCTGATCGTCCTGGTGACAATCATTGGCAGCATCAGTATCGCTTCGTTCTACCGCAGCAACCAGGAAGTTAACAACGTTCTGACCATCCTGCTGAAAAACAATGGTCAGATCAACCGCTCTGCCTTTGCCAATCCCCAACAGCCGGGCCTGATGGTGCCGCGCCAAACCCGCGAAGGCATCTTCCAGTATCGCTTTTTCAGCAGCCAGCTGGATAGCAATGGCGACGTCTTAAGCATCAACGATTCCCACATCGAAACCGTTCCCGACAGTGCGATCAACGACCTATCTGAAATGGCCTTCCGTCGGGGGCGTAGTCAGGGGACCGTCCGCTACCGTCACACTTTCTATGCTTATAAAATGAAACAAGTGCACGGCCGCTATACCATCGTCTTCCTGGACAAGTCGATCCTGATGGCTGAGAGCCATGCCATCTTGAACATCGCAATCCTCTTCGGCCTCATCTCAATGCTGCTGTATACTTTCGTCCTGGTCGTCCTCTCTAAAAAAGCCATCCATCCACTAGTCGTGGCCGAACAACGCCAGCGTGAGTTCATCTCCAACGCCGGTCACGAGCTCAAGACACCTCTGACCGTTATTTCTGCCAATACCGAAATGCAGGAACTCACCACTGGTGAAACCGAGTGGACCCGGAGCAACAAGGACCAGATCAGTCGCCTGACGCGGCTCATCAACAACTTGATCTCCCTGACCCGGCTCGGAGAACAGCCCGATATGCACCTGGCACAAACCGATATTAGTACTATCACCAGCCATAGTGCCGATACTTTCAAGACCGTGATGAAGCAAAGTCAGCTAAAATTCAAAACAGCAATTCAGCCTCAAGTGATGGCAACGGTCGATGCGAATTTTTACGCTGAGCTCGTCAACATTCTCCTGGACAATGCCAACAAGCATTGTGATACCGGCGGCAATGTTGACATCACACTTCGCCAAAATAAACGCGGTACAGTAGCGGTTTTAACTGTCAGCAATTCCTATGCGGACGGGAAAAACGTCGACTACAGCAAGTTCTTCGAGCGCTTCTACCGCCAGGACACCGCCCACCAGCAAAAAGGCGGCTTCGGAATCGGCCTGTCAATGGCCCAACGAATCGTTAATGATTTCCACGGACGCATCCAAGCCAAGTATCGCAACGGCCAAATCAATTTTATCGTCACCCTTCGAACAGCAAACAAGTAAACAAACCAACAAGAGGCTTGCTACTTTCGGTCACATCCCGAAAAATAGCAAGCCTCTTTTATTATCGTCAGAAAGTCTGCAAAACTCGGTGCACGGTTGCCGTAATATCGGCACTGCGCAAAATCATCGAAATCGTTGCCACTCCGCTGCAATGACTGCTGGCCACCCGGGAGAGGTTATCCTCCGCAATCCCGCCGATAGCCACGATCGGGTGCCAACTGGCAGCAACCAGCTGAGTCAAGCCAGCTACCCCCACGACAGGATCAGCATCGGCCTTGCTAATTGTCGGGTAGATTGGGCCACTGCCGACATAATCCACGCCGAGGTGGTTGGCCCGTTGGACCTCCGACAAGGTACTACAAGAATAGCCGACCATCATCTGCGAACCGACCTGCGCCAGGACTTGCTGGATTTTCTCATCATCCTGGCCGACGTGAATACCATCAGCACCGAGATCTTGGGCCAAGGCAACGTCGTCATCAATCACAAAGGGCACCCTGTGCTGGTGGCACATCTGCATCAATTCTTGGGCCAATTGTCGGCGCCCAGAAGCATCCAGGGTCGAGCTGCCTTTTTCTCGGTACTGAAACATCGTGATGCCAGCATCAAGGGCCGCATTAACCCGTTTCCGCAACTGGGCCGGATCGTGATCAGTGTCCTGACTACCGCCGACCAGGTAGCAACGCAGCATATCCGGTTCAAAACGCATCATCCTAAAAGCCTCCCTCTGCTGCCCAGTGGTTCAACGGGCCGTGGCCATGGCCGACCTGAATCGTGTGAATGATCGTCGCTGTCACATACTGTTTGGCAATGTGGATAGCTTCTTCCAGGGTCCGGCCCTTCGCCAGTTCCGCCACGATACAGGAAGAAATCGTGTCACCCGTGCCGTGAGTTCGTTTCGTATGCATCCGCGGTGAACTCATCCAGAAATGATCCCCGTTTTCAAGGATCGTGAAATCACTCGCTTGATCATCCGCCAGCAGGTGGCCGCCCTTGATCAAGACGTTCTTCGGGCCCAGCTGTTGAATCTTTTTCGCGGCCGTGACCATTGCGTCTTCACTCGCGATCTTCATTCCGGCCAGCTTCTCAGCCTCTGGCAGGTTTGGCGTCACCAGGTCCACTAGGGGCAGCAGTTCGTCAACCACCGTCTTGACGGCATCTTCCGTCAGAAGCGGAGCACCGCCTTTGGCAACCATTACCGGGTCAACCACCAAAGGGCCGAAGTCATACTTCTTGAGGTTATTGACGACCGTCTGCACCCGTTTGCTGTCCGCCAGCATTCCGGTCTTGCAGGCCCGAATGTGGAAGTCGTCTGCGATCGATTTAAACTGGGCGTTGATAATTTCCGGCGACAGCGGTACCGCCTTTTGCACTCCCAGAGTATTCTGAGCTGTGATGGCAACCAAGACGGTGGTTCCAAAAACGTGCCGCATCTGCATCGTTTTCAGGTCGGCTTCCATTCCGGCCCCACCGCCAGAATCAGAGCCGGCAATCGTCAAAGTTTGGGGAAAATCATTAATCATTCTTTTGCATCTCACTTTCTTCTTCCAATTGTTGTACATCCTGATCGCTAATTAAGGACAGTTCATCCAAAAAAGCCGTAAAGAAGCTGCCAGGAACGGGCCGCGCCAGTTTGGATGCTGCAATTTGTCCGGCGATGGTAAAGGTCCGCACTGCATTCCAGGCGGCTTGCAGGTGGTCAGAGCCGACTGCCAGGAAGGCACCACATAGGGTCGACACCATATCCCCGCAACCTACGTAAGTTTGAAAGAGCCGGGTTCCACAGTCATTTACCAGAACCTGGTTTCCATCCGTCACCACGTCCTGGGGCCCCGTCAAGGCCACCACGCAGCGGTGTTTTTGTGCACAGGCGCGGGCAACTTCCACTAATTGGCTAGCACTTCCCTGTTCACTGTCGATTCCTTTGCTCTGCCAGTCAACACCTGCCAGGTGGGCGATTTCGCCAGCGTTGCCCCGAAGCAGGGAAACTCGGTGCTGGCCAAGCAGCTGGTCAACAAAGTGCTCCCGGTAAGGAACGGCAACCGCCACCGGATCAAGGATGACCGGCTTTCTCGTCGCATCTGCAGCTGATAAAACTGCCTCAATTTCGGTAGCTTGATCCGAGTTGAGAGTGCCGATGTTAACAGTTATTGCCCGGGAAATTTTTACCATCATCGCCGCTTCTTGTGGAGCCGTCGACATTATCGGCGAACCGCCAATTGCGTTAAGAGCGTTGGCCACGTCTCCTGGTGTCACCATGTTGGCAACAGTCAGCACCACCGGCCGCGTCCGTCTAATTTCTTCAACTAAGTGGGCCATCTTAGTCAGCCTCCTTCTTCTTGGAATCCTGACGCACCCTGGTCAATCCCCGCCAGAGCAAGCACAATACCGCCACGATGATGACATCAGGAAGGGTGTTGCCGACAATCGTGTCAGTAGTCATCAAACAGCGGTAAGCAATAAAACCTAACAACCAAATGACCAAGTTGAGAACATTGTAGGCTTGATGGAAACTATTCTGGCGAAAGACGAAGTAATCCATAACCAAAATCGTCACCATCGGGGCAAAAACCGAGCCAATCAGATAGAGAAAGTTGGTGATATTATCCATCGGCAGGCAAAGCGCACCAACCGTCCCAATGATTGTCGTCAAAATGGCAATGACGGTCCCATTGAAACGCGGCCAAACTGCATTCAGCGACATCCCGGCTGAGTACGCGTCCATGAACGTCGTCGTCACAGTGGAGAAAACGATGATTAAAAGGCCAGCGATGCCCATCCCCGAAGCGGTCATCACCTTGGCGAGGTTTGTCTGTCCGGCCAGCAAGCTCATGCCTAGACCGATCAGATACATCCAACAGCTCACCAGCCCGTAGGAAATAACACTAACCAGCGTCGCCTGCAATGGCCGAGCCGCCTTGGAACTATAGTCGCTGATCAAAGGCAGCCATGACAATGGCATCGATACGCCAAGTTCAACTGCCGCACCGAAGCTCAAGTGCGAACCGATAACCGGCGCCGCCACTGAATGATGAAAAATGCCCCAAGACAACCAGAAAGTCAGGACCAGCAGCAAGGTCATCGCTACCGTATTGAGCTTGCCCAGACGCTCTACCCCGATCCATAGCCAAATGATAATCAAAAGACCGATCACAAGGCACCAGAACCATTGCGCTAAGTGAAAAGCCTGTTGCGCGGCAACTGCACCGTCATAGATCATGATTCCGGTCCAGCCAATCAATTGGCAGGCGTTGAGCAAAGCAAAGACGATCGCTCCCCGAAACCCAAAACTGTTCTTGACGGTGTTCATTGAGTTTTGCCGGGTCTGGCTGCCAATCAGTCCAGCAAAAAAGAACAGGCTGCAGCCAATCACATGGCCCAGTATAATTGCCAAAATACCCCGGGCAAAGCCCAGCGGAGCAAAGTAAGTCCCAGTGAGGATTTCCGCAATGGAGATACCCGCGCCCAGCCAAATTAAGCTATTTTCCCACGTCTTCGTTTGCCGATGCATAATCAACCACCTTTTCCAAAATAAAAAACCATGTCAACACGAGATGACACGGCTTTCTGGATTGGTTTTGTGATTTTCAAAACTTATCATTTTCCCTTCGTAGCTGCTAAGCCAATCAGGTTCGATGGGTATAATCTCAGCCAGTGGCACCCCAAAATGTCAAATTAATTTTAGTATAGCAGTCCGGATTGCGTTTGACAATTACCTTCTAGTAAGTAAACACCGCGAACGTTGACTCCGGTTATTTCTTCAGGTAGACACGATTGATGAAATGGTTCTCCGTCTTGTGGAGGATCACGTCAGCCCGGTTTCGTGTCGGCAAAATGTATTGCTCCAAGTTTGGCAGATCGACGCGTTCCCACACGTCCCGCGCCACGTTAAAAGCGTGTTCACGATCACGGTGCGACAAAGGATAATAGTAGTTGGTCGGATCCGTAAAGGCCGTATCCAGCAGCATCCCGAAACGTTCCAGGTACCATTTCTCTGCCAGTTGGGCTTTTGCATCTACATAGAGCGCCATGTCGAAGAAATCACTGACGTATAGCCGTTGGTTCCGGGGCAACTGCAAGGTGTTGATCCCTTCGACGATTAAAATATCGGGCCGCTCGATCAGCTGCCGCTGGTGCTTCATCACATCATAACTCTGGTGAGAATAGATCGGTACCCGCAATTCCTTAGCCCCTGCTTTGGCTGAGTTCAGGAATTCCAGCAAGGCCTCCATGTCATACGACTCTGGAAAACCTTTTCGCTCCAAAATTCCCCGTCGCTTCAGTTCGGCATTGGGAAAGAGGAAACCATCCGTTGTCATCAAATTGATCCGCCGGTCCGGCAGCAAGCGCCGGAGAAGGATCTGCAACAAACGGGCCGTTGTACTCTTTCCCACCGCCACGGAACCGGCGATCCCGATAATGTAAGGGATTCGCTGGCCAAACTGGTGAAGAAAAGTCATCTTCTGCAACTGCCATTGGATGTAATTCAAGTACTTCAGCTGAATCAACTTAATCAGCGGCAAGTACACTTCTTTAACGTCATCGATCGAAATCTGGTCGTTCAAAGAGCGAATATCATCCAGATTTTCCTGACTAAGAGTCACTTTATCGTTCGGAAAGAAGCTATGCCATTTTTGACGATCAAAACGATTGTAGTTTATCCATTCATCCATCATTTTTTCAATGTAATCCTTTACAAGAATAGTTTTAGTATACAGCAAAGGATCGGCAACCAACAGTTGATTGCCGATCCTTTTTCCAAAATGCTTATTTTTTGTTCACTTATTTTGCCTTCGGGAATTTCAGAGTCGGATCAGCCTTCAGTTCAGGCGCATCCGTCGAGTATTCATCGAAGGTACTCTGGTTATTGTTTTCAGCCTTCACACTGGTCTTCTTCTTTTTCTGAGCATGTTTCAGTTGCTTCAGACCGTGATTCAAGTTGTAGTTGTAGTCTTTCTTGTTGACCGGCTTAAAGCCTGGCAAGTGGTAGAACCGCAACAGGTCACCATTCATCACCTTGTCAGACAGCCCCAGCTCAGTCGTGACGTAGTGCTGAATATCATCCAACTGCTTCTTTTGAGCCTTCGTCTGGTGTTTGATCTGCTTGCCAGTCTTAGTGTAGTACACATCTCCACCGTACTTGGTGTATTTCGGCGTGACAAAGTCGCCATCACGGAAGGAAACGATTTGGTTGCGCTGCTTGGACAGAAGGTCCTGGCCAAACTGAATGTAATTCTTTGAACTCATCCCCAGCAGGTCTTCCAGGGTTGGCAAAACGTCAATTTCACCGCCATAAGTGTGATTAATTCCCCCCTTGAGGCCTTCCATGTTAATCATGAACGGCACCTTTTGGAACATCGCCAGCTGGTAATTATTGACTTTCTTGCTCTTCAGAATCTTGTCAATTGCCCCCATGTGATTATTGGAAATCCCGTAGTGGTCCCCGTAGAGGATCAGGATACTATTCTTCCGCAGACCGGTCTTGTCGAGGTAGTCGAGCAGCTCAGCAATTGACTGGTCAAGATAGTGGGCTGTTTGGATGTAAGGGTCAACAGTCTTATCACCCGTATGCAGCTTGCCAATCGACTTGTTCTGCTGGTCCAGCAAGTACGGATAGTGGTTCGTCACCGTAATCAGCTTAGCGTAGAACGGTTGTGGCAACTGCTCCAGATAGTAGGCGGAATCCTTGAGAAAAATCTTATCCTTGATCCCATAACCCTTATCGTAGTTTTTCGTCTTCGGGAAGTAGCCCTTGCTGAAGAAGTACTGGTAACCCATCGACTTGTAGGCGTTATCCCGGTTCCAGAAACTCGGCACATCCCCGTGGAAGGAGGCGGTCGTGTAACCCTTCTGGTCCATCAGCGCCGGCATCGCCTGGAAGGTGTTGGTGCCCCCATCGGTGACGAAGGCTGAACCTTCAGGCAAACCAAACAGGGAATTTTCCAGCATCATTTCCGCGTCCGAGGTTTTCCCCTGGGCTACTTGGTGGAAGAAATTATCAAAGGCCATCGTGTCACTAGCGTGGTAAAGCTTATTCAGCGTCGGGGTGACTTCTTGGCCGTGGTACTTGTAATCAATCAGGAACTGCTGGAAACTTTCCAGGTGAATGATGAAAACATTCTTGCCCTTCGCCGTCCCATAGTACTGAATGTTCGGGCTTGCATAGTTGCTCTTGAGGAACTTGCGCACTGGCTTCAGTTGGTTAGCCGAAGCCTTGGACTTGATTGCATTGTTTTGTCCCGTCTTAATCCCATCATAGATGGTATAGGCTTGGAGGCCGAGATACTTGACGATGTAGTTGTTATCAAAGGTCCGCGTCAGCAACTGCGAACGATTGCTTTCTGCCATCCCCAGGTTGACCCCGAAGAGCACGAAACCCAATGCCGTAATTGTTACCGCGTAGCGCACCTTAAAGTAGCGCATGTCGACCCGGATGAGGTGGGTCAGCAAAACCACCACCAGGATAACCACGTCGATGTAAACGAAAAAGTCACTCGGCCGGATGATCTCTACCAAACTCTTGCCAAGGTTATTCGACGTCGCGCTAGAACCCTTGATCAGGTTGAAAGTGATGAAGTCGGAAAACTCCCGGTAATAGAGGATATTGGCAAAGAGCCAGGTTGAGAGCAGGAAATTGATGATGCTCATCAGCCAGTAAGACAGCCGTCCCCGGAAATAAAGAGCAATGCCCAAGAAGACTAGCGCTCCTGGGATGGTGTTAAAGGCGAGGAGGAAGTGTTGGACGCTTCCCTTCACCCCCAGATTAAATTTGTTTTGGTACGCCCAGTAGCTCTTGAAGGCAAACAAGGCTACTGTCAAAAGAAAGAAGCCGAGCTTGGTGTTGAAACAAGCCCGAATCTTCCGCACCGCTATTTTCATAATTGTGCCTCCATTACAAGATCAAGTTTCATCATACCTTAACCGTCAGAGATAGCAACTGCCTAATTGCTATTTTTGGCAAATGTTTAAAAAAATATCACCAAACTGAAACCTGACACTGCCCAATTAGTCGGTTTGGTATTCATCTCGTGGAACTCGATCCAGTAACGGAGTGTCTTTTCCGATCGCTACCAAGGTTAATTCATGCATTGCCCGCGAGCAAATGGTGTAAAGCAGCCGTCGCTGATCTTCTCGGCCGTATTGCTGGTCATTAGCGTTCCAGACAATCGTAGCATCAAATTCCAGCCCCTTGGCTAAGTAAGATGGAACGACGATGGTCCCCGCTACCAAGCGTTGGTTTTCTGTCTTGATCAACGTCGCCGTAATCCCGCGTTCCTTCAGCAGGTCGGCAATCCGCTGGCTATCAGCGAGCGACTCGCCAATCACAGCCGTCGTGTCATGTTCTTGCTGGTAGTCTTTCAAGGTAGCAACGACCGTATCAGCCGCGCTGGCTTCATTTGGACGCGTCAAGACCCGGGGCAGCTTGCCATTACGGTTGAAGGGTTCGATTGCCTCGCCGTCGACGAGCAGATGCTTGGTAAAATTAGTGATCTGCTTCGTCGACCGATACGTCTTCGTCAGCTGCATCACCTGGATCTTTTTCTGGTCAAACATGGTGCTGAGTTGCTGCAAGAGGGCGTGACTGTTGTTATTGGTGAAGATCGCCTGGTTGAGGTCGCCCAGCAGGGTAAACTTGGCTTCCGGGAAGCAATATTTTAGATAAGCCAACTGGAAGGGATCGTAATCCTGTACTTCGTCAATGAAAACGTAGCGCATTTCCCGCTGGCCGAGCTTACCAGTCAGCAAGTCATACAAGTAGAGGTAGATGCTGACGCCGCTGGCCGCCATCCGACCATGGCGTAGCTCATCGATCGTTCGTTCCACAAAGGCCTGCCACTGGTCATCGCTGATGCCAGCCGCCTTTAGATTAATGATCTTCGGTGTCACCCGCATCAGGTGAACATACTGGGCATTGATATTAATCCAGCGATTATGGTCAATGGCCCGCTTGATCGGTACAAAAGCCTTCATTACAATTTTGCGGGCCAGGAAGCGGTATTCTTCCTGCTCATCCTTAAATTCCCGCGGATGGTTCCGGAAGAGGTCGTCAATTTCCTCGCGGTTCAAGGACTGGATCCGCTGCTCCACCCACTTAGCGCGCATCTCGCTGCCTACCCGGCGGTTCAGGTATTTGATCAGCTCTTCCTTTGTCCCGTCTAGACGGTTGCCGAGGTTATAGTTGTTATTAAAGGAATAATAGATTTCCTTAATCTTGTCTTTACTTAAAAAGACTTTCTTATTGAACATCAAGTTGCGAAAACGTAGATTGGCATGGCCGAGATGGCGGGCATAGCGGGTTTCAGCATCAAAATATTCTCGACTGGTCAACAAGTTGTTAATCTTGCGAGTGGTATCGTCCATCGTTTCCTCAAAACGTTCCTGCAGATTCTGAACGTGGAGCCGCGGAACCCGGCGGTTAACAAACTGAAAGTAAGTCATCTGCACCATGTTGTGTTCGCCCAGCTGTGGCAGCACAGAATCGACGTAGTCATTGAAAAGCTGATTTGGGGAAAACATGATCACTTGGGAACTATTCAGGTTGTTACGGTAGTAATAAAGCAACCAGGCCACCCGTTGCAAAACGACAGCTGTCTTTCCGGAACCGGCAGCCCCCTGAACAAAGAGCAGGTCAGCCTTTGTATTCCGGATGATCTGGTTTTGGGTCCGCTGGATCGTCGTCACGATCGACTTCATCTTCGTTCCCGAGTGGTTGCTGAGGGCATTCAAGAGCATCTGGTCGGTTACGGCTTCGTCAGTATCGTACAGGGTTACAATCTGCCCGTCTTCGATCTGGAACTGCCGCTTCAGTTTGACATTGACTTCCTGCTTGCCGTCCGGAGTGTCGTACGAAAGGTGCCCTAAGCCGCCGTCGTAGTAAATGGACGAAATCGGTGCCCGCCAATCATAAATCAAAAAGTGATCCGGGCGATCCGCAAAGGAGGCCAGACCGATATAGATGGTTTCCGGCTTCTGGCTGGCCCGGGCTGGTTCTTCAATGAAGTCAATCCGGGCAAAATACGGTTTAGCGTGAAGCCGTTCCAAAGTCGACAACCGGTTAGCAGCGTGTTGCCAACTGTTTTTCCGTTCATCCAGCATTTGCTGCTGGGCACGTACCGAAACGGCCGTATCCATCATTCCTGAATAAGTGGTGGTGTTGATGTGAATATCATCAAAGCCCTTATCCAGCTGGCGGGCTTCATCACGGGCGGTCTTAACATGACTGGCCGCTTGTTTTTCAGCCGCTTCAATCTTCGACAATACCTGTTTTAAGTGTTTGCTCTCTGATGAAAGTACCGGATCAGTCAAAAAAATTTCCTCCTTATTAAGGTCTCAAATAGTGATAATAAATTATAGCATAGGTTAAAAGTGGCGGGGTGGATAACGATTTTGCAAAAGAATGTTTAAAGTCAGTGCGTTCTACTGGTGGCTGCCCCGACCCTTGCGTAAAATAAAGGAGAAAGGAGGTCATCGATTGAATATTATCTACACGCTCACCCATTTACCAGAACTGTTGCTAGGGCTCTTTTCGCTGATTGGCAACTGGGGCTACGTGCTGCTTTTTTTGATGATCTTTGCAGAAACGGGACTGGTCGTTTTTCCTTGGCTGCCAGGCGAATCGCTGATCTTCTTCGCATCATCTTTCGCCGCTTTTGACCACTCCCCATTAGAAATGCGGGTCCTAATTCCCGTCTTCTTTGTTGCCGCCGTCCTTGGCGACTCCCTCAACTACTACATTGGCCGGCGGCTGGTCCGCTGGTCGTGGCTCCGTCAGCGGATCGAGGGTCCCAACCTTGAGAAAGCCCGGCAATTCTTCAACCGTTACGGCCTGGTGGCAGTCACCTTTGGTCGCTTCGTCCCCCTCATTCGGACCTTTGTCCCCTTGATTTCCGGCTCGGCTGACCTGTCATGGCACCGTTTCAGCCTGGCTAATCTCCTCGGCGTGGCTATCTGGGTCGCGCTTGGTAGCGGTGTTGGTTACTTCTTCGGGGGAATTCCGTTTGTCAAAAAACATTTCTCCGTGATCTTCTTGGGAATTATCATCATCGCCCTGATTCCAGTCACCATCCTCCTGATTACCCGCAGTTTGCGCCGCCACGTCATTAAGCGCAACAAGATGATGTAGTAGATCAGCGTTCAGATAAGGGTAATTATGATAAACTGAGATTAATACTGATTTATGGGGGAAAAGAGAATGACAGTTAACGTATACATTGTTCGTCATGGACAAACCTACCTGAACCTCTATCACAAGATGCAGGGATGGGCTGACGCTCCTTTGACAAAGAGTGGTATTAATGACGGCATTGAAGCTGGCAAGGCTTTGGCAAAGGCCGGTATTAAATTCGACTACGCCTTTAGCAGTGACCTAGCACGGGCCGTTAAAACTGCCCAGCTTGCACTGCAGCAATTACCCGCCGATGCCTGTCCCAGCCTCCACACCGATCCCAATTTTCGGGAACAGTTCTTCGGCTTTCTCGAGGGCCTGCCGATTCTTGACGCCCTCAAAATTCTCAATGGCAACGATCATTACCAGAGTTTTGATGACTACATGAAAGACTACCCGATGGCTCAGATTTGCGACAAGATGCACGCAATGGACCCTAAGGGCTGTGCTGAAGATTACACTACCTTCATCAATCGTCTCAAGACCGGCTTTGCAAAATTGCGGTCCCTCCCCGCCGGCAGCAACGTTCTGCTGGTCAATCACGGGATCGTCCTGCGCACTCTGATGCACCGCATTGACCCTGAAGGCAAGGTCTATGACTTCTCCAGCCCTGACAACGGGGCCATTACCAAGCTCGTCCTCGATGGAGATCAAACAAAACTGATTTACTTCAATAAAAAACAAATTGCTGGTTAATCGCTAGGAGATGCTTAAGTCTATATGGATAACAGTAAACCAACTGACATACAATCCTCCGAAAAAGTACTCATCATCGGCCTCAACACCGGCCAAGAAGATTATGAGTATTCAATGGTGGAATTAGCTGAATTGGCCCAAGCCAACAACATGGAAGTTGTCGACCGCTTGGACCAAACCCTCGAGCGCCCCAACGCCGCCACCTATTTTGGCAAGGGCAAAGTAGAAGAGCTCCGCAACTTGGCGGCAGCTGTCACCGCCAGCACCATCATTGCTAATGATGAGCTGTCACCGAGCCAGCTCGCCAATCTGACCAAGGAAACCGGCGTCCACGTCATTGATCGGACCGCCCTGATTCTCGAGATTTTTGCCACCCGGGCCAAAACTAAAGAAGCTAAAATCCAAGTGCAAATCGCCCAATTGCAGTACCAGCTGCCGCGTCTGCAAACGGCTGACAATGTCCGGCTCGATCAACAAACCGGCGGTGGCAGTGGCTTTACCAACCGGGGAGCGGGTGAAACTAAGTTGGAAATGGACCGGCGGGTCGTCACCAAGCAAATCGGCCACCTGCGGCGCGAACTCGCCCGGATCGACCGGGAAGAACAGGTCAAGCGAGCCCAGCGGGACAAAAGTGGTATCCCAACGGCGGCCCTCGTCGGCTATACCAACGCCGGCAAATCAACTTTGATGAACCAACTAGTCAGCCGCTTCGGTCTCGAAGAGGACAAGCAAGTCTTCACCAAGGACATGCTCTTTGCCACCCTGGACACCAGCGTCCGTCAATTAAATTTCCCGGGAAATAAACGTTGTCTGTTATCAGATACTGTCGGTTTTGTCAGCAAACTGCCTACCAAGCTGGTCGAAGCCTTCCGCTCCACCCTGACGGAAGCGGCCAATGCCGACTTGCTCGTCCAGGTGATCGATTACTCCGACCCGCACTATAAGGAAATGATGAAGACTACCCAGACAACATTGCGGCAAATTGGTATTGAAAACATTCCGATGCTCTATGTCTTCAACAAGGCTGATAAGACTTCCAATGATTTTCCGACAATGGAGGGTGACCACCAGATCATCATCTCGGCCAAGGATGACCAGTCAGTAAATGCTCTGATGAAAACGATTCAGGGTTTTCTTTTCAAAGACTACGTCACTACCACGATGCTGATCCCCTTCGATAAGGGGCAGGTAGTATCGTATCTTAATGAACATGGCAACATTATCGAAACTAAGTATGAAGCAGGCGGAACACGGCTTAAATTGGAATTGCCGCAAAAGGATGCCAGTCGCTATCAAAATTACATTGTTGAATGAAGCTAATGAAATGGGGCTGTGACATAAGTCCCTAATAATAAAGAGAGATGGATAAATCCTTGATGCGTACCCCCAAAGTTGGAAATCGACTTTGGGGGTATTTTTTTATGACTAAAATTAGCATAAACACTAAGC
>NZ_CANDNU010000034.1 GCF_947387495.1 Limosilactobacillus difficilis
TGTTGCGATATTTAGTTCCCCATATGATGTGGTAATTCAGATTGTAGACTGATGTTCGGCCATATGTAAGTCTATTAATATCTTTCATACCAATTATTATACCATGTTCTACTCAAGCCATGTGTAGCATAGGTATAAAAAGTAGGGGGCAATTCATCACGTCCTTAAAAGAACGAGTTTCCTTGCCCCCCTATTTCAAAAACGCTTTTCCCAGCTTCTTTTGCTCAATTTAATTTTGCCGCTTTTACTTCTTCCACCATCGCCTGGTAATTGGCTGGTTGGTGACCGAAACGCCCAACAAAAATACCGTCAGTATTCTGATCATCAACAATCGCCGGGGTGGATGCTTTCGAAATCGAACCGCCGTAAATCAGACGTGCCTGCTTAGCCGCTTCAGCTCCCGCAATAGTTTTTACCAAGTCACGGATTGTTGCCATCGAACGGTATACTTCCTGGGCTGAAGCCGCTTCAGACTGGCCAATCGCCCAGCCGGGCTCATAGACAAAGATGATCCGACCAACATCTTCATCCGCGACCCCAGCTAGGTACTGGGACAGCAGCGAACCAACTTTGTTACGAAAACCATCTGCTGACAAACGCTGCTCACCTTCACCGATGCATAGAACCGGAACCATCTGAAAGCCGAGCGTCAATTTCAGCTTTCGGTTGACCATCGCGGCGTCTTCATGAAAGTATTGGAGCCGCTCATGGTGAGCTAATTCCACATAGCGACCGCCCAGTTCGGCTAATGTTTCGATGGAATATTCCCCCGTCCAGGCCCCGTTTGCCGCCGGGGCAATGTTCTGAGCACCGAGACCGATCCGGCTCTGGTTGCGGAAAAGACGGTAGGAAACGCTTTCAATTGTGCCTAAACTAGGAAGCAAAAATTGTTCAATTGACCTTTCTTGTCCGCAGAGTTCGTCCAATTGTTGCACTAAAGTCCGGGTTGCTGTCACCGTATTGATATAGTTTTTTAAGCTGAAACCCACTACCGGCACTCGTGACATTAGACCGTCCCTCTTTCTGCTTGATTCGTTGACGGGTTAACTTGTTTGGCATTTGCCTTCGCCGCCGCAGCGGCCATTGCCGGCTGTTCGTTCAGTCGATCCGCTGAATAATGCTTCTTCAACCACTTATCGCCGCCACCGACCAAGAACGGAATGATCAGCATCGTAATGATCGAAGCCGTCGCGCACTGGGCTGCTGCCATGCCAGCAACTCCTTTGAGAGCCGGGTCCGCTGCTGCGACCAAGCCCGGTGTTAAGGCTGAGTTGGCTGCAACCGAACCCAACGCAAAGCCCAGTGACGTCTTTTTCTTCAAGAAGAGGTTGTAGACAAAGAAGTAGATGAAACCGACCAGGGGTGCAATGAGCCCGAGGGCAACACCTGGCAGCCCAGCCTTGACAATAGTACCCAGGCTGGAATTTGAACCGATCCCGAAGGACATCCAGATAATCACGAAGTTTTGTGATTTTTGGCAAAGGGACTTGAAATCAGCATCCAGGTTCCCCCAAATCGCACCGACAAACAGTGGAATGATCATCGCCACGATTGACGTCCACGGAATGTTAGCCATTCCGGAAACCCCCATCGCAATCATCGTCAGGAAAGGACCATCGTGGATACAGAAGATGGTAATGGCTCCAGAGTCTGAGGAATTGCCGTACTCCGCACACAGAGCGATGTAAAGGGAACTATTAGCAGATAACATACTAGCCATGACGGCCAGTGGGGTCAGACCGATGACCCCCTTGGCACCCCAGATGGCACCAACCGTCCAACCGATCGCCGCCCCGATAATGAATTTAAGGGCGAGCAGCACAACCCCTTTATAAAGGGGCCGCCCCACGGTCTTAAAGTTGATCTGGGAACCACAGACAATCAAGAATAACCCCATCATCGCTTGATTACCGGCCTTAAAGAGACCCGTAGTTGGCCCACCGAGGTTTAAGATCCCGGGAATAAACATATTGATTAAAATGGCGGCAAGCATCGGAATAATAATCATACCGCCAGGGAATTTTTTCAGTAACTTCATAATACAACCACCTTTTGTTGTGCTGCTACCTTGCTTTCTTTAAAGCAACGGTTGACGGCAACAGTGGCAGTATCTTCTTTTCCTGTCATTCCGCCTTTGCCAATCGTGTAGGTTCCGGCGAATTCACCGCCAATAATCTGCCCCAGGTCCGTTTGGGGAATCACGTAGTCGTGCAGACAAATGCCCTTCGCACCTAAACCCTTGAGGGTCGTCACCATCGTATCGCCACCGGTCATGTAAAGGCCGCTCAGCTGGCCACCCTAGTCAGTCAAAGCCTCCTTCACAATCCGGGCCACAACGGTGTTGATATTGGCCGACGCTTCTCCCGGCTTCATGTGGTAAGTTTGTTCTACCTGCTGGAGGTTCAGCACCGGACTATAGACGGCCGTTTCCAGAATCGTTACATTAACGTCCGGGTTAGCCAGACTGGCACGCAACTTCTCCCGTGCAGCATCAACGACCGGTACAGTTTCGGAATCATTCAGGACGATGCCCCGCGGATCAACTGACGCGACGTCGACCGTCGGGTTGGCGGCCAGGTGGTCAATCTGCTTACGGGTAACATCGGTAGCACTCCCCGCTACTACCAGCACGTGCCCCGTTTCGGTCGGGTCAACTTTTGCCTGCCCGGACATATTCCGGTCGGCAGTTTCGTGACCGATTCCGTGAGCCACTGCGAGGGCGTAAGTGAAGGGACCCGGGTCAACAGCCAGGATCGGCCAGTCGAGGTCGACTACACTGTTAGCAATCAATTGCACATGGGCCATGCTGACAGCATCGCAAACGATAATCCGGCAACCTTCTGCCCGCCGCTCAGCGAGTTCTTCTTCGACGGCCTCTTGCCCCGCCAGGACGGCCGTCAAACTCAGGGTGCCGACCTTGTCCTGCGTCTGAGATGCAATGAGTCGTGGAATGAACGTTTCCGTTACCGGCGTCAAAACGTCATGGGCGACTTCGGTTTCCTCCAGGGCGGTACCCTCGATGATGGCGTAGCCCCCTGCTAAAATCCGCCGAGATTGGGGCATGGCCGGCACAACCATCGCGATCGTTTCTTTCGGCAACTGCCGTAACATCGCGTCAATTTCTACGCCCAGGCCGCCACGATAAGTCGTGTCGATTCTTTTCGTAAAGTACTTAACGTTACGTTGCTTCAGCTTCGTCATCACATTGCTGACGGCCGCGTCAGCATCCTTAGCAGGCATGTGACGGCTGTCAGTGGTCATCACGATAGCCTGATATTGGTCGGCTTCCGGCATCTCCTCTGGCGAAAAATATGCTGCCGTTTTAATTCCTGACCGGGCCAGCAGTGTCCCTACCGTAGTTGCCCCCGTCAAATCATCAGCTATTACTCCGATTGCAGTCATGTAATCAGCCTCCTCATTCGTTCCTCGATCTGACCGCTTTATTCAATTGGCTGGGGTCTTACTTGGCCTTGGCCTTTTGCTGCATCTGCCAGTAGTCACAGGCCACCGTCAGTGATTCCACCATGCTGACTGCCTGAGCAATCCCCTTACCGGCAATATCGAAAGCCGTACCATGGTCGACCGCTGAACGCATAAACGGTAAGCCCCAGGTAATCGTGATTGCCTTTTCGAAGTCGAGAGTCTTGCAAGCAATGTGCCCCTGGTCGTGGTAAAGCGAAAGGATTGCGTCATAGTGACCCTTGCGCATCTTCCAGAAGACGGAATCGGCCGGTACCGGACCGACTGCGTTAATACCGCGAGCTTGGGCTTCCTTGACAGCTGGAATCAGCTCATCATGTTCTTCCGTCCCAAACAGACCATTGTCAGAACCGTGCGGGTTAAGAGCTGCCAGAGCAATTTCGGGATGTTTTAGGCCGAGACTCCGCATCACTTCATCAATGTTGGTCAAGAATTCGAGGCAGTGTTCCTTGTTAGCAAACTTAATCGCATTCTGCAGCGAAATGTGCCGTGAGAGGAAGAAGACCCGCATATTTTCCACGTTGAACATCGTCAGCGCGTACTTGGAATGGGTATAATCCTGGAAAATTTCAGTGTGTCCCGGCTCCGGCACGCCGACCAGTTTGATCGCCTGCTTGTTAATCGGAGCCGTTCCGACAACGTCAACTTTTCCTTCGTTACCCAGTTCAATTGCCCGCATGATGAAGTCCATCGCCATCCGGCCACAAAGCTTTTGTACTTTGCCGTATTCGATGGAATCGACATCATAATCACCAGTCGTCATCAAGTCGATGGTGCCACGCTGATAAAGCCCTTCCTGCGGATCTTGAATCAGATGAATTTGATAGTCGATGTTCTTTACTTTCATTGCCTTTCGAATGACTGTTTCATCGCCAATCAGGAATGGGTTCATCTTGTCGTACACTTCAGCCTTGGTGAGGGCTTCCACACAAATTTCTGGTCCAATCCCTGCAGGATCGCCGGTTGTGACGGCGGTAAATGGTTTTCTCATAATTTTGCTCCTTTGTTTAGTTCATTCAGCATTCGGCATTTGCACTTCGGTTAACGACTGATGATTACTTGCGCCAGCTTGATTATGATTTAAGGATGAGAGTGTGAAACTAAAGACTTCGCTGGCAAGCAATAATCACCAAACTAACCAATATGCATTGGCTGTGATGAATGTTGTTCTCGTTCGATTTCCATAATTCGTTCAACTTTAGCGTTGGAAGCCTTGCCGTGGCCGACCATCGAAAATTCGTGGGAAAGGAAGGCGTCAGCACATTCCTTGGCAACTTCTGAACCGATGACCCGGGCTCCCATCGTAATCACTTGAGCCCGATTGCTGAGGATGGCCCGTTCAGCCGAGTAAACATCTTCCGCTACGGCTGCCCGGATACCGTTCACTTTATTCGCAGTGATGCACATTCCAAGACCCGTACCGCAGATTAAAATGCCCCGGTCAACTTCTCCTTCGTTGATTGCGTCGCATACCCGAAGGGCAACATTCGGATAGATCGTTTCCAGATCATCCCGAACGCCATAATCCACAACTTCATAGCCTTCACTGGTTAAATGTTCAATCAAGATGTCCTTCAGATGAACACCATTAATATCTGCACCAATCCCAACTTTCATTATGTTGCATCTCCTTTCTTATGCTTTTATTTTATCAATAATAGAAGCGCTGTCAAACAGATAATGGTTGTGATCATGTTAACTATTATCTTAATTTTGTTGATATAGTGGGATTTACGCCCGTTAAATTTTTTTATGATCTTTTTTAACGATAAGAAATAACTGCTTCTACACTTTCATTTATTTTCTTTTGGTACGTTTAGTAATTTTTGTCCCTGTCATTGTGATTATAGTTACAAGTCTTTGCTTACGTTCTAATCTTTCTTTTTCTTTCATTTACAGTTCAGAGGTTTTATAATGGCAATAGAAAAGCCATCGACTAGGCAGTCAATGGCTTTAATCAATAGTCGATTGATTGACGAACGGTTCTATCTAACATTTCAAACGAAGAAAATTTAAGAAGATTGCTTCTTTTAGAGGACTACAAAAACACGAGCATTGAGAATAAATGAGCATGTTCTTTATTAAATATACCGTTTCTTATGTTTAAGGCCTCTAAAGTAACAGCAAGCGATAATTTTACTAGTAATTTAGCGTTTACTCAATTAATAAAATAATGATCAAAAGTTAACCTTTCTATCTCAAAGGGGGAATCTGAAATGTTTGCAAACGAAAGACGGCAACAAATCCTCGAAATAGTTAACGACCGCGGCTCCGTGGCGGTTAACCAATTGTCAACGCAATTCGACGTTTCTACCGTCACAATCCGTCACGACCTGCAAATCTTGCAGGCCAAGCACCTAGTCGCACGCACCCATGGCGGGGCAACCAAGATTGACGTTGAAAAAAAGCTGAATGGCACTGATTTCCACGATCGGCGCAACGTTAACATCACCCTCAAACATTCGATCGCTATGAAAGCCCTCGAATTGATCCATAGCGGTGATTGTATCCTGCTAGACGCTAGCACTACTTGCATGGCGCTAGCTCAGGCACTCGTCGACAGCGACCGTCGCATCACAGTCATCACCAACGGTCTTCGCACGGCACTCCTCCTCAAAGATAATCCCAAAATCACCACGATTATTATGGGTGGTGTGGCGCGTCCCAAGTCCAACGTTATCGATAGTGACCTCAATCTGAACTTATTAGATAATTTCAACATTGGCACTTTCTTTACTTCTAGTTATGCAATTTCAGCCGATCGCGGCCTCTCAGACTTTGACCTGTACGAAGCCGAACTGAAACGCAAGATGATCGACCACTGTGCACAAACCATCGCCCTGGTGGACCACACTAAGTTCACCCACAAATCCGTCGTCCACTACGCCAACACTAACGAGCTGGCGATGATTATTACGGACGATCAGGTCCCGGCTAAGGAAAAGGCAGCTTTAGCCGAAATCACCACAGTTAAATAGGATCTTGTCCACTTCCCAACCAAAAAACGCTCTCGAAGGCGGTCACTATACCGCTCTCGGGGGCGTTCGTTTTCGTTTTGGTTATATCAGGTCCTGGCCGCAGTTGTTATAGATCGAGAATTCGCAGTGTTGCCGTCCACTGGGCAAAGAAATCGGCAGCTTGCCACTCGTTAATGCGACGATTTTTCACCCCGACCGCCTGGTTAAAATAGGTCAACCCTTGTCGCTGTACGGGTGGGTGGATCCCATGTAGGTGCCCATAAAAGACGTTTTTGACAACGCCAGATTCCTCCAGCAGTTCACCCAAGCGATCGCTACCCATCATCGCATTGATCATTTGGTAAAAATGTTCTCGCCGTGGCGAGTTAACCTGCGGTGGCTTGGGAGCCAGCAATTCATGGCGGGGTGCAAAATGCGTCATAAAAATGACCTCTTTGCGCTCTTGAGCAGCTCTGGTTAGTTGAGCTTTCACCTGAGCAAGAACCCGCGCCATCCGTTCCAAGTCACTGACGAGCTGATCGATCGAACTATCCAGCCAAAACACATTTTTCCAGGCCCTGACCTTCTGTGACTGATCCCGGTAGGAAGAAAATGTGTAGTCATACCAACCGTTATTGCCGATAATACGCCAGTTGCTGTCCGGAAGATCGATAAAGCGATCATGCAAATTCAGCGGCGAAGTTGGGTGCTCAACCTGACTAAAGCTGCTGTCGTTTAACATGTCATGATTGCCCAGAATGTAAAAGACCTTGGTGTGTGGCAGCCAAGCCTGGAGACGAGCAAAATAACGCTGCGTTCTGTCTAAACTGTTAAACAAGTCCCCACCATATAAGTAGTAGTCAATCCGCTGCTGGTTGAGCCAATTGGCTTGAAAGTGGAGTGCCTCGTCAACATCGACCTTATTCACGTCCAGGTGGTTGTCACTGCTAACTGCCAGTTTGATAGCTAATCACATCTCTTCTTTACCATCGCTCAATCAGCACTGCCTACTCAGCGTCATCCTTGCCAAACAGCTTGGCCATCTTAGCGGCCACCTCCGGATCCAGACTGTCAGCAAGGGTGCTCGACGGTTCTTCTGCCGGCTTGGCCTGACTCGCGGCAGCAACATCAGCCTTTAGGTGGTCCAGCACTGCCTGCTCACCGATTTGGACGGGATTGATCGGTAACCGGCCGCCAGCTGCGTTCGCGTGCCCGCCGCCCTGATAGTAGTGCTCGGCAAATTTAGCCACATCCATCTTATCATTACTGCGCAGGGAGACACTCGTTGGCCCCACGACCAGGGCTGCATCCAGTTCAGGATGGTCAATCATCAGTTGATGAGCGATCTGGGAATTGTAGTCACTAGCATAGACAATTCCCAGTTGGTGCCTGTCGATCACCGTCGTCAACGCGTCCCGCAGGTGGTGTTTCAGATAGTCCGCCCGCCGCTCCGTGAGCGTCTTGATTAGCATTTCGTTTTCCTCGCGGTAAACCGTCCACCCCTTGGCAAAAACCTGGGTGATGAACTGCTGAGACCGTGATTTCGGGTAGAACCAGAAGATCTCATTCAGTTCATCGGCCCCTTCCCTTTCGGTTTGCGGTAAATCTGGATCGTTCTGCCAGTCCCAAGTATCATAAGCCCGGATTAACTCCACCAGCTCAGCCAGGGCTTTTTGGCGTCCTTCTGGCAGTTTAGCAAAGCCCGGTTGAGTCTTGACCCAGTCCCAAACGATGCTGGCCGCGCTCGGAAGCACCTCGGGATTAGCGGGGCCGATGCTATTGGCAGCATACTTCTGCCGGGCTTCCTGTTCCGTTTCATGATGATCAAAAACCAACCAGTGGTTCGCAAAATGCTGATTTAATTCCTCAAAAGTGTGATCACTGTCCGGTGTCATGTCCATGATATAGAGGTCGGAATAATTGCTCAGCTGTGGATTTTGCAGCCACCGATCCAGGGCCGCATCAATCTGCCCCGCACCAATATGGGTAATCTCAAACTCAACGTCGGGAAAGACGTCCGGTTGAACACTCGCCAAAACTTCTGGCCCGCCGAAACCGTCAAGGTCATTGTGCGAGAAAACTTTAATCAATTGATGTGCCATAAAATTACCATCCCTTCAGTCAGTTTACTCCTTAAATTATACCGCATCTCCGGGGGCCGACCTAGCTTGCCAAATCCAGCCGAAAGCGTTATTATTGGTTTGTACCAATAATAATTAAGGAGATCCGCGATCATGAAAGTTATTATCGTAAATGACCCACAAGAGGGCGGCAAAGCAGGATTCAAGCAATTCAAGGATGCTTTAGCAAACGGGGCCCGTTGCTTCGGCCTGGCTACCGGCGGCACTCCACAAACTACTTATGAACAGCTTCGCAACAGTGACCTCGACTTCAGCTCATGCCGGTCCATCAACCTGGATGAATACGTTGGTCTGGCACCCGATAACGACCAAAGTTACCACTACTTCATGCAGCAAAACCTCTTCAACGCTAAACCGTTCGCCCACTCCGACGTACCCAACGGCCTCGCCAGCGATATTGCAGCAGAGTGTCAGCGCTACGACCAGCTGATCCGGGAACACCCGATTGACTTCCAGTTGTTGGGGATCGGGCGCAACGGCCACATCGCCTTCAACGAGCCTGGCAGCCCGGTTGACGGCTGGACCCACGAAGTCAAGCTGACCCAGTCGACGATTGATGCCAACGCCCGCTTCTTCGCGAACGAAGATGAAGTGCCGCGTTCCGCCCTTTCGATGGGGATCGGTGCCATTATGGCAGGCAAGAAAATCATGCTCGAAGCATACGGCGAAAATAAGGCTGACGCGGTCGCGGCTACAATTGAAGGCCCCGTCACACCTGACGTTCCCGCCAGCATCTTGCAAAAGCATCCTGACGTCGTAATGATCATCGACAAAGCGGCTGCCAGCAAGTTACAGAAGCAATACTAAGCTTCGCCAAGTTTCTCCTCTAATCCGGCTAGTTATCCTGCTAGCCGGATTTTTTATACCCAAAAACCTCCGGCGCCGCTCAGCACCGAAGGCCACTGTTTACTTTACCGCACTTGGCCATTCTAGTTGCCGCCAAAACTGCTCAAGCGCTTGTCTTCCACCATGTCAATCGTCCGCGACATCTTCTGGCTAAACCGCTCGTCCTGTGCCAGCAGCGTCGTCAAAATGTCGATGACGTACATGATCGAAAATTGGGAATTAATGAAATATGAGTTATCGATGAAGCGCGTATTCTGCACCAGCAACGACAAATCGCTGAGCTTGGTCAGGGGACTGTCAGGATAAGAGGTGATGGAAATTACCCTCGCCCCCTGGTTGCGCACGAGGTTCACGGCTTCGTTGACCGCCAGCGTGCGACCGGAATTCGACAGGGCAATGACCAAGTCGTCGGGTCCCGTCAAGGAACCGATCATCGCCATGATCTGGCTCTCCGTCATCGCTGTTGAGTAAATTCCCATCCGCATCAAACGCTGGTTGAACTCATCGGCCGAATAGCCCGAACTACCGATCCCAAATAAGTAGACACGGTGGCTGGCCTTAATCCAGTCCACAGCCTGCCGCAATTCCTCGGCATTCAGCTTCTGCCGTGTCTTGCGCAAAACCTTACCGTAAAAATCGAGGACATTAGCTGTTGCATCGCTTTCGTCCGTTTTTGGTTCAGCTTCTTCATCGTCACCACGTGCTAATGAAATCTTAAAGCTAGCAAAATTACCGCAGCCAAGTCGTTTCACAAAGCGGGTGATCGTAGCATTACTGACCGAAGCTTGGCTCGCCAATTCAGAAATTGACATCTGTTGGACCTGTTCCGGTTTTTGAACAGCGATCATGGCTACTTTCCGTTCTTGCCGTGGCAAAGTTGGAAAAATGCCCTCGATTTGATCACTTATTTTCATCATGTACACCTCGCTTAGATTAATTCTTCTTGACCTCTGTAGCTCTAGCTTATTTCACCGCTTCCATCAGTTGGCCGTAGCTATAAGTCTGCAGCAGATCCAGTTCTGGAGTCATCACGTTAATATCGGCATCAGCACCCTCTTCCAGGGAGCCCTTGCCTGCCAGGTGGAATTCACGCGCCTGGTTGACCGAACTCATCTGTACTGCGTCATTGATGCTGCAACCGGTGAATTTGACGATGTTCTTAACAGCATCGTTGTATTGAACAATTGATGCTGCCAGGTGACCGTTCTCCAGCCGCGCCTGCTTGTCCTTAACGATGACCTTCTGACCACCCAGCTCAGAAATACCTTCCGGCATCCCCTTAGCCCGCAGCGAGTCGGTAACTAATTCGATCCGGTGCGGTCCCTTCAGCTTGTAGGCCAAATTGATCATGTCCGGGCAAACATGGAAACCATCACTAATAATTTCACAAATAATGTTGTCTTCGAGCAACGCGTGGCCGGTTACACCGGGTTCACGGTGACGGAATTCACGTTGGGCATTGTACAGGTGGGTCACGTGAGAAGCCTTGGAAGCCTTCATCTCTGCCCGGGTTGCATTGGAGTGGCCGGCAGACAAAACAATGCCATGACTCAGGCAGTAGTTTTCAAACTTAGCATCAGCGTTTTCTGGTGCGTAAGTAATCATTTTAACACGACCACCTGACAGCTTATCCCAGTGATCCAGTAAATCCGGATCCGGTTTAATAATGTACTGTTCTGGCTGTGCGCCCTTGTATACTGGTGAAACAAATGGCCCTTCCAAATGGGTGCCACCGATCAAGCGGTTGTGCTGAGCCGCTTCGTTGATGCTGGCCATCGCCTTGTCAATCTTTTCCTTTGACTGAGTCATTGTAGTTGGGAAGATGGTCGTAACCCCTTCTTCGTGAGCCACGGTCCGAACCATCTTATCCAGCTCTTCCGCGTCGCCATCCATGGTATCAAAACTGTAGCCACCGTGGGTGTGCACGTCGATAAAGCCAGGTAGAAGAAGTTTGCCCCGCATATCAACTACTTTTTCGTTGGCCCGCGGGAAGTAATCTGCCACCGGGCCGACGTTTTCCACTTTTTCGCCAAAGCGAAGGTAGCCATCCCGGATCACCCGGGTTCCGGTGTAAATCGTTGCGTGTTCAAAAACGGTTGTCATCTTTTTTCTCCTTTGTTAATACTAAAGAAGCTGAGTCAACGCCCAGCCTCCTTTAGTTCTTATTTGTCAATCTCTGCGATAAATTCTTCGGCAATTTGCTTTGGCCGCGTAATGGCGCCCCCAACTACCACGGTATGAGCACCAAGATCGAGTACCCGCCGTGCCTTTTCAGGCCGGTTAATCTTACCTTCACAAACAACCGGCGCGTCTGATAATTTGAGAACCTCTTTGAGGTACTCAAAATCATTATCCGCGATGTTCAATCCTTCAGTATCCGGGGTGTAGCCGTGCATTGTCGTCCCAATTAGGTCAAAGCCCAATTTGTTGGCTTCCCGCACGTTATCCAGCGAAGCGGTGTCGGCCATCAATAAGGTATCAGGAAATTCTTGCCGGAATTCCTTCACCAAATCGGCTAATTGCACATTGCCCGGCCGCTTCTGGCCAGTTACATCTGTTGCGACAACGGCAACGCCAGTCGCAGCAACCGCCCGCATTTCCTTCATCGTTGGGGTAATGTAAACCGGTGAATCATCATAATCCACTTTGGCGATTCCGATGATCGGCAGGTCAACTTCATCCTGGATAGCTTGGATATCCACTACCGAGTTAGCCCGCAAACCGGCAGCACCCGCCTCTTTAGCGGCCAGTGCCATCCGGGACATGATGAACGAACTGTGCAACGGTTCGTCAGGCAATGCCTGGCACGAGACAATCAGTTGCCCTTTCACATCATCCAAAAAAGTGTTTTTCATCTTGCATTTGCTCCCTACTAGTCAGCAAAGTACTTTTGATAAATCTTGTCGGCACCAGCCTTGACCTTTTCATCAGCGTGGGCCATCGGTTCACGGGTGTAACCTGCGTGAACGCCCATCTTCTGAAGTACTAACTTGATGCTTGGGTAAATCCCGTTGTCCAGCAGATCCGCGATCAGGTCGTTGCTTTCGTGTTGCAGCTGACGAGCACGGTCAATATCGCCGTCTTCGAAGGCCTTGATTTCAGCCTTGACCTTCTTAGCGTTGATGTTAAAGGTACTGCCGATGCAGCCGTTAACATCCAAGGCTAAGGCTGGCAGCAGCATTTCATCAAAGCCGGACATGATAACCTTGTCTGGGAAGCGCTTGCGAAGCCGCTCGAGCAGGAAGAAGTCTGGGTTCGTGTACTTGACACCAATGACCTTCGGGTTAGAGAAGAGCTTAGCAAAGTTGTCTAGTGAAAGGTTAACCCCCGTCAAAGCTGGAATTGAGTAAACCAACAGGTTGGCGTCAACGTCTTTGACGATTTCATCATAGTAATGCTTGATTTCATCAAAACTATATTGGTAG
Organism: Limosilactobacillus difficilis; assembly: GCF_947387495.1. Taxonomy (GTDB): domain Bacteria; phylum Bacillota; class Bacilli; order Lactobacillales; family Lactobacillaceae; genus Limosilactobacillus; species Limosilactobacillus difficilis. Next base: position 12,850 of record NZ_CANDNU010000034.1, read on the forward strand.
TAGAAAGGCGTAACGGCTGAAATTGTCTTGAAGCCCAGCGTTTCCGTAACGTACTTTGCCAGCATCTTTGCTTCGTGCAGGTTCGGGCTCCCGACCTGAGCAATCAGTTCCACGTCGTCAGAACCAGCTTCATCCCAGGCGATGTCAAAGATCTTCTTCTTTTCATCGGTCCCCAGTTCGAAGTTTTCACCAGTGCTGCCGCCTACGTAAAGGCCGTCAACACCTTCCACGTCGATATCATGACGAATGATTTCACGAGTTCCTTGTTCGTCAATGTTGCCATCAGCATCAAAAGCAGTCATTAAAGCAGCAAATACTTTTTTCATCTTAATTGAACTCCTTTATCAGATCAGTGGCTCTTTCCAATCGCCACTCAGTGTTATCGCAGTTGATTTAATCAATCGTAATAGTTAGTATCAATTCCTCAACCGACGCTTTAATTATAACTTGTGAAAATAATTTTATCAAATTTTATGAGCTAAAATTATTTTAAATATTTTTCTTACAACCAGGCAATACACTGGCCAGTTGATAATTAAACTTGTCGCCAACATTTTTAATCAGGCAATAGAAAGCGGTTTCTTAGCAATCCACAATACAAGTCAGAAAATATTAGCAGTCAATAGTTCAACTGATTTTTTTCTTCCTATATTGTCATTGAACTCTCCAAAAGCCACGCCAAGAAACCGTTTACAAACGATAAATTACATGCTACAGTTGACTCGTAATAGCTAGTTAATATTTTTCAACCGGGCTGAAAGCGGCTTTCTTTTTGATGCCGTTATCAGTGCGGTTTTCTTTTTGTCCTCATTAATAAAGGAGGTTCATCATCATGTCCGTATCGATCAATACCGCCGTTTTTCTGGATGACTTGCAAAATGGAACGAGTCAATCCGAATGCGTTGACCGGTTAATTGGCAAACCTATTAGCAGTGTTGAGGTTCGCGGCGAATTCTTTCAGCCAAAAACCCGTGATCAGGAACTGGCACATATCAGCCAGGTCTGCGCGGAACAAGGTTGGGATTTACGCTATTCCATTCCAGAAGAACTTTTTGACGGCGAGCAGATCAACGCTAATTTAACTGATTACCTTCAGTTGGCTAGCAAATATCATCTCAACGGCTTAAAGATCAGTCTGGGCAATCCAATTTTGAGTCAGTCCCAACTGCAGGAACTTAAAAAGCAGTTAGCTGCTGCTAACTGCCAAGTCACCATCGAAAACCAGCCAAACGCTAACGGGACCTTGAGTAAAATCGTCAAGGCCGTCCAGCTTTTGTACGACGCCGTACCGGCCCTTGGCTATACCTTTGACGCCGGCAACTGGGCCTGGGTAGACGTGGACACCGCAGCGGCTTTGCAAAAACTATTGACTTACATTACTATCTTCCATCTCAAACAGATTAAAAATCATGATACGATTTTACTTAACAAGACTCAAAACTGGCCGTCAATGCTGCAGCAGCTCGACGCTAAAGTGCCGGTTGTGCTCGAATATGCTATTCCAGCTGCGCAGCTTGATGAACAGATTGAGCTTGTCAATGCTGTTTTAAAATAACGGAATCAAACAATTAGGAATGTGACTGTATGAACTACTTAGTACAACTCTTTTTAATCCTCCTGTTAGTAACTCTTAGCACCCACCTGGCCAACTGGCTCAAGATGCCTGGGGTTATCGGTGCCTTACTGATTGGGGTTATTGTGGGCCCAGCTATTTTGAACTTTATGCAGCCGACGACTTTCACCCACTATTTCTCTGAAATTGGGGTTATTGTGCTGATGTTTATCGCGGGGCTGGAAGGCGATTTGGGCTTGCTCCTCAAGTATTGGAAACCATCGTTAGTAGTGGCGACCCTCGGCGTCATTTTTCCGACCGGGACCGCTTTTCTGCTCTGCCACAGCCTGTTCGGCTATTCTGTGAAGGCTTCACTATTTATGGGCTTAGTACTAAGTGCTACCTCCGTCAGCATCACTGTTCAGGTACTCAAAGAACTGAATTATCTGAACACCAGCGCGGGAGCGGTTATTCTCGGCGCAGCGGTTGCCGATGACATCATCTGTGTCATCCTGTTAGGGATCGCTACCGGGATTTACACTGGCGCTAAAGAATCACCCTTCCAAATGATCGTACCGAAGATTCTGTTCTTCGTTATCGTCTGGGTGTTTGGCCGGTGGGTTGTTCCTTGGTTCCTCACCCGCTTCAAAGATTTGAACTCAACCGAAAGTTTAACAGCGGGGGCAATGATCCTTTGTTTTGGTGGTGCAGCCATGGCGGTTGCCATGGGAATGAGCGACGTACTGGGCTCCTATTTTGCCGGTCTCGCTATTTCTCAGACACCATACGCAAAGCCACTCGCTTCTAAAGTCGAACCAATCGGCTACGCTGTTTTTATTCCCGCATTCTTTATCAGTATCGGTTTAGATGTGAAGTTTGCCGGGATGTCACACGATTTGCTATTTATTGTTCTGTTAATTATCACCGCCATCCTTGGCAAACAGATTGGGTGTGGGCTTGGTGCCCGGATCTTCGGTCTTAGTTTGAACCAATGCAACATTGTCGGAGCAGGGATGGTCTCACGTGGTGAAATGGCCCTGGTCGTTGCTAACGTTGCGCTTGCTTCGCACGTTATCAATACCAACCACTACACCGCGATGGTCGTTGTCACCGTAATCACAACAATCCTTGCACCATTTATTCTGAAATTCTTTATTGTTCGTAATCAAAAAGTTGACACAGAAAAATCGAATAATGATTAGTTTTACAAAAGGAGACAAACCATCATGCAAAAAACGGGTTTTGGTGCCCTCAACTGGGCTGTCTTAATCATTTATCTTGTTGCCATGCTTGGCATTGGGGTTTACTTCACTAAGCGTGCCAGCAAGAACACAGACTCATTCTTCAAAGCTGAAGGTCGGATCCCTGCTTGGGCCGCTGGTTTCAGTATTTGGGCCACGACGCTGAGTGCCATCACCTTCATGTCCACCCCGGAACAGGCCTTTCTAACCGACTGGGGCTACGCTGTCGGGACTATGACTATTTTCCTGATCATCCCGATCCTAATTCACTACTACGTTCCTTTCTTCCGGAAACTGAAAGTTACTACTGCTTACGAATACCTGGAAGAACGGTTTGGACCAGTGATGCGGTGCTTAGGGAGTGCCCTTTTCATGCTTTACCACATCGGTCGGGTGGCCATCGTTATTTACCTGCCAATCTTAGCTATTACTTCTGTTTCCAACATTAACCCAATTCTGATTGCCATCCTGGTCGGCGCCCTGTGTATCATTTACGCCTTCCTTGGTGGGATCGAAGGGGTTGTTTGGACCGACGTTATCCAAGGCTTCCTGCTTCTGGGTGGTGCCCTGCTGATTTGTCTGATGGCCATCATCCACGTCGGCGGGTTTGGTAACGTGGTTCACATTGCTGCTGCTCACCACAAGATTTTCTCCAGTGCTGACTGGAACCCGCACAACCTCGCCATGTTCCTGCCAATTATCTTCGCTGGTCAATTCTTTAACAGTATGTACCAATACACTGGTAGTCAAGACGTTGTTCAACGTTACCAAACTACGCCAAGTATCAAGGCCACCGCTAAGTCCCTGTGGACGAACGGTTGGCTGGCTCTGATTACCATCCCAACCTTCTTCGGGATGGGGACCCTGTTGTACTGCTTCTACCACACCACTGGTTCCCTGCCAAAGGGCTTCAACACCAGTGCCATCGTGCCATACTTCGTTATCAAAGAAATTCCAGCCGGCTTAGCTGGTTTGATCATTGCTGGTATTTTCGCCGCTGCTCAATCAACGATTGCTTCCAGTCTTAACGCCATTTCTTCCTGTGCTATCACCGACTTCAAGCAACGTTTCTTCAACGACAAGTTCAAGAAAGTCAGCGACGTTACGCTGGCCCGGATTATCATTATTGTTGCCGGTTGCTTGAGTCTGAGTGTTGCTATTTACCTGCTGGTAAGTAACGCTGCTCAAACCTGGAACCTCTTCCTGTCAGTTACTGGTCTGTTCGGTGTACCTGTTGCCGGGGTCTTTGCTGCTGGTATCTTTACCAAGTCAGCTAACCGCTTTAGTGTTGTTATCGGGGTTCTCCTTAGTGCTGCTATTACTTACTACCTGCAGACAAAGGGCGTTGCTACCCTGGTTACTCCATGTGTGGCCTTCATCCTGTCATTCCTGATCAGTTGGCTTGTCGGCCTGATCACCCCACAATTTGGTCACAACATCGATGGTCTGACTGCCAAGACGATTAACCATGAATACAAAGGATCTGACAAATAATGCCTGCTGATTCAATGTCCATCGAACAAATGAAAAAGTATCAGGGACGTCGCGCAGTGCCAAAAGACTTCGATGCCTTCTGGGACCACCAGTTAGCGCAGCTCCCTGCTGACGCGCATGCCAAATTAGAGCGCCGTGATTTCGGATTAGACACCGTCAACTTCTATAATCTCTGGTTTCAGGGAACTAATGACGCGCGCATCCACGCCAAGTGTGTCTTCCCCAAGACCAAGGACCCATTTCCCGTCGTTTTCACTTTCCACGGCTACATGGGACAAGCGTCTGACTGGGTGAAGCTTTTGGAATGGCCAGCCGCCAACGTCGGGATCGTAAATCTTGATACTCGTGGTCAACAGGGCCAGTCAGAGGATAATGGTGTCTGGGGCGGGTCAACCGTCCTCGGTCAGATCATCCGCGGTGTTCCAGAAGGACGGGACCACCTCTTCTTCAAGGACGTCTACCTTGATGTTTATACCTTAATCAACATTGTCGCTGCAATGGATGGTGTCGATTCCCACCGCCTTTACACTTGGGGCGGTTCGCAGGGCGGTGCCCTCTCCTTAGTCGGAGCGGCGCTGAACCCTAAGATTAGCAAGTGTGTGGCCCAATATCCGTTCCTGGGCGACTTCAAACGCACCTTGGAGATGGGCGATCGAGACCTGCCGTACGATGAAATGTTCCGCTACTTCAAGTTCCATGATCCGTTGCATTTAACGGAAGAGAAGTTCCTGAGCATTCTCGATTATATCGACGTCAAAAACTTCGCCCACCGGATTAAATGCCCGGTCCTGATGCTGACCGGCTTGGAAGATGATACCGTCTTCCCATCGACCCAGTTTGCCATTTACAATCGGATCGAATCCGAAAAGCATCACTTGCTTCTTCCTGAATATGGCCACGAAGATATGCACTACTATGCACCGAGCGCCATCTTTAACTTCCTCTTTGGGACCAAGTTCCCGCTCGGACCAACTTTGTAATCTAAGATAATCATGCTGTACATAAAGGGGCTGCTCATCTCAACCCCGTCATAAGGAATATCTAATCAAATAGAATGCCTGTCAATCATTCAGATGAAATGCTGATTCATCTGATATTGGCAGGCATTTTTTGAATTTAGAATCAAAAGGCAGATATTACTGAACTTCATTCAAAAAGCGCAACTAGAGAGTCATTGATGACTTCTAAGCACGCAGTATTGACATATTAATGTTTTGCAATATATTTTTTTAATATGAAATGGCGTCCGAAATTCTTATAGGTCACATCTGTAAAATCTAATATGACAATATAAATTATAAGTAATATTGACCCAAAGATCGCCGCAAACACAAAAGCCTCTGTTTTAGTCGATACAGTAAACAGCCTCGTTGATAGTTGATAACTAAGCAATGAGACAACACAAAAAATAAGGTTAATTAAAATGACTGGACAATAATACTTTAACCTTATACCAAAAATTGAAGAAAGTTTTCGATAAGAAACAATGCAAATATAGGCAAAAGCTATGTCAGTTGCAAGCACAGCGCCTTGTCCTTGGAAGAAATAGACTAGCGGAAACTGTAATAAAAGTTTAATCAACAAACCAATACTCATATATATCATGGCCTTCTTACTATATCTAAGAGCTTGTAATAAAGTAAGGAAATCAATGCTGATTGCCATAATTAAACATTGGGAGAGATTTATCTGTAGGAAAAATCCGCCCAGATTGCTTTTGCTATAAAATATAAAATTTATTTCGTAGGACAGACATATAAGAATAGTAACTACGGGAAGCAAAAAAATAAGAAGATATTCAATATTTTGCGATATGATGCGTACCCCCAAAGTTGGAAATCGACTTTGGGGGTATTTTTTTATGACTAAAATTAGCATAAACACTAAG
>NZ_CANDNU010000035.1 GCF_947387495.1 Limosilactobacillus difficilis
AAAAACTAGACCAATGCCATTAGTGGCATAGCCTAGTTTTCCCAAAATTTATCATCAGTACCGATTGACAAAGAGCCCATTAAAAAAACACCTCCTACCAGTAAATACGATAAGAGGTGCTTATTGCACTTAATTATTTAGTGTTGTTTACTCAAATAGCTGACCGCGTCGTTGAAGTTCTTAACCGGGACAACTTTCATCCCCGGCGCTTCCTTTTTGGCGGTTTGCCGGGCCATTTGATAGTTGGTCTGATGGCCTTCTTCGTATTTCAGAATGGTCTTGGTTGGTTTGATATATGGCGCAAAGAAAATTTTGGCACCAGCGCGGTGGGCAGCAATCACTTTTTTGTCAATGCCGCCAATTTCGCCGACAGAGCCATCTGGATTAATAGTCCCCGTTCCAGCGATCTTCTGGCCGTGTCGCAGATTTCGGTTGGTTAGTTGTTGGTAGATCTGCAAACTGAACATCAGACCACCAGAAGGACCACCCAATTGCCCCGGATTGACCTTGACCGGGATTTTAGTGTGTACCTTCACGTTATCGGTCAGGAGAATTCCAATCCCCGTTCGCGAAACACCAGCTAAGCGGACCAATTTGCTGGTAGCAGACCGCTTCTTACCATTATGGAGGTAATCAACTGTCAGCCGACTGCCGACCTTGCGTTTACCGATATACTGCTGGTAGCCATGAGCCGTATTAAAGTGATGCCCATTTACCTTGGTAATCGTGTCGCCAACATGCAGTTTGCCCTTAAACTTCGAATTGGGTTGAATCGAGAGGACATAAATTCCCAAATATTGTTTGCGATAGTGCTGGTGAGCAGCTTTATAAGCAGTCGCGATCGCTTCGTTGATCGCACTTTGCATGTAAAAATCCTGAACCTTTTGGTAGGTCTGGCCACTCGTACCGCCGGTCACATCATTAGCGCTCTCAATGGTCGCATGGGGATTAAATTTCGCCCACACCCAGGTAACTGGCCGTGCCTGTGCTAGGTAGACAGATGTAATCATGAAACTACCTTTGCGTCGATCAGGGTGCCCCTTGATGGTCACGTAAGAGCGAAGATTGTCGGCACTCCCAGGCATTTCAATATAGCGATTCAACGGCCAGAAGAGAAACCAGCCCAAAAAGAGGACAATCGCAATACCAAGGCCAATCCGCTTTAGGATGCGCCGGTCATTGTTATTATTTTGACTTTGTTTGCTCATTTTGTTTCGTCACCAACTTGAGTTTCCGTTCTTCCAAACGCTTGTCCAGCGCCGTGCTGATTGTTCCTGGCAGGTAAGCAGAAATATCACCATCGTTTATCGCTACTTCTTTCAATAGTGAACTGGAGAGGTGCTGGTATTTCGGATCCGCCAAGAAAAAGATCGTTTCTACATCCCGGTCCAAAAACTTGTTCATCGTTGCGATATCACGTTCATACTGAAAATCAGTAGTATTGCGCAAACCTCGCATCAAATAATCGGCACCAATTTTGTTCATCAGGTCAACCGTTAAACCGCTGGCCGTAATGACCGAAACGTTACTCATTTCGGCGGTAACGGCTTTAATCTGTGCGACCCGCTCTTCAACACTGAAGAGGGGATGCTTGGTTGAATTAGTCATCACAGCAACGGCAAGCTGGTCAAAAAGAGCCCGACCACGCTTAATTAAGTCCAAGTGACCAAGAGTCAGCGGGTCGAACGTTCCAGGAAAAATTGCGACTTTCATTATTTCTTACCTCCACCAAAACGATAAAGAGTTAGTTCAGTAATACCGTATGTTTGCCGTCTTTGCAAGCGAAAAGATGGTAACTGATCCGGCAAGTTAGCATGATGATCCGTCTCGGCAATAATCAAGGCCCCTTCATTTAGCAGTGCCTGCTCGCTCATCGTTTGCATATTTTTAACAATCTGCTGTTTAGCATAGGGAGGATCCAAAAAAACCATGTCAAAGTGCTGCCGCTGCTTTGCAAACAACTGCAAAGCACGATTAGCATCATTTTTCAGCACTTCAAATTTTTCGGGATGCTTTGTGACCGCAATGTTTTGCCGAATTGTCTTGACCGCAGCATACTGTCGATCGACCAAGAAAGCCTTGTCCACGCCGCGACTCACAGCTTCGATACTTAGGCCGCCACTCCCAGCAAAGAGGTCCAGGCTGGTACCGCCGTTGAAATAGGGCCCAATGATGTTAAAGAGGGCTTCTTTCACCTTGTCAGTGGTGGGTCGAGTTGCCCGCCCTGGCACTGCGCTAAGACGACGACCACCGTATTCACCAGCAACGATTCTCATTTGACATCATCCTCTTCATTTTGTTGTACTGCCATTTCCTGTCGAAGCTGTTTTAATTCTGGATCTAGCTCCGGCCAGGCCGACTTCACGACCTTGCCAACAGTACGCAATTTCTTTATCTTTTCAATTGTACTATCGAGTTGTCCTTCATCAATATAAATGATCGCATAGTGCATCCGGTGAGACACGTACACCAAATTTCCGTAATGGCGAAGAGAACGAACCACCCTCGTCGACCGGAGGTGAACAACGAGGGGTCTTCTCGCAGTCGGTTCAAAACTCACAGCACTCACCTCCTAATAACTCAATTTTTGCTGAGCACGCTGCCGTTTGCGACGGATACTAATATTTTCTACTAACCCAATGCTGGCACACAACACTAGCATACTGGATCCCCCATAGGAAACAAAGGGAAAAGTCACCCCCGTGATCGGCAACAATCCCAAGACCCCACCGACGTTAAAAAGAGTCTCAACAGAAATAAAAGTCCCGACCCCGTAGCAAATCAAAGCCTCATACATCGAATGGGTTTTAACTCCTAAGCGAATCGCGTGCATGATAATTATCGCTAGCAAAAGCAAGATCACAGTCACTCCGATCAAACCCAGTTCCTCAGCAATAATCGACATAATAAAGTCAGTATTTGGTTCAGGCAGGTAACCCATCTTTTGAATGGAATTGCCAAGCCCAACGCCATGAAAACCGCCATTACTGATTGCGTAATAGGAATTGACCAATTGACTCCCAATCCCCCGGGCATGTTGGAAAGGGTCGATAAAGGCAACAAAACGAGCCGCCTGATAGTTGTGGATATGGCCAACGAAGATGTGAGCCATTGCAGGGACGCCAAAGGCCAGGGTGCAGACCCCGAGGCCTAAAACAGTCAGAGAAATCGCCAAGGACATCCCCGATGCCAACAAAATCACCACCGCAATGGCAGTATTGATCGTAAAACCACCGATATCGGGCTGAATAATAATCAAGAACAGTAAAGCGCCTAACAGGATGGTCGGCTGCCAAGCTTTCGTGTCTTTATAAGAAAGGCCTTTTTCGCTAATACCAGCAAAGCGGTCAGAGAGATAGAGAATCAAGAAAAACTTGCAGACTTCTGCCGGCTGGATGTTAAAAAAACCGAGATGTAACCAGCCATGAGCCCCATTAATCGCAGCTCCGTGGATTCTTACAATCAGGAGCAATCCCGCCAAGATGATAAAGAACCATCGTAAAAAAACTGGCGAGCGCAATTTTTCCAGCTTGAGACTGCTAAAAAGAGTAAAAACTACTAAGCCCATCAAAACGTAGATCAGTTGACGTACTAAGTAGCTACGTGGGCTCAACCCATTTTGCATTTGAATGCCTGCACTGGCCGAATAAACCATTACGATTCCTAAACAGCACAGGATAATGTATGGACCGGCGATCATCCAGTCCCAATAGTGCATTTTTCGCCTAATTTTTGTAAACAACGATTTCAGCCTCCGTTTTTGCACAAAATCGAAATCTATTATACACCCTTGCCAACTGCGGCCGACAAGCACAAAAAGGCCACCCGCCTTCGCAACGCGAAAACCAGTGACCTTTTCATTAACTTCTTAAAACTTTTTTACTTTTTCTTGCTTGCTGCCTTACGCCGCTTTGCAGCCTTTTCACGGGCGTTAGTATTTAGAATCATCTTCCGAAGACGAATGTTCTCTGGAGTGATTTCACAGTATTCATCATCATTCAGGAATTCCAGGGACTGTTCCAGTGAGAAGTGGGTTGGCGTGTTAATCCAAGCCTTTTCATCAGAACCAGCCGCACGCACGTTGGTCAGGTTCTTCCCCTTGGTGATGTTGACAGTGATGTCGTTATCCCGGTTGTTGACACCAATGATCATCCCTTCGTACACTTCCGTACCTGGATCGATCAGCAGCGTCCCCCGGCTTTCAATCCCCATCATCGCGTAGGTGGTTGCCTTTCCGGCATTCATTGAAACCAGTGCACCCTTCTTCCGACCAGGGTTCCAGCCCTTGATCACCGGAGCGTATTCCTTGAAGGTGTGGTTCATGATCCCATAACCCCGCGTTTGAGTCATGAATTCGGTGGAGTAACCGATCAAACCACGTGAAGGAACTTCGAAGATCATCCGGGTTTGACCGTTGCGGGAAGGTTCCATGTTCTTCATCTGGCCCTTCCGTTGAGCCATACTGTCAATAACGGCACCGGTGTAGTCATCTGGAGTGTCAATCTGAACTTCTTCAAATGGTTCGCACATCTCACCGTCGACTTCGCGGTAGATAACTTGCGGACGCGAAACAGCCAGTTCGTAGCCTTCACGACGCATCGTTTCAATCAGGATTGACAAGTGCAGTTCACCACGACCAGAAACAGTCCAGGCACCTGGATCGTCAGTGTCTTCAACCCGCAGGGAAACATCGGTGTGCAGTTCCCGCTTCAGCCGGTCTTCCAACTGGCGGGCCGTCACAAACTTACCTTCCTTGCCGGCAAACGGTGAATCATTCGTCCGGAAAGTCATCTGCAGTGTCGGCGGATCGATCCGCAGCAATGGCAGAGCTTCAAGATGGTTCGGATCACAGACGGTTTCACCGACGTTGATGTCTTCCATCCCTGAAACAGCGATCAAATCCCCAGCTTCAGCTTCCTTGATTTCGAGACGCTTCAGGCCAAAGAAACCGAACAGCTTCGTAACCCGGAAGTTTTGCTTAGAACCATCCAGCTTCATAACAGTAACGTTATCACCGACCTTGATCTTGCCCCGGAAAACCCGGCCGATCCCGATTCGGCCAACATAATCGTTGTAATCGAGCATTGCTACTTGGAACTGCAGCGGTTCATCGGAGTTGTCCTCAGGAGCAGGGATGGTCTTGATGATCGTATCAAAAAGTGGCTTCATCGTGTGCTTCTGGGTTGAAATGTCAGCGTCTAAACTTGACGTTCCATTCATCGCAGAAGTGTAAACCACTGGGAAGTCCAGTTGGTCTTCGTCGGCCCCTAATTCAATAAAGAGGTCCAGCACTTCGTCAACAACTTCCTTCGGCCGAGCACCCTTCCGGTCAACCTTGTTAATAACAACAACCGGAACCAGATGCTGTTCCAGAGCCTTTTGGAGAACGAAACGCGTTTGTGGCATCGTTCCTTCAAAGGCATCGACAACCAGCAAACAGCCGTCAACCATCTTCATAACCCGTTCAACTTCACCACCGAAGTCGGCGTGGCCTGGGGTATCCAGAATGTTAAATTGGTACTTGCCGTACTTAACAGCCGTGTTCTTTGACAGAATAGTGATCCCACGTTCCCGTTCGATCGCATTCGTATCCATCGCCCGGTCCTGAATATCGAAGTGTTCTGGCAGCGTGTCAGATTGCTTCAGCATTTCGTTAACCAGCGTCGTCTTACCATGGTCGACGTGGGCAATGATCGCAATGTTGCGAATATCATCACGTGATTTCAAGATGTTTCTTCCTTTCTCAAATGCGTAAATTGACGTAGCGAAAAGCGATGTCATATCCCCACCGCAAATCAAATAGAGACCGTAAAAAAACTGTGACGCGCGGTCACAGTCGCTCTGCTAATTCACGAGTTGGTGGATGTCCTGCGCAGCCTGGCTCGTCGCTACTAATACAAGATTAGATGATAGCACATCGGGCCGGGAACCGTCAACGTTTTGAACCACTAAACCCAGCTCTTCTGCAATGACCCGGCCGGCAGCTAGGTCCCAAGGCTTCAACCAGGAAAGATAAAGACCAAGACGACCCGTGATGACGTCGGTTAGCTCAATTCCGGCGCTCCCGTACATCCGCAGTCCTCGAGCCTGTTCAGCAATCTGGCGTACTTGACCGCGGCCGCTAAGGATTAAGCCCCCGTTAATTGTCACCAGAGAATCATGAAGACCACTATCAGCCGGCTGCTGCAGTTTTTGACCATCAACATAAGCGCCGTGACCATGCCAGGCATGATAGAGTTGATTGTTGGCAACATCCAGAATATACCCCAGTGTCGGTTGGCCATCAATATATAAAGCGATCATAATAGCGTAACGGCGCTGCTGTTCGACAAAATTCATCGTCCCATCAATCGGGTCAACGATCCAGACATGCCCTTGCAAACGGGAAACATCATCGCCAAAGCCTTCTTCGCTGATGATCTGGCAGTCAGGATCGAGCTCTTTAATCTTGCGGTCAATGAATTGCTCGTTGTCCTTGTCAACGGAAGTTACTAAATCCTTAAAACCTATTTTTTCCTTCACGTTAAAACTTTCTTGCCGACGTTGCTTGGTGGCGGCACCCAATTGCCGAATCATTTTTTGAATTGCCGAATCAATTTCTTCTAGATCCATCATGCATCACTCCATCTTAATCCGTTTTGCTTTGCTTTCTTGTGCCTTTTTGACCACTCGATACAATACATAACCGGAGGTCTTTTCGAATTCTCGACCCAGGCGCTTTTCTTCCGACTTAGCGGTAACTACCTTTTTAAACTGCTGGTAAGCGTCGAGTATTTGCTGACGACTAGCACCAGTTTCATAAGCATCCTCAACTTGCCGAAACATCGCAATGACTGTTTCCAATTCCTCAGTATTCCAAGACGGATCCAGTGGATATGAATAATTTTTGGCTTGCATCTTAGTCACTCCCCACCATGTATTTTATCATGACCGGAGTGTTTTCGACGCAAATCGTCCAGCCCGCCCCGAGATTGTGCTAAACTAAAAAGTGTTCAATTTCTTCATTTTGGAGGTAGCAAAGTTGATTTTAATGAAAGACATCGTTCGCGACGGGGATCCCGTTCTCCGGAAACGTGCCGCTAAGGTGCAATTTCCCTTATCCGATGACGATAAAAAACTGGCTCACGATATGATGGAATATCTCGAAGTTAGCCAGGATGAGAAACTCTGCAAGAAATACGGTCTGCGTGCGGGTGTCGGCCTAGCTGCACCCCAAGTTGGGGTTTCTAAACAAATGGCCGCCGTTCTAGTTCCCCCGCTGGACCCGGATGCCAAAGACCAAACCCCTTCATTTAAGGATGTGATCATCAACCCGGTGATCGTCAGTGAATCCGTTCAGTACGGGGCCTTGACCGAAGGAGAAGGTTGTCTGTCCGTTGATAAGGACGTTCCTGGTTATGTCCCACGCCACGATCGGATTACCCTTCGCTACACGGACACCAAAGGTGAAAAGCACCAGTTGCGGCTGAAAAATTATCCGGCCATTGTTTGCCAGCACGAAATCGATCATTTACGTGGCACTCTTTTTTACGACCATATCAACAAGCAGCACCCATTTGAGGCGCCACACGACACAATCTTGATCGGTTAAACTTAATCAATCCATATTAATATTACCAAAATAGCACCTTTAGCAATGTCATTGGAGACAATGGCATGACACTGCTAAAGGTGCTTTTATTTCGTACTACTTAATGTGCTACGCAAAAGCCGAGCGACGTTTTCTGCTGTGGCAGCAATGTCTTGCGGAGCATCAGCGAGAGCTTGTGCTAAAGGCTTAGCGCTCGTCGGCGTCGCAAAAATTGCATCGATAAAGCCGGCAGTGCAAAGCTCCCTAGCCCCCTTGCCAACCTTGCCGGCTAACACGATAACCGGCGCACTGGGTGCCACTTCGTTGGTTGCCTTAGCCACACCATAAGGAGCTTTGCCAAATTTGGTTTGGAAGTCAATTCCGCCTTCTCCCGTTAAGACGAGCTGGGCCCCCCGGGCACGAGCCTTAAGTTTTGTCGCTTGAATGACCACATCTACCCCATGTTCCATCTGCGCCGAAGTGAAAGCTAGTAATCCAGCTCCAAGGCCGCCAGCAGCTCCAGCACCAGAAACTTGTTCAATATTCCGGCCGCAATCGCGCTGAATTACATGAGCATAATGCTGTAAATTATGATCCAAACGAACAATCATTGCCGGGCTCGCTCCTTTTTGGGGGCCAAAAACTCTAGCCGCCCCCTGCGGACCAGTAAGCGGGTTAGTGACGTCCGAAGCAATAACAATCGGCGTTTTAGCGAGACGAGGATCTAGCCTGCTGAGATCGATGTGATCCAATAACGCTAATCCGCCGCCTCCACGTCTAATAGCTTGACCATCTTTATCAAGTAAGTTAACACCTAAAGCTTGAGCCATCCCTGCACCACCATCGATGGTCGCACTACCACCCAGACCAATGATGATCTTCTTTGCTCCGTGATTTAAGGCGTCAATAATCAACTCCCCAGTCCCGAAAGTAGTTGCTACAAGCGGATCAGCCCTTGCCGGGGTAATGAACTGAATGCCACTAGCGGCTGCCATCTCAATGACGGCCGTTTGTCGATCACCCAGCATTCCATAACTCGAATTGACCATTTCAAAAAAGGGATTATGAACACGGTGAGTGATAATTTGCCCATTCGTTGCATCGACCAGTGTTTGGACCGTTCCCTCACCCCCGTCAGCCATCGGATTCATCACGTATTCTGCATCGGGAAAGATGCGATAAAAGCCTGCCTTCATTGCCTTCGCCACTTGTTTAGCCGTCAGCGAACCCTTGAAAGAATCTGGAGCAATGACAATTTTCACGAGACGACACTTCTTTCAATTCAGATAGCGATTCTTAATCAAGTTGGCCTTCCGTGAATGATCATCAGGATAAATGAATCCTTCATCGATTCCCAGTTGAGACAGCTCCTCTAAAATGCTTTGCTTGTACTGGAATGGAATGATGTACTTTTCCTTTTCTTCTTCATTATCGGGGTTGTACAGGCTCAAAATATCGATCGACATTTGAGCTTGCCGTTCTACCTTAGCATAATCAATGTTGATGGACTTATCATACTCATCACTGATGAAAGGCACGAAGAGAAACATGCCGTGCTGGTTCTCCATTCGCCGGCTCATTCGCTTGATCCGGACAATTTTAGGCACGATCAATTCCAGAGGATTTAGCTTATTCTTAAAACTTGGAATGTCACGCTTTGCTTCGTCGAACAGTTGAAGAAACGGTACCGTCTTGATTGCCTGTTTAAAATCATTAAAGTAGTGGTTCGGGTTCTCATCTTCAAAGTAGCTAAAGTAACTGTAACTCCAAAGGCTATGTTTTTCGGCAATGTAGCGGTCATCGGTTTCGTAAAAATGATTGATGGCTTGAAAGAAAGCATTCTTCACCGTCATTGGCTGACGGGCCAGAGAAGATTCCAGTTGCATCTCATTGCTAAACGCGTTCTTCTTAAAGTAATTGTGATAGTTAAAGAGTACTTTTCCGGTGTATTCCTTAATCAGATTATTCCACCCCTTCAAAGACAACATATCACGCAATTTATTGAAATTAGGCTGATCTTTGTAGATATAGACCTCTCCGTTGCCATTGCCGCCCTTGGTGGCAAAGAACAAGGCTACTAAAGGGTTTGTGCTGATGTCCAACAGCCGTGTTGGCAGGTGGAAGTGCTGCATCAAAGCCAAGCGCTCAAAATTGGTTCGACATTTTTCAAACAACTGGGGATCGGCCATCAAGAAATCATTGAAGAGGTTATCCTCATTATCCAAAAGTTCTCGACTCCGGAAAACAGCTGGTAAAGTGTTTTTGAAGTTGTTATCTTGCCCTCGGTAGTAATAATTTCGTCCTTTGGGGCTATTATTGATCAACTTTTCGATTTCTTCGATATAGTTTGATACTGTTTTAATTTCATGAATCATGGCGCCACCCCTATTTGTTTCTTCATGTCTATTCTAACCCTTTGCGATCAATTGTTAGCAGAACTGATGGGGTTTGCTTTTAAAGATGATCTAGCCTTATTGGCGTGGTTATTTTCGCAACCGGCAACACCTAAAAACAATAGAATTCCGGCAACAGCGCTAATGTATTTCACCCCTCTTTGCATCAAAATCTTCTCAAAGAGCAATGTATATTTATTATACAGCATGTCACCCTAGCACTCATTTCGCAAAATTAAAAATGACTTGGCACGCCGCTAAGCTAGCCAAGTCATTTGCTTACTCACCTATAAACTCAATTCAAATGCCAGTCGGCGGCGATCAATTTTGTCGTCAATATAGACTATGCCACGCTTGACAAACCCATCCCCATGCCGAGCTTTTGCATCGGCTTGTTCACGGCGTGTGTATCAAAACGGAAGTTGTGAATTCCCTGAGCCAATCCGGCTGACAGGAGATTGGAAAAAAGATAAGTTGCCAGGTGCCGACCACGAAATTTATTGGACACCGCAATGCGGTGAATCGTAGCGTAAGGGGCCATCGGTTCTTGCCACTGGCCCTCTTCAATAAGATCGTAATTCGGATCTGGTGTTGTCTGGAGAACCGCCGTCCCAGCAACCTGCCCGTTAACCACTAAGACATAACTGTCACCAGTGCTGATATCATCTCGGATCATCGCTTCATTTGGATGGCCATCTTGCCACTGGGGGCCATGATAACTCTTCAAAAACGCCTTAGCCTCGTTGATCACATCCATGATCGCAGCAAGATCTTCTGGCACCGGTTGCCGCAGGTAAACTTGCATCTAACTCACCCTTTCGCGTTTTTGCTTAGTCTACCACAAGTGGAGAGTTGGACCAATCATGTAAAGTCCAAAAGCCATTACAGCAGCGGATAAGGTCCAGACAAGCCATTTGTACCAACCTCGCATCTGGTACTGTTTTGGCAAAGCAGTCGCTTCTAGGGCCAGCAAGAAGCCCAGAACAACTGGCAGCATCAGTGCGTTGATTACTTCGACCGTTACCGCAATGCCAACAATATCAAAGTTGACAAGAACGAGGACAGCTCCGATCAAATGCGCTAAAACGTAAATAATATAGAAACCTGCATTCTTCTTATTCAATGGTTCATTCAGGCTGTGGTGCCAGTCAAGAACCTCCGTAACTCCCCAGGTTCCAGCCAATGCAACCACCAAAGCCGCCACCATCGCCCCGCCGAGCATACTAACACCTAGTAAAATTTTTGTCGGCCAGGCACCGAGGAAAGGCATGAGGCCCTCAGCCATTTCTATGACGTTATTTAATGGCTGGTGTACTCCACTATGGTAGAGCGTCGCTGCAAAGGTAATAATAAAGACCAGCATAATTCCCTGGGTCAAGAGCGTCCCGACGAAGGTGTCATGCCGTTCCTTTTTGATAGCAGTTACCGGCAAGCCCTTATCGACAATGGCCGATTGTTGATAAAAAATCATCCATGGCATGATAACGGCGCCGACATTAGCTGCCACGAGGTAAATATAGGAAGTATGGTGCCAGGGGATTGTCAGCAAGCCCTGAACCATGGCGTGACCGTCAGGATGCACCATCAGCATGGCAATAATAAAAGCGAGTTCGCCAAGGCCGAAGAGAATACCAATCTTCTCGGTGCGCCGGTAGCTACCCAGAAAGGCAATCAAGATCAAGATCACCGTTGCGATCGGAATCGTCACCCACTTAGAAATTCCGAAGAGCTGGCCTACTCCTGCAACACCAGCAAATTCTGTCAACAATGCTCCAACCGAAGAAATTGCCAAGGTTGCTGCTGACAACCAAGCCCAACCCCGGCCAAAGTGTTCACGAATTAGAGCGCCATGCCCTTCTTTTGTCACGATTCCTAATCGCACCGTAATTTCTTGAACCATGTAGAGGATCGGAATCAAAACGATTTGCGGCAAAATCATCGAATAACCCCACTGAGCCCCAGACTGAGCGGCCGTAATCAGACAGCCGGCATCCGTGTCAGCCAGCATTACGATCAGTCCTGGTCCCCATAGCTTTAGAAAAACTGGAAGATGCCAAGACCAGTGCATATGTTTTACTGCTTGCAAGCTACTTCACCTTGTTTAAAATTATTATGTTGACAATTGTAAACATTACTGGGAAAAGATTCAAGTTGAAAAAGGCCGTTGAGCAAGTCGCCCAACGGTCTCACTTTCGTTTCAATTGCACATCCCTAGCCCAAGTGTTCATCCAAAAAATCCGCCACGATCTTTAACACCGCTGGTTGTAGAAACTTAGCGTCCATATGACTAGCACCCTTGATTTCGTAAAGGTCAGCAGGCACATGATGTTCCTGCAGGCTTCGATAGAGTTTTTCACTGTCCTGGAGAGGAACAACGACATCTCCAGTACCGTGCAAGATGAGGAATGGAACGGTTTGCTCGTTAATATAGGACAACGGATTAGCTGCCGCATCGAGTGCGGGTGCATCCTCTGGCTCTTGACCCAGCAAATTCTTGTAAACAAAGTCAAAATCGTCACTGGCACTACCCTCCTTGGCAGTCAGCGGATCGACAACGCCATAAAATGGGACGGCAACTTGCACGTCACTGGAGCAAGCTAGGTTCTGACCCTTATCAAATTTTTTAATTCCGTTCGTTACCCCTAGCATACTGGCAAGATGACCGCCGGCAGATTCACCGAGAGCTGCAAAACGCTGTGGGTCAGCCTGGTAACGGTCTGCATTTGCTCGCATATAGCGAATCGCTGCCTTGGCATCTTCCAATTGCCCGGGAAACTTCACCTTGTTGCTATCCCGATATTCAACTCCAACAACGATGTAACCGCGATTAGCCAGATCAACCAAGTTGGGCAGGTGCACATTGTGGTCCGTGTCCATCCAGCCGCCACCAGCAAACCAAAAGACGACCGGATAACGCCGATCGTCACCCGTTTGAAAATGACGAATCACAGTTAATTTTAAATCACGCGTCGTGTTGCCGAGCCATCCCGGCACTTGCGCGTAAGTCACATCGGTATCCATCCAGAGTCCATCACGTGTCGGCTTGACTTCAATTTGATACTTCATTCTCACTAGCCTCTCTTGTTAATCAACTAAATAGTATGATATATGGTAACTATAATCTAGCTTATATTATACACCAATTTAGGTTAATGGTTGATTTTGGGATTTGGCTACCTTTTTCAGGTCACGTACGTACTCCTTAGTGGCCTCATTCATCACAAAAGCAACGTCGATGTGTAAAAGATGTTCATAGGTCCACCAGTCACTGACGACAAAGGCGCGATTGGCGCCCTCAACTGGCAAAATTTGCTCTTGTTTCGCGTATTGATTAAGAGCCTGGTTTAGACTACTGACGGAGAGGGCATCTGCCTGCTTTCCCAGTTGTTCAATAGGCAGACTATATTCAAAGGCCATTACACCCTTGCCCCAAACGTCGGCCACCTGCTCAGAGGTTTTCACCACAAGCTGATCATCATTTAATATCTGATGCAGACACGCGCGGACTGCAGTGTCAGTCGTCTTCCGTGCACTATTGCGTAACATAATCGTCGCCCGATTGACCAGCAAACGGTGAATCGTGTAGTAGATCAGTCCAATAATGACGAGGACTGCAATAATCGTCAAGACAATACTCATAATGTCCAACTCCAAGCTTCTCTTTGTCTCTTTCTTCTTCAATTCAAGCATACCACACGGCAATTGGGACGACAATTATCCATAGTTGTGATAAAATAATAAACTGATTGATTAAGAATATTGATGTGAGGAGTTTGAAAATGACTTTTAAAGTTTATTATCAACCAACAAAAACCGCGACACCTCGTCGGGAAAACACACACGTCCTTTACATGGAAGCTGATTCAGAAGCTGCAGCTCGGCAGACTGTTGAAAACAACACCGAGTACAGCATCGAATTCATCGAACTCCTTGATGAAAAATCCTTAGAATTTGAAAAGAAGGACCCGAACTTTAAGATGACACAGTTCTAAGGCTGTTAAACCAGACTAACCGGGGGCAACCAGGTCCTCGGTTTTTTTTCGCTTGGATGCGTCACTTAAAAGGGAGGAAAGGGCCGTGCACTTTACGATTATCGTTAACAAAACCGCTGGTTCAGGGCGTGGGCTGCAGGTTTGGAAACAAGTCGAACCTCTTCTGGCCCAAAATCACGTCGATTATGACACGCAATTTACTCGTTACGCTGGTCACGCTACCTATCTAGCAAGCCAGCTAGCCAAACATTGGAGTGGTCAAGTTAAAAAGCAAGTGGTTGTGGTCGTCGGTGGAGACGGAACCCTCCATGAAACCCTCAATGGCTTGATGACTCTGCGCGATCCTTATGACCAGCGGATTCCGCTTGCGTACGTGCCCGCAGGGACCGGCAACGACTTTGCCCGCGGTTTTGGTCTTTCCTTGGATCCGGCAGTTGCACTGCAGCAGATCCTCAGCGCTCAACATCCCCAGCGCACCACCATTGGTGAGTATGACGAAGCGATTAAGGGCGAGCTTGAATATTTTCTTAACAATGTCGGTATTGGCTTCGATGCCGCCATCGTTTCACGAACCAACGCGTCAAAAACAAAGAAACGTTTAAACCACGCACACATCGGTTCGTTATCCTATTTGGCTAACGCAGTGAACGTTCTTTATAATCAGCAACCTTTCTCCTTGATGGTTGAAAACGGGCGCCACCACGACCTCTACCCCAAATCTTACATCGTGATCGTCAGTAACCATCCATACATCGGGGGTGGTTTCAAAATTGCCCCATCGATGTCAGTTCATGATGACCAGCTCGAATTGTTGGTCGCCGAACGCCATGGTTGGCCGCTAACTGCCCTGCAATGTCTTGAGTTTGCCCGGGGAACGTTGGCCCATTCGCGCTATGCACACGTCTACAACGGTAAAAAGCTGCATTACGCAACTTCTTCCCTCGAATTTGGCCAGACAGACGGACAAGAAATGGGGAACCGCTTTGTCGATATCAGTTTTCGTATTGCCCATTATCCCTTTTGGATTGCATCACAGAAAACAAACTAAAAAAGGTTGGACCGCTTTTCGTCCAACCTTTTTGATTTGGCCAATAATTCCTTTCTTATCGCCTATTTCATCACCATTCCTAAATCAATAAACAATAATTGCAGCTTACTTAACCGTCCCAGCAAAACTCGGTGCAAAGTACTGGCTGATCGATTGAATCTGAACATTTTGCCCTGGTTGTGGTGCCGCCACGTACTGGTTATTACCGATGTAGATGGCGGTATGGTAAGTAGCTCCGTGTTGTCCCCAGAAGAGAAGATCCCCCGATTGAGCTTGAGAAACAGGGTGTTGGTTCACACAGTTTTCCAAGGCCACGGTGTAGTGTGGCAACTGTTTACCAGTCGCGTGAGCATAAACATAGTCAACAAGACCAGAACAATCCATCCCATTGAGACTGTTACCGCCCCAAACGTAAGGAATATTGCTATTAGCTAGTTTAACGGCCAATGATACAACGGAACCAGTCTCTAAGTCGTTGCCATTAGCAGTTGCCGTCGAAGTACTTGTTTGTACCTGTGAGCTTTGGGCTGCCTGGTTGTTAGTCTGGCTAGCACTTACCGTTGTGGCTGACGATGCAGCTGGCGTTGAGGCAACTGATTGCTGGTTCGACGACACCGTTGATTCGCTCGTCGCATTGCTCAATGCCGGTTGGTTGCTCCAAGACTGAC
The DNA here is from genome assembly GCF_947387495.1 of Limosilactobacillus difficilis. Classification (GTDB taxonomy): domain Bacteria; phylum Bacillota; class Bacilli; order Lactobacillales; family Lactobacillaceae; genus Limosilactobacillus; species Limosilactobacillus difficilis. The sequence continues at coordinate 15,672 of NZ_CANDNU010000035.1, forward strand.
TGTTTGCCGCACTAGTTGTTGACACGACTTGAGATGAAGCAAGAGAAACACCCGTTGAGTTGTTTGTGGCCGGAGCAATTGTACTTGGCGACACCTGACTGGCAGGTTCAACATATTCACTGGCAGCGGCCGGTTGAGTCAGCTGAGCTGACTGCGAGGGCTGGTCTACCATTTGACCGGCTGTTGTTGCAGTCTGAGCAGATCCGGAAACAACATCAGAACCGGCCCCAGAATAATTAGTAGCCACATCAGCCTGCTGAGTTCCAGTTTCATTGTTTCCGGCAGAAACTAACGGTGCTGCAGTATTGTTTGCAGTGGCTGCAACAGATTCGCCAGGAACTACTGTTTGGCTACCAGCCACGTTGTTTGTAGCTACCGAATTAGTTGCAGCAGCTGAATTTGCCGAGGAAATACTTGTGGCAACCTCTTCATTATTTGGACGTGGTTGGGCTGTGGTCTGACTGACAACAGTTGATGGAGCTGAAACGGTTGGTGCTGCCGAAGATGCTTCTCCAGCAACAGAAAGCAGTTGACTAGTTGCCTCCTCTTTAACCGCCAGCTGTTGCCCCACATAGATTAAGTCGTTATTCAAATGGTTCCAAGTCTTCAATTGAGCAACCGTAACGTCAAAATGTTTGGCGATCCGACTCAGTGTGTCACCTTTTTGGACTGTGTAAATCCCATTTTGTGACAGAAGCTGGTTGCTTTCATTTCCAATTGTCGGCAGTTGCAGCTGTTGACCGGCAAAGATCAAATCAATGCTATTCGTAACGTGGTTAATCGACGGATTAGCCTCTTCAATCTTGGTCGTTGATAAACCCTCGCGCTGGGCAATTCCCCAAACAGTGTCGCCTGTTCCAACGTTAATCACCTTCGCTCCGGCGGTTACCGTCGAAACTGCCAGTAAGCCTAATGCCGAGACCGAACCGAGAAACATTGATCGGTGGATCTTGGCCCGTTTTCTTGCTGGTTTGGCAAGTTTGTTCATCATTAAACACCCTCTTTATTTCATGTCGTAACCCAGCAATCATACTGGGCCACGCTATCATTAAGATTATCATTCTCGATAACGCTTGCACAGCGAACACATGATCGGCCAGCCATCTTAGCAGGTTTCCGAAATTGCAAACGCCCTTAACCCGGCTTTCTTAACGTCTTATTACAGTTGTTAAGATTCCTCTAAAATCGTCTGACTAAATGATAACACAAAAATTACTTAAAGAATTTATTAATAATGATAGCAAAATCGTTTCCCTTCTTCTGACTTGATAAAATAGTGGTATTGAAAGAAGGGAAGCGATGTCTTGGTCAACTTATACTTTCACACAAACGATCCTTCCAAACGGAAAGCCGTTAAGTGGCTGACTGGGCACGGGATTGAAATTCACCTTCGTAATCTGGAAAAGCAACCGCTGAGCGTCACTGAGATCCACCAATTGTTGACCCTGTCGATCAATGGGACCGATGATCTCATCTCTAAGCGTTCCCGGGAAACCAAAAAATTGAAGATGGACCGTGATACCATCACCATCAATGAACTGATTGCAGCGATTCAGACCAGTCCACACATCCTTAAAAACCCAATTATTTTTGATAACCGCAAGCTGGTTACGGGCTTTGATCGAGAAAAGATGGGGATCTTTATTCCCCAAACCCAGCGGCAGTTAGAACTGAGCACACTTTTTCAAAAACTGAAACTCAAATCCAACCATCACGGCAACATCAAGTTAGCATAAGACATGGCAAAAGGGGCTGTGACATAAGTCCCTAAAATGATAAAGCCCATTCGGAATTTGGCAAAAATTCTGAATGGACTTTTTTT
>NZ_CANDNU010000036.1 GCF_947387495.1 Limosilactobacillus difficilis
AAAACTAGACCAATGCCATTAGTAGCATAGCCTAGTTTTCCCAAAATTTATCATCAGTACCGATTGACAAAGAGCCACTAAAACAAGGGTTCTTGACCAATCGGAAACGATCGTCAAGAACCCTTTGTTTTATAAGAAAAAGTTATTGTTATTATTATCGTCGTTATCATCATCGGAATAACGTCGCTGGTAATTGCGGGGCAGGTATTTAGCCCGCGCCAGTAACTGTTCAGAACGGCTGTCTGAGGCAAAAAAGCCACGACCGCCAAGCAGATGGCGGAAGTACATCATGTTGTAGAAGAAGGTGAGGATAACGGACGGCCACGGGAAAGACAGCATCCAACTGAGACTAAATAAACGTGCCGTGATGACATAGATAACATCCCAGACCAACATCAAGAAGAAATTGTACCAGTCGCCCCGAAAGGCAGCCGGCAACGGGCCAAACAGAAAAGTAGTCCACGAAATACCGACCTTGGCGATTCGAATTTCGCCGTTTTGGTTTTGCACCTTTGCGTAATTTGGTGGGACGGGCAGTTGGTTAAAGAGGTTATTGGGGTCATTGTCATTCTGACCGTTCATATTGTTAAAGGGATTTTGCATTGGGAATGCGGCACCTCCTATTATTGACAATTTTAATTTTAACATAGTTAGGGCCGCTGCCCTAATGATCAGCGTTAGCGAAGGGAAAGTTTTACGACGGCTTCGCAACGAGGCGTTTGTGGCATCATGTCGATGGGCTGAATGTAGTCCACCCGGTAAGTCTGACTTAGTCGGCTGAGATTGCGGGCAAGGGTGGCCATGTCACATGACACGTAAGCCAGCTTGGCCGGTCGAGATTTGAGAATGGCATCAATTAGGTGCCGGTCTAAACCAGTCCGGGGCGGGTCAACCACGAGGGCGTTGAAATGCCGGTCATTAGCTTGCCAAGCTGGCAGCAGGTCTTCGGTCTTTCCCGTTTGATAAAGAGCGTTGTCGATACCGTTGAGCTTGGCATTAGTGTTGGCATCGTCCACGGCCGCCGCGATGGTTTCCATCCCGTAAACTTGTCGGACCCGACGCGCGAGGGACAAGCCAATGGTCCCAACACCTGCATAGGCATCAACGAGGACATCGCCAGCAGTCAGTTGCAAAGCCTTGGCTGCCTCTTCATAGAGGCGTTCGGTTTGGAAGGGGTTTAACTGCAAGAAAGAACGGGCGGACAGGCGGAAGTCCAGGCCCATCAGCGATTCGGTCAGATAAGTTTCACCAGCCAGGTGAATTGTTTCTTCACCCCAGATAAGCGGGGTGTCGCCAGGATTGACGTTTTGCATCACCGAACGAACTTCGGGCAGTTGGTCCTGAATTGCCGCCAGAAGCTTGTGTTTGTGGATCAATTTGGGGGTGTTCGTGATGATGGTCAACTGGCAGTCTTTGTTGGCCAGTGATTCACGAACCACCAGGGTTTTAATGATGCCGCTGTGGTTGCTTTCGTCGTAAACTGGGATGTTCAGTTGTTCAATTAATTTAACGAGGGTCCGAACCACCTTCATCGTGCCGGGCATCTGCACTTGACAGGTTGGCATGTCGATCAGATCGTGGCTCTGACTCTTGTAAAGCCCCGCTGCGACGTGACCATCGATCATCCGCACCTGGAACTGGGCTTTGTTGCGGTAGCCGTATTGGGGGTCGGCTGCGATGGTTGGCCGTACATCGTATTGCCGATATCCCCGCGGCCGGAATTTGCGAAGTGCGTCCCACACCACCTGACGCTTGAATTTCAATTGCTCGGGGTAGGCAAGGCATTCAAGCTCGAAACCGCCGGCGACGTTGGCGTAATCATCCCGCGGCGCAACCCGGTGGTGACTCTGCCGGCGAATTCGGTGCAAGCTTGCCGTGAGGTAGTGGGGGTGGACTTGGCTGACCTGGGCGACAACGATTTCGCCAGGTAGGGCTCCGGGAACAAAACAAACCTTGTGTTTGAAGTAACCAATCCCCTGGCCGTTGACCCCCAGTTTGCGGATGGTAAGGGGAATGCGATCACCCACTTGTGCGACGGCGGGTGTCGTTTGATGACTCTTTTGATACTTGTGGTGATGAGCTTCCATAATCATTTCTCCGTTCCTACAATGGTGACCCTATTCTAGCACAACCCGTGTATAATTATTGTAGTGTGTTTTAAATCAACGGAGGATGATGAGCGTGAACATTGTTGCTATTGCGGGGTCCAGTTCCCCACATTCATATAACAAACGCCTATTAGAATTCATGCAGCAGCATTTTGCTGATGATGACATTCGGGTCATCAGCACGCGGGGCTTGCCGATGTTTTCGGAGGATGATCCCCTGCCGGAGAGCGTCAAAGAGATTGGCGAGGCAATTGCTGCGGCGGATGCGGTAATTATCGCAGCGGCAGAATATAATCACTCTTTAACTTCGTCGCTGAAAAGTCTTTTAGAGTGGTTGTCGAGCGACGTCCACCCGTTGACGGGCAAGCCGGTCTTTTTAATTGGGGCTTCGACGCACGCCCAGGGTGGAGCTCGGGCCCAGATTCATCTACGCGATATCCTATTGTCGCCGGGAGTGCAAGCGGAGGTCTTTCAGGACGAGGAATTTTTCCTGGGGGATGTTCGGAATGCCTTTGATGACCAGGGTAATTTGATGGATGAAGGTACCGTTAAGTTCCTGGAGAAGTGTTATCACGAATTTTTGGCTTATGCCAAAACGGTTAACCAAGTGAAGGGAGGCCAAGCGGATGCTTAAATTGGCGGCAGTTGTGGGTACTAACGCTCACTTGTCATATAACCGAAAGCTTCTTTACTTCATGAAGCACCATTTCCGTTATGCGGCGCAACTGGAGATTGTTGAAATCAAAAACCTGCCGGCTTTCGCGATCGATGCGGAAGAAAATACTGAGGTCTGGCAGCTGAAACAGAAACTCCAAGCAGCGGATGGGGTGGTCTTTTCGACCCCTGAATACGACCATGCGATTCCGTCAGCTTTGAAGAATGTCATCGAATGGCTGACCTATCACTGCAGTGTTTTAGATCATAAGCCCGCAATGGTGGTCGGCGTTTCCTATGGCAAACAGGCTTCTTCCCGCGCTCAAGTCCAGATGCGGCAAACATTGATGGCTCCTGACTGCAACGCTTGTGTGTTGCCAGGCAACGAAGTCCTGATCGGCAACGCGATGAAGGTCTTCGATTCGCAGGGACGTCTGACGGACACTGACGACTTGGCCAACTTGGAAAAATGCTTTATGGAATTCGTTGATTACGCGACGATGATCAAGAAGAGAACGAAGGAGGATCTAGCTATGGCTAGTAAAAAACCATTTGTGGACACGGCCTATGTCAATTTCCCGACAGGACGGATGTCACTGACCGAAGTCCAACAGATGCTGGAAGTAATGCCTTTTGACCTGAACTTTGTGGATGCCGAGGATACCTTTGTTTGGTACAACCATGAGGGCCACCAAGTTAACGCACGGAACGTGAACCAACTGAACCACCCCGTTAGTGACTGTCACCCGCCGATGGCTCGGGAAAAGGCGATGCAGGTGATCGACAGCTTACGTGAAGGAAAAGCCGATTACGTTCCGCGGGCCTTCGTGAAGAATGGTCACAAGATTTATAATCTTTACGTCGCCGTGCAGGACGTGGATGGCCACTACCTCGGCACTTTGGAAATTACCCAGAATGTTGATTCAATTATCGATCTCTACAATCGTGGCACGTGGGGTCAACCGACAGGGATGATTTCTTCCCCAAGTCTGGGTGGTTCTGCTGATGCGGCAACGGGTGCCTCTGACAGCAGTACCGGTGCCTCTGAAGGCGGTGCCGATTCATCGACGGGTGCTTCTGAAGAGAATAGCGACAACGCTGCGGATGATGCAGCAACGGGCGCGTCAGATTCATCGACCGGTGCCTCTGAAACCGGCACTGATGGTGATACCGGGGCCAGCGAAAGCGATGGCGACACCGGCGCATCCGAAGGCGGTTATGTTGCCGACGATGATGAAGCCGCAGCTGATGATGCTCAAGATGACGCTCAGCTGGATTCGGACAGCGACCATCAAGACTAAATTAATACATGTTAATCATACACAAAACCCCTTGAAGATGGCTTATTGAGCCCTTCTCCAAGGGGTTTCTTATTGGCTGTAGAACCAGCTTAATGGTTCAATTCAGTTTGTTGAAAGTTTTGCAAGTTCTTCTTCGTTGGTTTCAGATTACGCCACTTCTTCGACAGGAAAGCCGAATCCATATGGTAATGCGGTTGTGGTTGCTTGTGTTCGATGAACGGAGCAACGGAGTGGTCGAAGTCGACCCAGCCTTTCCAGCCAATATGGATTGTATCCTGCATGAAGCCTGGTTCATCCCCACGGTGGGAGTAGTCGAGGATGTTGTTGAAGCCTTGTGAGCGTAACTGGTATTTGATCTTATCAGCTGTGTGGTAGTACATCGGCATCGACAGGCCCGTGTATTTTTCCCACCAGGCATTGACCGGCGTGATCATGAAGATCACGTTGGTGTGAGTTTTAGCCATTTGATTCAGGACCACTTCCAGGTCGCCGTATTCTGGTGAACGGAGGTAGGAGAAGTGCTTTTGCGAGTTGCGCAAGCCCTTCGCCTGCCGGATCCGGGAGTTGTAGAAGCGGTTCAGCACGTGGAAGTTGTTGTTAGTTGTTTGTCGACGTGCGTCACGGGAAGCACTGGCTTGGAGGTCAGCGTAATTGTAGAACTTTGGCAACTGGTGAATCCGTGGTTGGATTCGACGCTGGTAATTGCTGTTAATGGCAAGACCGGAGAAGAGGTTGTCTTCGTTCCGCAAAATGCCGAGCTTAAAGTTGATCCAATGCCGGTCCCACTTGCTAAGGGGCTTGCCAGCGGCGATTTTTTGGCTGTAGCTACCAACGGAGCCGTTATCACCCAACAGCTTGACCAAGCGCTTAGCCGTGTAGCGGTCGTACTTGGACTTCGGATTAGCCTGCTTCAGCCACAGTAAGTTGGCATAAGTGCCATTGTAATACTTGAAGGCATCCGGCAGGACTCCTTGTTTGACAAACCACTGGGGACTGATGATAAAGACCGCCTTCTTGTTCTTCATCTGGGCCTGCATCATGTTCATATTGAACAATTGCGGCAGTGATTGGGTGCCCCGCGCCCCAAAGAGGAATGGCCGGTAGTTATGGTAACGAGCGGCCATGACAGAAGGGTGGAAGCGGTCCATCCGGTTTAATTCACTAGAACCAAAGAAAGGGACGTACTTAACTTTGTGATCGGACATTGCCTGCACTTTGATCGACCGGTTTTTAAAAACCGTCGGGCTGATGGATACCGCCGCCTTCTGCAGGGTGCGCTGTGAATGGTGGCTGTGCCATGGGATGGCCAGGACCACGACCACTAACAGGCAGGCAACAATGACTGGGCCGAAGATTCGCCACAGTCGTTGACGATTAGTCATTTTGGAGCTCCTTTACCCGCTCAGCAATCTTGTCAACCGTACTCCATTGGCTCCGGTCAAATTCAGAAACCGGGACTTGGATGCCGTATTCGTCTTGCAGTGACAGCAGGAAGGAGACCGTAGCCATCGAGTCAATCAGACCGTTGGCGAAGATGTCTTCGCTGGTGTCAGAAAAATCACTAGCGTCACGACCAGTTGCATCTGCTAAAAGTTGTTCGATTTTTTCTTGCATTGTTTGATTCCTCCAATTTTGAATTTAATTCTAGTGGCCACCAAAGAATAATGTGTTGAGGAAGCCAGAGAAAATTAAGAATGAAAAGACAACGAAGTTAAAGGTGATAAAACGGGCGACGTTTTGTGTCAGGGCCGTACTCTTTAAGCCCTTCAGGTTCTTTCGCTTGTAGCGGAGCCATGCGTCGTCAACTACAAGGGCCAGACCGTGCAGGCAACCATATAAGATATAGTACCACGTTACCCCGTGCCAGAAACCCATTGTGATCATATTGATCATGTAGGCGACTGACGATAGCACGTTCCGGTTCTTAAACCAGTGCTTCTTGGTTGCAGTGAAAACAAAACGCATGAAAATGTAATCACGGAACCAGAAGGACAGGCTCATGTGCCAACGATTCCAGAACTCTTTGATGTTCTTGGAAAGGAAAGGCAGGTTGAAGTTCATTGGGGTCTCAACACCCATGAAGTAACTGATTGCGACGGCAAAGAGGGAATAGCCGGCAAAGTCGAAGTAGAGATCACAGGAGTAAAGATAAGCGACGGCGACGACCCACCAGGAAAGGTGGTGGCCCTGCGAAAGTGCCATTCGTTCGGCGAACGGCAGCCAACGCTGGGCAAAGAAGTAGTCGATGATGAACTTATACAAGAAACCGATAAAGAGGTATTTGATCCCCTTTTCGACTAGTTGGAGGTACTTTTCCCGACTCGGTACTTGGCGGTAGTCTTTGGAAAAGCGCCGGTAACGGTCGATTGGCCCGGAAGTGATGGTCGGCATGAAGACCATGAAACGGATGAACTTCCACCAATTGAGCTCTTTGACAGCGCCGTCACGGGTTTCGATAATCGTTCCGGCGGCCCGGAAGGTCAGGTAGGAAATACCCAGGAAACCGAGGAGCGAATTGTGGCCAACCATGGCCGGAGTGAATTTGACGATAATAATCGGCAGTAGCGACAAGAAGACGAGCAGGTAGAAGACCCCGCTGGCATTTTTTTGTTGGCGGTAGTGGTAGTACCACATCACCAGGCAGGTCTGATAGATCACGTAAACGATCAGCGATAACATCTGGGTGGTGTTGCTGCCGTCAAACATGAGAAACAGGAAGACCAGGCTGATCAGCGCTTCATACCAGCTGAAACGTTTACCGAAGTAAAGGCCAATCCCCAGCGGCAAAATGGCAATCAATAGGTAGATGAAGTACGTTGGGGTGCCGTATGCCGACATATTGGGCAGTGATGAAATCCAATTAACCATTATTTGTTAGCCTCCGCAATCATTTGCTTGACCGCGATCTTGCCATTAGCGGAAGTTGGGAAGGAATCCACGTAAACAAACTGGGTTGGCATCATGTAGTCCATGATTTTGTCTTTCAGGCTGGCCCGGATTGCTTGGGTTAACTCTCGCTCGCTTGCAAAGTCATTCGGTTGGGCGATGACGTAGGCAATCAAGTGCGTGGCCTGGTGGTTGCGGTTGTACTTCGGTACCGCCACGGCTTGCTTGATGTACTGGCTCATTTCCAGACTGGAACGAACTTCGTCGAGTTCTACCCGGAAGCCGTGCAATTTGATCTGGAAGTCCATCCGGCCGATGATGTGGCGTGACCCATCTTTAGCGATGAAGCCGGCATCCCCGGTCCGGTAGGCTTGGACCCCGTTGAGTTTGAAGAAGTTTTTGGCTGTTTTGGCAGGGTTGTTGAGGTAGCCGTGAGGGGCAACACTGTCCCCGGCAATGATGATTTCCCCATGTTCACCTGGGGTGGTGACTTCCTTGCCGTCCTTCCAAATCGAAGTGGTGACACCCGGTTTGTCGTAGCCAATCGGCAGCCGTTTAAGGTTTTTGGCCATGTCCTTGGTGATTTCGCAACTGGTGATTGCCACCGCGGCCTCGGTTGGACCATAAGTATTAAAGATATGGGCCTTCGGGAAGCGCTGGAAGAGGCGTTTGACCGTTGATGGGGTTAGTTCTTCCCCACAGAAGAGGAAGTATTTGAGATCAGGCATCTTCGTTTCGTTGAAGTCTGGGCTGAGCAGCAGCATTTCCCCAAAGGATGGCGTGCCGACAAATACGTTGATACCAAGATTCGGCAAAATCTTGAAGAGCTGACCAAAGTTTTGGACGACCTTCAGTGGGATCGCCTTAATCGTCCCACCTGACAGAACGGCGTTTAGCCAGTACATATGGGAGACGTCAAAGGAGAACGGGGTTTGTCCCAGGTAAACCTGTTCGGCCGGAATGTTGAAGTCATCGCCGCGCATCCAGTTAGCAAAGCTGCAGATGTTGGTGTGGCTGATTGGCACTCCCTTCGGCGAGCCAGTCGTTCCGGACGTGAACAAGATGTAGAAAGGATCATCCCCCAGCACCTCATGATCAGGGGTGTAGGAACTCTTTTGGGCAAAAATCTGTTGCAACTCAAACTTATTGATCACGGCCCCGTCGTAATCCAGCTTGTCGACCGGGAAGTCATCAATTGCGATGACTAGGCGGGGATGAGCGGTGTTGATAATGGACTGCATGCGAGGCAGTGCCGAACCCGTTTCGACCGGAATGTAGGCGTGACCAGCTTTTACAGCTCCGACAAAGCCAGTGACTATTTCAAACTGGTGGTCGCCGTAAAACATAATCGGACCCTTGGCGGGAACGATTTTTTTGTCATCTAACCAAGCTGCTAAAGAATTAGAACAATCCAACAGCTCTTGATAAGTATGTGTCTCACCCATCTCGTCAAAGAAGACGGTCTTCAGGTGCTTTTGCGCCTGTGCATCGATGGATTTAACAATATCTGTAATCACTATCTCTATCCTCCATATCAATTAATGGACTTAGAATTCGTTATAGATGAATGGCGCCTGACCAGCACCAAAGTAACCATACATGTAAACAACTAACATCAGAATAACGAAGTACAGCAGGGTAGTTAGCCAAAACTTGGCCGTCGGGTGCTCTTTTAAGCGAGAAAACATCACCCTTACCTCCATTTCTGCTAAGATTCTTCCTTAGTATACAGCAATTTAGGAGAACGACTCTTTAAGAAAAGGTAATCTCATTTTAGAAAAATATAAAAATTGCTGGGTTAAGGATTGAAACAAAAGAATTATACACCCTTTATTCACGGGCCGCACTAGAGTAGAAACCAGTAACCGATTTCAAAATAATTTTATGAGGTGCTAGCAATTTCCGTTAGAAGGATTAAAATGAGAAATAAATAATAAAGCAATGAGGGTGATGCCATAATGGACCAGCAAAGCAAAGTTGAAATTGTGAAGGATTTGATTCGCATCGAGACCGCTAATGACCATGAAGCCCAAGCGGCCCAATATTTGCAGCGCCTTTTCCGCCAATACGGAATTGCCAGTCGACTGGTGGAATATGCACATGATCGATCTAATATTGTGGCCGAAATTAAAGCGAACCAGCCGGGACCAGTTCTCGTTTTGGCCGGTCACTTGGATACGGTTGCTTTTGACCAAACGAATTGGACCCATGACCCACTTGGCGCGGAGGAAGTTGACGGTAAGATCTACGGCCGCGGGGCGGCAGATATGAAATCGGGGCTAGCGGCGATGGCAATTGCCTTGATCGAGATGAAAGAAGCCGGCTATCCCAAGAAGGGCACTCTGCGTTTTCTCGGGACGGTGGGTGAAGAACTCGGGGCGATGGGCTCCCTGCAGCTGACAAAGCAGGGCCTGGTCCATGATGCGGATGCGATCATCGTCGGAGAACCGACGGGTGGCAACATCGTCTACGCCAACAATGGCTCAATCGGTTATACGATCAAGTCTTATGGTAAGAGCGTTCATAGTTCGATGCCGGAGAAGGGGATCAATGCAGTAGCAAACTTGGCCCGCTTTTTCGCGGCGGAACAGGACGCCTTTACTGGGGCCAAGGTGAGCCCCGTCCTCGGGCCGGTCGTCCACAGCGTCAATGTTTTTCGGGGCGGTAGTCAATTAAATATTATTCCAGACTATGCCGAAGTCCAGGGCAATATTCGGCCGATTCCAGAATGTGATAACGACGAGTGCATTGCCCGGATCCAGCGGGCTGTTGATCGTTTAAACCAAGATGCGGCAATGAAATTGGAGCTGACGGTTCAGTTTAGTTTTCAGCCAGTCGCTAACGACCCCCACGGCGCCTTTGCCAAGCTAGTAGCAACGTCCCGGCAAAAGGCTTTTGGTCAGCCGGCGTCTTTTGAGGTTATTCACGGGGCGAGTGATGCTTCCAACTACATTTTGGACGTCCAGTGCCCAATGCTATTGCTGGGGGCGGGGGAGTGGCAGATGGCTCACCAGGTGGACGAATACGTTGATATCAATAATTATCTGGCGGTCAACCAGACCTACGAAAATGTAATCCAAAACTTCCTCGCCTAGCAGATTGATTCCGAACATCAAATGAGCTAAAATGATAAAGAAATTAAAAACACGTGACGTTTCAAGTAGGTGTGCAGAGACCTGACGGCTGGTGAGAGTCAGGCACCGAAACTCCGGCGTCAAGAAATGTGGGCGGGTAATGCCGCACGGTGATGGCCGTTATCCATGCTTAAAGGGTGTCGTCTTCTACGACAAACTTGGGTGGTACCGCGGAACCAGAGCCATTTCGTCCCAAAATTTTTAGGATGAAATGGCTCTTTTATTATGGAGGTATGATTCATGCTGGATATTAAGAAAATTCGTCGTGACCCTGACTTCTTTAAGCAAAAACTTGGTACGCGGGGGATCAAGCCCGAAGAAATTGACGAGGTTTTAGCACTCGATGCTAAGCGGCGGGATCTCTTGCAGAAGGCCGAGAATCTAAAGGCTAAGCGGAATGCTGCTTCCAAAAAGATCGGGGAGGCCAAGCGGAACGGCCAGTCAGCTGACGACGCAATCGCTGAGATGCGTAAGGTTGGCGAAGAGATTAACAAGCTGGACGAAGAGACCGAAGAAAACGACAAGGTCTTCGAAGATAAGATGCTGCGTCTGCCAAACGTTCCTCGCGACGGGGTTCCGGTTGGTCCAGACGACTCATACAACCGCGAAGAATACAAAGTTGGTAAGATTCCAGAATACGACTTTGAACCATTGAACCACTGGGACGTCGGGGAAAACCTCGGGATTCTGGACTTCGACCGGGCCCGGAAGGTTTCCGGTGCACGTTTCGTTTACTACCTGGGCCTGGGAGCTCAGCTGGAACGGGCCGTCTACAACTTCATGCTGGACGAACACATGAAGGAAGGCTACACCGAAGTGCTGCCGCCTTACATCGTCAACGCAGCCTCCATGTATGGGACCGGCCAATTCCCGAAGTTCAAGAAGGGTGTTTACCAGGTTAACGGCGAGGATATGACTCTGATTCCAACTGCCGAAGTACCGTTGACTAACTACTACCGCGGCGACATCATTCCGGAAAAAAAGTTGCCAGTATACGTCACCGCCCTTACCCCTTGTTTCCGGTCTGAAGCCGGTGCCGCTGGTCGTGACACCCGGGGGCTGATTCGGATGCACCAGTTCAACAAAGTCGAAATGGTTAAGTACGTCAAGCCTGAAACTTCGTGGGACGAACTGGAAAAGCTGACTAAGGATGGGGAAGAAATCCTGCAGAAGCTGGGCCTGTCATACCACGTCATCACCCTGTCAACGGGGGATGCCAGCTTCACTTCTGCCGAAACCCACGACATCGAAGTTTGGTTCCCAGCTCAACACAAGTACCGGGAAATTTCCAGTTGTTCCAACTGCCTGGACTTCCAAGCTCGGCGGATGCACACCACTTACCGTGACGAAAACGGCAAGCTGCAGTATGTCCATACCCTGAATGGTTCGGGACTGGCCGTCGGTCGTTGTGTGGCTGCCATTCTGGAAAACTACCAGAATGCTGATGGCAGCGTGACAATTCCAGACGTTTTGGTACCATATATGCACGGAATCAAGAAGATCACCAAAGAAAATGCGGTACCAATGAACAAGCAGACTAAGGACTAGTATTGGTTGCAAAATTGCCGCGATGGCATAAAATGGAAATATATTAACGGTGCGCTAGTAGTGAAGCAACAACAGAGAGGGTGTCAAGGCTGAAAGCACCTGCGCCAAGCGAAATGGAACCGTCAAGTTCAATTTAAGATAAGCTCGAGCGACAGGCCTAGCCTGTAACGTAGGTGGCACCGCGGTTAAATCGTCCTACTTTCTTCGGAAAGTGGGGCTTTTTTGTACTTATATAGAAAGGAAGAATTACGATGACAAAGAAAGTTGCCTTAACAGGGGACCGGCCAACCGGCAAATTGCACATTGGCCACTACATCGGTTCATTAAAAGAACGGGTGAAGATGCAAAATAGCAGGGACTATGATCTCTACGTCATGATCGCCGACCAGCAAGCTCTGACCGACAATGCCCACGATCCCGAAAAGATTCAAAACAGCCTGGCCCAGGTGGCCCTAGACTACCTGGCTGTCGGCCTGGATCCAAAGAAGTGCACGATCTATGTGCAATCCCAAATTCCGGCCCTGTCTGAACTGAACATGTACTACCTGAACCTGGTGACGGTCTCCCGGCTGGAACGGAACCCGACCGTTAAGGCCGAAATCCAGCAGAAGCAGTTTGGTCGCTCGATTCCAGCCGGTTTCTTTACTTATCCGGTGAGCCAGACGGCTGATATCACTGCCTTTAAGGCTAACGTCGTTCCGGTTGGGGATGACCAGGAGCCGATGCTTGAACAGGCACGGGAACTTGTCCGCAGTTTTAATTCTACCTATCATTGTGACGTTTTGGTTGAGCCAGAAGGGGTCTTTCCACCGAAAGGTCAGGGCCGCTTGCCGGGCCTCGATGGCAACGCTAAGATGAGCAAGTCACTGGGCAACACCATCTATCTCAGTGACGATGAGAAAACTCTCTATAAGAAGGTCATGTCAATCTATACTGACCCGAACCACATTCACGTGGACGATCCTGGCCAGGTTGAAGGCAACATCGTCTTTACTTACCTGGACATCTTTGATCCGGATAAGGATAAGGTCGTTGAACTCAAAGATCACTACCGTCGCGGCGGCCTGGGTGACGTCAAGATTAAAAAGTACTTGTTCGAAGTGTTGAACAAGGAACTAGCCCCGATTCGGGAACGACGTGCTGAATACGCCCAGGATATGCCGGCCGTGTACCGGATGCTCCAGGAGGGCAGTCAGCGGGCTAACGCCGTGGCTAACCAGACGCTCAAAGAAGTCAAAGCGGCAATGGGCCTGAACTACTTCGACGATTTAGCAAAGAAATAAGACCGTTAACAAACAACGACACCGCGGGAAAGCGACCGGCTTCCCGTGGTGTCGTTTTGTTGATGGCTGAGGGGTTGTCCTACTTGGTCCGGGCAGACCGTGTTTTTTCGGCCAGGTGCACCAGGTTAGTGACCATGTTATGCGTAGCGGCTTCGTAATGGTACTTCCGCCCCAGACGAACGAAGTAGCCGTTGATGTAATCAACTTCGACGGGCCGGTTGTGGCTCATGTCCTGATACATCGACGGATAGTGGTGGGGGTTGCTGACGAGGGAAACATGGTTGACGCTTGCCAGTTCTTCTTCCCTGGTGTTGACCAGTTGTACCCCGGCACGTTCGCAGACGTCGTAGGCTTCGTCGATCAATTGTCGTGACATTTCGTTGGCTTTGTCAAAGGAGGCGTATTCGCCCATCGTGATTTCAAACATCGTGCAGAGGGTGTTGACGACGGAGTTGAAGACGACTTTGGCCATCAGGGTGCCCATAAAGTTAGTTTTCAGAGATGGATTGAAGTTAGCCTTTTTCAGTTCAGCCATCAATTCTTTGGTCTTGTCATCAGGCTGTTCGGTATAGTTGGCCCAGTTGGTTGTTCCGGCACCGGGTTGCCCCACAAATTCAACTTCGCCAGGGCCAGTCAGGATTGTAGCGACCAGGGCGGTTCCGGCCACAACCTTTTCCTTTGGGAAGTACTGGAGCAGTTTTTCCACGTGGCCCATACCGTTCATCGCCGTCAAGCAGTATTGATCTTTAAAGAAATGCTGACAGCGCTTGAGCATGTCAGTGAGTTGCATCTGTTTCAGTTCGAAAAAGACGAAATCGGCGTCAGTTGCCTGGTATTCTTCCGGGGTGTAGACGTTGACGGGAACCAAGTGCTTATTCTGGTGTTCACGGGTCACGTAAACGCCACCTTGTTCCTTCATCTTGTCATAATGGGGCTGCCAACCTTCAACAAAGTCGACTTGGTTGCCAGCTTCTTGCAGTAATACCCCGAAACGTAAGCCCATTGCACCGGCACCAACAACTGTAAATTTCATATCAATCCACTCCTTATATGGTTTTATAAAAAGCGTTGAAAATAAAAAGTCCCCCAGCTAAACGACTTAGCTGAGGGACGCCTTGGCGTGGTACCACCCTTGAATTCGCCAGCAATTCACATCACTGACCTTACAATGTTCAAGCGACTAGGCTTAAACACGACAGCGATAATGGACTGCTCCCACCGCGGATTACTAACTTCATCCTGGTACTCAAAGTGATTTTCACGGGTGGTCGCTTATCCTCTTCCACCAAACGAGGACTCTCTGCTAGCGACGAACCGGCTACTCTTCTTTTTCAACGTATTTTTATAATATTATTCTAATTGCGTTATAATTTACACGCCCTTAAGCGAAATGTCAATGGCAAATTTGTCAAAAAATTTTCTTGAAATCAGTCGTATATGGAAGAAAAGTTAATTAAAAAAAGTCAAAGCTAAGAAAGACTTCACAATCTTAAATTATTGCGGTATGCTAGGACCATCGAAAAATTAAATTTTACTGAGAAACCACAAAAGGAGTGATCATGATGGTTCAATTTTCAAAACGAGTTCCAGCAGATGGCACGGATGCGGTAGGCGCTATCCTGAAAGCGGCGGCTGACCCGAAGATCATTTCTTTTGCGGGTGGGCTGCCAGCACCAGAACTGTTCCCGGTCCGTGAGATGAAGGCTGCGGTCGACGCCGCCTTTGACGAACACGGGCAAGAAGTGATGCAATACGGCGCCGCCAAAGGGGTGACGGCCTTGCGCCAGCTCATCCTGAAGCACGTTCAGGAAAAAGAAAACGTTCATGGTGAGGTCGACAATGTCTTGGTTACGACTGGTTCCGAACAAGTGTTGGACCTGGTCGGCAAGGCACTGGTGGATCCTGGCGATGTTGTTTTGGTTGAACAACCAACCTACCTCTGTGCCCTGGACGTCTTCAAGTCTTACGGGGCTCGCTTTGTGTCGGTTGCGATGGACGATGACGGGATGCGAATGGACGCTCTGGAAGCGGCCCTCAAGGCGAACCCGCAGGCTAAGTTAATCTACACAGTCCCTAACTTCCAAAACCCGACCGGCCGCACGATGCCAGCCGAGCGTCGGCAAAAATTGGCAGAATTGGCTTCCCAGTATGACGTAACGGTACTGGAGGACAACCCTTATGGTGAAATCCGCTTTGCGGGTCAACACGTTCCGGCAGTGAAGTCCTTTGACAAAGATGGTCATGTCTTCTACATGAGCACCTTCTCCAAGACCCTGGCACCGGGCTTCCGTTTGGGCTGGGTTGTTGCGCCAAAGGAGGTTGTCGACAAGCTGACCGTGTTGAAGCAGTCTGCTGACCTGCATACGGACAATCTGGCTCAGTATGCGGTTGTGGAATTCTTCAAGCATAACGACGTTGATGCCCATGTTAAGGAGATCAGCGACCTTTATGGCAAACGTAAACAGTTGATGATCGAAGGGATGAAGAAATACTTCCCATCATCTGTCAAATATACCAATCCAGAAGGTGGGATGTTTCTCTGGGTCGAAGTGCCAGGGGTAGATGACACGGTTGCGGTCTTCAAGGAATGCCTGAAGAATAACGTTGCCTTCGTGCCGGGTGATCCATTCTTCGCCGGCCAAGCCGAGCCGGGTGCTTTCCGGTTGAACTACTCCAATATGGAAGAAGACAAAATTGAAGAAGGCCTCAAGCGTTTAGGTGACACTCTGAAGAAGGTTGTTGCGGATAAATAATTGATGATATTTCCCGGGAAATAGCGTTGGGTGAAATTACTAAATTTCACCCGGCGCTTTTTTTGGTAAACGAATCAACATCTATGCGAGACTTAAATGACTGAACAGTAATAATAGGCATTTCACATAATCACCTCTGCTTTGTATATTAGAATTGTTAATATGTTTTGAGGAGGCAGGATTATGGATCGTGCGAAAGTCATCGTTCATATGTACGTTTCAATTGACGGTAAAATTGATGGCCCCCGGGCTAGTGATATTTCAAGCGCCTACTATTCTGACGAGCTTTTTCGGCTGAGCAACGCGGACGGTAATGGCCGGCAGACCATTCAAATGTACGCAGCACCAGGCAAATTGGATTTGAGTAAGTATTCAACGGCGGGAATTGACTACCAGGACTGGATCCCCAACCTGCAATCCGCTACCTGGTCGATTGCCTTTGACCGTCGGGGTCGTGATGGCTGGGAACAGAACTATTTTGAATACAATGGCCATCAAATGCACGCTGTGGAGGTTGTCACCAAGCAAGCACCTAAGGAATACCTAGCTTTTCTGCGTTCGCTGACAATTCCCTACATTATTAGTGGCGAGCGTGAATTTGACTTGGCAGCGGTCCTCGGAAAGCTGAAGAAGTATTTTCATATTGATAACCTCGCTCTTTGCGGTGGTGCGGCCATCGATGGAGCCTTTTTGAAAGCCCACTTGGTCGACGAGATCCCACTGGTACTGTCGCCACACGTCAATGGTGACAACAGTATCAAATCAGCTTTTGATACGATGGAGACCTATGTGAACGATACCTTTAAGGTTGACCGGGTTAAGAAACTGGCTGATGGTGGCGTGTACCTGATCTTTGTGAACTACTCGACCATGAATGACCGAGCTTCTGGGAACACGAAGTAGTATTTAGGGTATTACACAGGTGTTCCTGATACCTAACTTACAGAACTTCGCTATTTGCCATGGCTAGTCCCTAGCCAACGGCTTTCAATCCTTTATGCAAGATATTAACTGCCGCATTAATATCCCGATCGTGATGGATACCACATTTAGGGCAAGTCCATTCAC
>NZ_CANDNU010000037.1 GCF_947387495.1 Limosilactobacillus difficilis
GTCTAGTTGCCTAGAAAAAATATTTATTCAATTATCAAGCCAGAATATTCAACTTCCAACTTTTTGGGTACACGTCACCCTGGAGGTACACCTCATTTTTTAATCATTATTCGAACGCTTTTTCTTGAATTTTTCAACCATCTCCATATTTTTCATCAAATCCAAGGAGAAATCAATCATTTCCTCTTCTGAGGAATCATAATTGTGCTCGCGCCACCAATAGAAAGACCCAATGATACCACCGCTGATCAGGTAAGCAAGCATTTCTGGATGGTCACTATTACGCAAGGCTTGCATGATAGCGTCGTGAGAATCACTGTCGCGGCGACGAAGTAAAATATCACTTAAAATCCGTAAGAATTCACCGTGCAAACCCGTGTAATTTTTGCTGCCTGCTAAATTATGAAAAATTGCTTTGTGGGTATTGACGTAATGGATCAGCGTGCTGACAATGGCTTGCTCACTGCCCTGTTCATCGATCATTTGTCCCAGCCGCACTTCCATCGTTTGTTCAAGCAAATCGTACTTGTCCCGGAAATATCGGTAAAAACTGCTGCGATGAAGTAGGGCCTCTTTGCAGATTTGATCCACCGTCATTTTACTAAACGGCACTTTTTCTAAAAGGCTAACCATTGCATTTTGGAAATCACGCACCGTCCGGTTCATTTTCATCTGAACATCCCTCCGTTAAGTCGACCCCTACGGTTCATAGATTCAATTAGTTCTTATTATACCAATAATCAAAATTGTTCAAGAAATTTTTTGCAAAAAGGTCCGGCCGGCACAATAACCATCTCTTTAAACGACAATGGTCCACGATCATCTCTAACTAAGAGACGATCATGGACCGTTTTGGCAATTAGCGCATTAAGCCTAGTCACCATCATTATCATCCGGATGCTCTAAACTTTTTTCGAGGCCACTCACCACTTGCCGGGCATAGCTAATGACGTCTGCCGTCGAGACACTATAATTCTCGGCTCGCCACCAATACAGGCCGCCAATCAAGCTGCCACTGATGACATAGGCTAACATCTCCGGGTGATCGCTATCGTGAAGCATTCGCAATACCACGTCCTCTTTGTTGGCCGTGTCAGCGCTTCGCTTCAACAGAATCTCCTTTAAAATCGTCACCAGCTCAAGCTGTAAGCCTGGATGGTCATCATCTGACAGATGGCGGAAGACATTCTGGTTTTCCTGTACTTGCTCGATTAACAATTGAACAATATCTTGCGATGAATCACTATTTTGGATAGTCTTGCCAATCCAGTCATTCATCGTCTGTTCTAAAAGTTGGTACTTGTCATGAAAATAACGATAAAAACTGCTTCGGTGAAGCATTGCCTCTTTGCAAATCTGATCGACGGTTAGGTGATGAAAAGACGTCGTTTCCAATGATCGCAGAAGTGCATCTTCAAAGTCCCGAATGGTTCGACTGTTCCTCATGTCCTCGCCTCCCTATTGACCTCCCCCGTTCATTATAAATTTAGTAGTAATTAAAAAGAAGAAAATAAAAATCGACTTAGTCTTGAAACAAGGCAAAAAAGCGAAAATGTCCACAAAAGTGAACTAAACCAATTGCTGTCAGTAGCGATTAGAGGACGATAGCAAAGAAAAGCAGCCGATCCGACCATTAACGAAAATGGCATCAGCTGCTTAATGCACTTTTTTAATTAGCGGCGGCGATGACGATAGGCAACTTGCACTACCAAATGGTAGTCCCCATCCATCATAATCGTCGAACCCTGCCGGCCCGGAATTTTATTCGGACCGCCCGTAATTGTGACGTTCGCAAGGTAAAGCTGGTAGAGATCATGGGCGGTGTGAATGTCCGTCAGACCCACCTTCGTGATGTGGCCAACTGCGCGCCGATCCATCTGGTTAACCCCAATGCAGACCTCCATGGCCCGCCGACCCCGGTCATGAACCAGTTCGAAGTACGGTGGTTGCTGGCCGGCATTCAAAGCATCAACGGGCTTCCCCGTTTCGGCATACTGGTCGAGCACGTCATCATTAGACATCCCGTTGAAATCAGCAACTAAAAGTCCCTGGTCTAACAGCTCGTTGACCACATGGTTTAGGTTGCGTTGTTCAAGTGGGTCGCAGGCAATCTCAGCCGGGATCGTCTCTTCATTATGGTAGATCCCGTTCGAAGCCGTATTGATGACCTTGTTGCGACGTTGCTGGTTCTTATCCGGCTCGGCCTCAACACCGACGATCTTCCCCAGGTACGGTGAAAGAAAATCTAATCGAGACGTATAGCCCAGGAAGTAGTAGATAGCGTTCAAGTATACAAAATACGAAACGGCGATAACGGCGAGGCAATACAAAAGGCCCCGCAACCAGACGTGGTTAATCAATAAACGTGTCGTAACGTAGATCAGGTAAAAATCACCCAGAAGAGCAATGATCGTGTAGACTCGATTTTTAAGTTTAGTGTTGATATTAAAATAGCTCAAAGAGTGATTGACCATGTCTAAAAAGCTAAACATTTCGCTAAACCTCCTTATTGCCCTTGCTGACTGGTGCCACCAGTACTCTGGTTGCTAGTAGTACCACCAGTAGTGCCGGTGTTCGACTGATTGCTGTTGTTATTAGTAGTGCCGCCGGTATTTCCTTCCTGACTATTACCACCATTATTCGTGGTATCCGTCTTCTGGTTACCATCACTACGACGTTGATCCGTTTGGTTATCATTGTCGTCATTATTTTGGTCAGCATCATTGCTGTCGCTGTTCCGTTTAGAGTTGTTAGTCGAACTATCATCCGATGAGCTGTTATCATTATTACTGCTAAAGCTCCGGGAATTATAGCTGGAGCTCGTCGAAATTTTGGCTCCTTCGTTCGTATGAGTGGTTTTGTTAACCACCACGTTAGTAGCGCCCAGTGCTAAAACAATTGACACTAGGGCAAATGGCGTGATAAACGGTGGTGTTTTCATTGCCATGCTAAACACTCCTTTACTATTGCCCAATCTTAACGCATTTTAGACCCGGCAATGCTTAAATAATTCATAAGTTCAGTAACCGTAGCGTTTCATCAGACGGTCCAGACGGTGCCGTGTCAGTTGCCAGTCATCATTGATCACAACGTGGGCAAAAGGGGCAATCGACAACGGTAGTTTGGCATCCCGCCGATTTTCCCGCGCCTCAACACGCTTTTTGATATCGGTTGCCCTGTCGCCACGCATTTTAATTCGTGTCGTCAGCATTTTCAAATGACTAACCTTCAAAAAAATAATAACCGCCGCGGCACCAAGCTCACGGTGGTAAGTAGCTGCTCCTTTGCTGTCCAGTACGATAACGTCGTCCTGTCCTTTCTCCCATCCAGCCTGCAGCCCTTCTAAGGAAGAACCATACAAGTTGTGGTCGTACTGGACCATCTCCAAGAGCTTCCGGCGACGAATCGACTTAGAAGTTTCAAAGTAATAGTCCACCCCATCTTGTTCACCCGGGCGGGGCACCCGCGTCGTATGAGTAACAACTCGGTGTAGGTGGTAATGCTCACGCAAGTAGTTTGCCACCGTTGTTTTACCGGTTCCGGCCGCCCCCGTAATCACAAAGACCTGGTCGCGCTTAGTCATTGTCACCAGCAGCCTTCAGCAAGTGAGCGTTGGCCTTATCCAGCAATTCCTTGAGGTTGTCATAGGTCAGGCGTTGCCGCGCATCAGCATAGTCAAACCAGCCCGCATTGAGGATCTCCTCTGCTTGGAGACTGACCCCATCATCACCTTGAACTTCGGCGGTGTACAAAGTCATCTGCTTCCGGTTGCCGTTAGGCAGATCATACTCGGTATAAACGTGGAAAGACGTGTCGATAGCCAAGTCCAGCTTCGTTTCTTCCTTAATCTCACGGTGGGCTGTCTGCTCGAGGTCTTCACCCGCTTCAACATGGCCCTTTGGGAAGCCCCAAAAGTGGCCCTTGTTTTGGCTTTCCAGTAACAAGTATTGCAATTGGTGATTTTCATCCCACCGATATACCACAGCGCCACTCGTAACTTCAATTGCCATTTTTTGTCCTCCTCCGTGCTCTCACTAAAATCTCATTGACTTTTAATGTAGCGCACAATATTATTATATGTAATTATACCAAAGGAGCTTCCAAAAGATGAAGTTTAATCTACTGCGCAAGGAAAGTCTCTCCCGTTACCTCGGGGCCGACAAAAATTTTGTCAAATCCATGACCGCTTTTGACTTGGTGGCCATGGGGGTCGGGGCCGTCATCGGGACCGGGATCTTTATCCTTCCGGGGACAGTTGCTGCCAACACGGCCGGACCGGGTGTGACCTTGTCCTTCCTATTCTCAGCAATTGTCTGTGCCCTTGCCGCCATGTGCTACGCCGAATTCTCCTCCGCTTTGCCGGTTGCCGGCAGTGCTTACTCATACGGAAACGTTGTGTTCGGTGAAATTTTTGGTTGGATCCTCGGCTGGGCCTTAATTTTGGAATACATGCTGGCCGTTGCTTCGGTTTCAACCGGCTGGGCCGCTTATTTCCAGTCACTGCTCGCTGATTTCGGGCTCAAAATCCCGAAGGCCTTATCAGGCTCATTCAATCCATCCCACGGCGTCTACATCAACATCGTAGCCGTAATCATCGTTCTGCTGGTGACGGCCATGCTTTCCCACGGGATGCAGACATCGGCCCGGATCAACGATGTCGCGGTGATCATCAAAATCGTCATCATTGTTCTCTTCCTCGTTGCCGGAGTCTTCTTCATCCGCAAAGCGAACTACCACCCGTTCCTTCCTTACCACATGAGCGGTGTTTTCCGTGGCGCCACCACCGTCTTCTTTGCCTACCTCGGTTTTGACGCCGTTTCCAGTTCTGCCGCTGAAGTGAAGGACCCAAAGAAGAACATGCCGCTGGGAATCATCGGCACCCTGATTATCGCCACTATCCTCTACATGTGTGTCTCGATCGTCCTCACCGGCATGGTTCACTACACCAAGTTGGATGTCGCTAATCCGGTTGCCTTCGCCCTGCAGGTCGTTCACCAGGACTGGATGGCCGGCTTGATTTCCATCGGGGCTCTGGTCGGAATGTTCACCATGATGATCACGATGACTTACTCGAGTTCCCGCCTGGTTTACTCAATCGGCCGTGACGGTCTGTTGCCGTCATTCTTGAGCCGGTTGGACAAGAACGGGACACCACAAGTTGCCGTTTGGACTGTCGGGATTATCATTGCCCTGATGGGCGGTCTGGTTTCCCTGGATCAGCTAACCAGCTTGGTTAACATCGGAACGCTGCTGGCGTTTACCTTCGTATCATTCGGTATCATTCCACTGCGGCGGCGGCACGACATCGGCAACCGGGGTGGCTTCAAAGTACCCCTGTACCCCGTCCTGCCGATCATTTCCGGCTTGGCTTGTCTGGCCATGATCTGCATGCTGTCGAAGGAGACCTACATCGGTGCCGGTATTTGGTTTGCTATCGGGCTGATTCTCTACTTTAGCTACGGCTACCGCCACAGCAAAATTAACACTGATCGCTAACCTTTAAGGCTCGCTCATTCTGTGGCGGGCTTTTTTCGTTAAAAGGCGTTGACAGCCAGGCCATAAAGGGGTGATAACAAATACATACAATCTTTGGGGGTTATATCGTGCACCATCTTATTCTCCTAATTTACCTCTTAGCTGGCGGCGTGTTGGCGGGGATCCTTTCCTCGGCCGCTTCCTTTGCTTCGCTGGTTTCCTATCCACTACTACTCAGCATCGGGATTCCGCCAGTCTACGCCAACGTCACCAACGACGCCGCCTTGATTTGGAACAGTATCGGGGCTGTCTTCGCTTCTCGGCGTGAACTGCACGGCCACTGGCACGACGTCGGGCGTTATGCCATCTGTACCGTGGCTGGTTCGGCAATCGGCTGCTGGTTGTTGCTCGTATTTCCCGGGAAAACTTTTGAAAGGGTGGTCCCCTTCTTCATTCTGTTGGCCGGTATCATGATCATCATTTCCGGCCACCATCAGCCCCAACCCCAACTGCACCGTCCCTTCTGGCAACGGCTTATCTACCTCATCTTATTAACCCTGGTTGGCATGTACGCGGGTTATTTCGGGGCGGCCGCCGGGATCGTCGTCCTCGTCCTGCTCACCTATTTGATGGAGGAAACTTTCTCGTCGTCAACGCCGTCAAAAACACGATCTGCGGGCTAGCCAACCTGACAGCCTTAATCATTTATATCTTCAATTCGCACATCTCCTGGCATTTTGCCATCCCGATGGCGATTGGAATGTTTATTGGCGGCTACCTCGGCCCCGTCATCGTTCGCTACATTCCCGCCCGGATCGTTCGAATCATCATCGCCTGTCTAGCCCTCACCCAGGCAGCTATCTACTTTTGCCAGGCTTACCTATAAGAAAATCCCGCAGTACCAAGACTGCGGGATTTTCTATTTTACTAACGGGTCAGCATCTTAAATTCGAGGAAGAGGTCATTATAGGTACCGACGTCTTTCAATGGCAAATCAGAATAGACATGCAACCGTTTCATCACCTTGGCTGACGGATAGAAAGCCTTGTTATTAGTAACCGACTTTGGCAAATACTTTTTTGCGGTTGGCTCCGGCGTCGCATAACCAATATATCTGGCGTTTTGAGCGGCGTTGTGCGGTTCCAGCATAAAATTGATAAAACGGTAGGCTTCCGCCTTGTGTTGCGCTCGGCGGGGAATCACCAGATTGTCAAACCAGATGTTGCTGCCTTCACTCGGGACCAAGTAGTGCAAATGCGGATCGTTATCCATCATTTCGCGAGCTTCCCCGGAATAAGTTACCCCAGCCGCGGCTTCGCCATCCTCCATGTACATCTTCATTTCGTCCGCCACCACTGCCTTCACGTTGGGAGCGAGTTTGTGCAAGCGGTGCGCGGCCTGGTGCAGGTAGACGGGGTTGGTCGTGTTGACCGAGTGGTGGTCGATAATCAGGGCCATCGCAAAGACATCCCGCGCACTGTCAATCAACAGCAGCTGTTTGCGTAGTCGTGGGTTCCAAAGTTGCCGCCAATGTTGAACCTGATGGCGAGCGATCAGGCGATCGTTATAAACGATTCCCAGCGTCCCCCAAAAATAAGGCACCGAATAGCGATTGTGGCGGTCAAAAGACTGATCCAGCAGGCCAGCCGAAACGTACTGCAGATTCGGCAATTTGGCGTGGTCCAGTGGGGCCAGTAAGTGCTCTCGCTTCAGACGGGAAACCGTGTATTCACTCGGGACGACGACATCATAGTTAGTCCCGCCCTGGCGCAGCTTAGTCAGCATCGCTTCGTTGCTGTCAAAAGTCTGGTAGTCGACGTGGATTCCCGTCTGTTTTTCAAATTTTTTGATAAGGGCCGGGTCGATATAGTCGCCCCAGTTGTAAATCGTCAAGGTGTTGTCCTGACTTGCTCGACTGCTGCGATCAAGCTGCCAGTTGATCCCTGCCAAAACCAGACAAATCAGCAGGATGGCAATCATTGCCGACATCAAGCGTTTCATTGAACATCACCTTCTTTAACCGTCATCACCCGGTTACGCCGGCCGGCACGGCTGCTTAAGAAGTAATAACCTGCCACTAGCGCTAAACTCAGCAAGAAAACCACCGTCGACAAGGCATTGATCTCCAGATTAATTCCTTGTCTAGCCCGGGAGTAGATTTCCACCGACAGGGTCGTAAAACCGTTGCCGGTCACGAAGAAGGTCACTGCAAAATCATCCAGCGAATAGGTGAAGGCCATGAAATAGCCGACCAAAATGCCCGGTGTCATCGCTGGCAGGGTAACCCGGCTCAGACTTTGCCACGGTGTCGCTCCGAGGTCAGCTGCCGCGTCTGCCAGGGTCGGCGACATCTCATTCAACTTTGGTAGGACCATCAGGACGACGATCGGGATCGAAAAGGCAATGTGGCTCAGTAAAACTGAAACAAAGCCGAGGCGCAACCCAATCACCGTGAAGAAAATCAGAAAACTTGCCCCAATCAACACGTCTGGCGAAACCATCAAGACATTATTCAGAGATAGCAGTACTTGCCGCTGCTGACGGAACCGCACACGTTTAATCACCAATGCGCCCAGCGTCCCGATAACGGTGGCAATCAGTGACGACAAGAGCGCGATAATGGCCGTGTTGATCACGATTTGAATCATCCGCGTATCGGTCGCCAGTACCCGGTAATGGACAAGCGAAAAATGGCCGAACTTCTCCATCGTTTTTCCTGAACTGAATGAATAGTAGACCAGGTAGAAAATCGGCAGATAAAGAATCACTAAAACTAAGGCCAGATAAACTTTACCCAGCCAGCCCGTATGCTGCTTTTTCATTAGTGCCGACCTCCCTGTTGTTTTTTCTTTTCACCGGTCAGCCCCATGACGATGAACATGGCCAGAATCAAGATAACCCCGATCGTCGAACCCATCCCCCAATTCTGGGTCGTCAAAAAGTGTTCTTCAATCGCCGTCCCCAGCGTAATCACCCGGTTACCGGCAATCAAGCGGGTAATCATAAAGAGCGACAACGACGGGATAAAGACAGCCTGAATGCCGGCTTTGACACCTGACAGTGACAAGGGCCAGATGACGCGAGTAAAAGTCTGCCAACGACTGGCGCCCAGGTCGGCAGCCGCATTGATCAGCGAGCTGGGCAGGGAAGCCAGGGAGTTAAAGATTGGCAATACCATGAAAGGCAGTTCGATGTAGGAAGCCACGATGATAAAGCTGGTATCCGTAAAGAGAAGCTGGTGCGCGCCCAAGCCGAGAAATTCCAAAAAGTGGTTAACCGAGCCATTGTGGGCAAAGAGACCGATGAAGGCGTAAGTCTTCAACAGTAGGTTAATCCAGGTCGGCAAAATCACCAGCAGCAACCAAAACTGCTTGTTTGGCAGCCGGTTCAAGACCACAGCCGTCGGGTAGCTGATTACCAGTGTCACCACCGTGATCACCAGCGCACACCACACTGACTCGGCCGTCATCTTGAGATAGGTAGCCGAACCCAGATAGCTGGCATAGTTGGCCCAAGTGAAATGGCCGCTGAGATTCTGAAATGACTGGTAAATGATCAAAACCAACGGAGCGATTACGAAGAGAACGATCCACAGTAAATAAGGAACAAAGAAAAATGCTTGCTGTTTTTTCATCATTTTTCATCCTCGTAACTTTCCAGGCGGTTATCGAAATCCTGCTCGCTCTCGTGCAGCCGCATAACGTGAATGTCCTCCGGATCAAAACTCAAGCCGACCTGCGAACCAACCGTCGTCTTGTGAATCGAATTGATCTTCCACTCGTGCCGGTCTGCGTCATGAGCCGTAATCTGGTAGTCAACCCCCCGGAAGAGTTGGGTATCGACAGTTACCAGCAGCTTACCCTTTTCTGGACTGGTGATGTCCAAGTCTTCGGGCCGCAACACCACTTCCACTTTTTCATTAGGACGCATCCCTGCATCAACACATTCGAAATCAAGGCCCCCGATGTTGACGAGGTAGTCACGCTTCATGATAGCCGGCACGATGTTGCTTTCACCGATGAAGTCCGCCACAAAGTGGTTCAGTGGCTCATCATAAATATCAACAGGGCTTCCACTCTGTTGGATCAGACCGTCATTGATAACGAAGATCTGGTCGCTCATGGCGAGAGCCTCACTCTGGTCGTGGGTCACAAAGATGAATGTGATCCCCAGCCGCCGCTGCAAAGCCCGCAACTCCGTCTGCATTTCCTTGCGTAGCTTATAATCCAGAGCTGACAAGGCTTCGTCCAGCATCAGCACCTTGGGCCGGTTAACGATTGCCCGGGCGATGGCAACTCGCTGTTGCTGTCCCCCAGACATTTCCGTGATCTCCCGTTCTTGGTAGCCCTGGAGGTGTACCAAGCGAAGCGCCCGTTCGACCCGTTCGTTAATTTCTTGGGTTCCTACCTTCTTGAGTCGCAAACCAAAAGCGACGTTTTCAAAGACGTTAAGGTGGGGAAATAATGCGTAGTCCTGAAAAACGGTGTTGACCTGGCGCCGATTAGCAGGAACGTCGTTAATTCGCTGACCATCGAAGATAACGTCCCCACTCGTGGCCTCATTAAACCCCGCAATAATACGTAAAATGGTCGTTTTCCCCGAACCCGAAGGCCCGAGAAGGGTATAAAATTTCCCGGATTCGAGTTGAAAATTAATGTCCTTTAAGACCACGTTATCGCCATATGCTTTCTTGATGTGACGGAATTCGATTAACGGATGCGCCATGCCTTCCACCCCTTTTTTTCGTTAAGCAAGTTGATTATACGCTCTTTGGAAGCGCTCTGAAAGCATCAATCATTGGTGAAACTTTCGGCCGCACCAAAATTCGTGTACTATGATGATAAGTTGCCATTCAAACTGATTTTCAGGAGGCCTTGCCATGAAAATTAATCAATTTAGTATCATCAAAACCAGCTTTGAACAAGAAGAAAAAGAACTCACCCGGCTGCATCTTTTGGAAACAGGCGAGCTCGACCTGGAACCTGTCGTCCTCTGGCGCAAACTTTTAAGCCGGGTGCATCCCGCTAGCCAGCAGCCGAGTGCCATCCACCAGTGGTTCTACGATCTGCTGGCAACTCCCGATCTCTCCCTGGAGGACTGGTTCAGTCAGCACCAGCAACTGTCCAACGAGGTCTTTTACCTAGTTGCCTTGCAATTGCTGCAATTCGAGGGTGGTTTAGATTTTGATCCAACTGATCCCCTGGCGGCCGTCAAGCAAATCAACCTGCCCCACCATTTCTACGACCAGTGGACGAGCCGGGACGTCCTCGACGCCTGGTATCTCCTACTCGTCAGCCGCAATAAAAACGGCCAATCGTTTCTCGACTACCTTACCAGCCAGGGCCTCTTTGCCTGGACTTATCAATTGCCAGCCAGTCAAAAACCGCTCTGGTTTAATGGCAAGTCAGTCGCCTGCTTTGATCCTCATCAATTGATCCGTGAAGTGGTTTACATCGAAACCGACCAAGACACCGACTTTGACGGCCGAACCGACCTCATCAAAGCCGAAATCGTCCGCCCCGTCGACACCAATGACGGTCTGAAGGTCCCGGCCGCCTTTACCGCTAGCCCTTACAATGAGGGCACAAATGATCGCTGGGGCGACATCGCTACCCACGACGTCAACCAAAAACTTAGCCACAAGGCCCCCGGTAAAGCACAATCGGCCGAAGAAATGATGACGCCCGCTCCTCAGCAATACCAAGACGTGAACGGAGAAGCACGTCAAGCCACCGAGACCTTTACCGAGCTGCCGGGCTACACCCTCAACTCCTACCTGGCCGTGCGCGGCTACGCCATCGTCTATTCTGCCGGGATCGGCACCCGTGATTCTGACGGTTTGCAGACCTGCGGCGACTACAACCAAGTCAACGCCATGAAAGCCGTTGTTGAATGGCTGCACGGCGACCGCAAAGCCTTCACCGACCGGACCAGCGGCATTCAAATCAAAGCCTGGTGGTGTAATGGCAACGTCGCGATGACCGGTCGCTCTTACCTCGGTACAATGGCCACCGCCGTTGCTACGACCGGGGTCGAAGGACTCAAGGCAATCATCAGCGAAGCCGCCATTTCCAGCTGGTACGACTATTACCGGGAAAACGGCCTGGTGATAGCCCCTGGCGGCTTCCAGGGTGAAGACGCCGACGTGCTAGCCGCCGAATGCTTTAGCCGCACCAAGCGGGCTGCTGATTATCGTCGGATTGAGAAGCTGAACCAGCGCTACCTCAAGGCCATGCAGACTGCGGAAGACCGGCAAAGCGGCTCCTATAACCGTTTCTGGGCCGCCCGCAATTATCGGATCAACTTTGAACACATCAAGTGTGACGTCTTGATGGTTCACGGCCTCAACGATTGGAACGTCAAACCCGTCCACGTCAAACGCCTCTATGACGCCCTGCAAGGGCTTCCGGTAGCCACTCATCTGATTCTCCATCAGGGGCAGCACATCTATATCAACGCCTTTCGTTCCCTCGACTTCAGCGAAATGGTCAACCTCTGGCTCGGCGAGAAATTGTGGGGCCAGCACAACCATGCTGATCACGTCCTGCCCCGCGTGCTCGTCCAAGACAATGTCAAACCAGAAACCTGGCTTGCTCACCAAAATTGGTCACGAGGAACCAGGCTCCAGTATTACTTCGACCAACATTCGATGGTGCCAACCGACGCAGTCCCGGACCATACCGTTTCCTTTAAGGATCAGCAGAGTCCAGAACGTTTCCGGCAGTGGTGTGCCCACGTGGACCAGTGGCAGCGGGCCTTGGTCAGCAGCGACAACGACTTTAGCGTCCATCTTCTCGGACCAAGCGTCGACCAGGACTGCCTGCTGCGGGGGACGCCGATGGTCAAACTACATGTTGCTTCTTCCAAAGACTACGGAATGGTCAGTGCCCAGCTCCTCGATTACGGTGACGCTCGTCGGCTCACCACCAGTCCCCAGCTGATCAGCCAGAATGGTCTGCCCCTCGGTTACCAGTGGAAGTATGACAATCTGCGCGAGTTTGCCCTTCAAAAGCACGCGACTCCTTATAAGGTGATTTCCTACGGGCACATCAACCTGCAAAACCGCCACGGGGCCGGCGTGGCTTCGCAGCTGGCGGACGGGCAAATGGTCGATATTAACCTGCCCTTACAGCCAATCTTTCACCATCTCACGAAGGGGCACTCGCTGATGCTGGTCATCTTCTCCACCGATTTTGGAATGACCCTCCGGGGAAATGAAAATATCAATTACAAGTTAGATCTTGGTAATAGTTCACTCATTATTCCGACAACTATTAAGCTCGGATTAAACTAATATTAACTTAAATTAATTAATAGAGTAATTGCTTTATTATAGGCGAAACGGTACAATGAAAGCGTAATCTTTAATGAATGGAGTGGGATTCAATGAAACAAGGAACTACAATTATCACACTGCACAATGGCTACCATCTCTGGACTAACACCCAGGGTGAAGGCGATATTCACCTGCTGTGCCTCCATGGTGGTCCGGGTGCCACTCACGAATACTGGGAAGACACCGCAGACTGGCTGAAAAAAGAAGGTCTCAACGTTCAGGTCCACATGTACGACCAACTGGGGTCCCTTTATTCAGACACCCCGGATTTCTCTGATCCAAAAGTCCGCAAGGAAGTCCTGACCTACGACTACTACCTCAATGAAGTCGAAGAAGTACGGCAAAAGCTCGGCATCGACCACTTCTACTTGATCGGCCAAAGCTGGGGTGGTCTGCTGGTTCAAATGTACGCCGTTAAGTATGGTCAACACCTGAAGGGTGCTATCGACTCATCAATGGTTGACGAAATTGACGAATACGTGGACAGCATCAACCATATCCGGGAAACGGTTCTGCCAAAGGAAGACGTTGAATACATGAAGCAATGTGAACGCGACAACAACTATGACAACGAGCGTTACCAACGTTGCGTCAACATCCTCAATACTGGCTACATCGACCGGGCACAGCCAGCCAAACTCCGTCACCTCAAGTCCTTCATGAACCCCGTGATCTACAACGCCTTCCAAGGCGACAACGAATTCGTTGTGACTGGCAAGCTCGCCGACTGGCACTTCCGCGACCAGTTACACAAGATCAAGGTTCCAACCCTGCTGACCTTTGGTGAACACGAATCGATGCCGCTCTCAACAGCTAAGATCATGCAGGAAAAGATCCCGCACGCTCGGCTGGTTACGACGCCATATGCTGGTCACCACCACATGATGGACAACCCCGAGGTTTACTACAAGCACTTAGCTGACTTCATTCGCGATGTCGAAAATGGCAACTTCAACGACTAATTGAAGTTTATTTGCGTCCTGACTCACTAGCTCGCTATAATGAAAGGCATTAAGCCCAAAATGAGGAGTCGAGTATCGTGAGTCAGCAAATTACTAACTTTATTTTCGATGTCGATGGCACCATCTTGGATACTATCGACATGTACATGCCTGCTGTCTTTGAAGTATTAGCTAATCATGGAATTATCATCCCCAAAGATGAGCAGCCAGCTAAAACCCGGCAATGGTTCGGGATTCCAGCTGCCGAAACTCTCTTGCAAGGTGGTATTCCCCAAGACCAGCTGGACGCGGCCTTAGCCGAAAATCTGAAGATCGCTTACCAGCACGAAGACCGGGTCCACATGATTCCGGGCGTTGATGCCGCCCTCGATGAACTAGCCAAGCGGCCGGAAATTAAAATGGCAGTGGCTACTTCCAAAGTGCGTGATGAATACCGGGTTCACGTGGCCGAACGTTTCCGCTTTGACCAACACATGGATGCACGTATTACCGCTACGGATACCAAGCGCCACAAGCCATTCCCAGACCCCATCTTGGCAGCCATGAAACAGCTGGGGGCCCAGGCTGACAACACAATTTACGTTGGTGATATGCCCAACGATGGTAAAGCAGCCCACGCGGCCGGCATTAAATTTGCTGGCGCCATGTACGGGTCGGTCAATCCGCAGGCGATTGCGGATGCTGATTTCCCCCTCAAGACCCCGGCAGACCTGTTGAAAATTAAATAGTTGGACTCAAAAGAACGAATAAAACGTCAGTTGCGGCACGCTTTCAAAACTCCCGCAAGCACAAAAAGGCCTCAAATATTCGGATTTCACCGAATACTTGAGGCCTTTTGCATGTCTAACTTATGCTGGCGGCTTGTGTCACACCTTTTTTAGGGCAGATTCACCCGGTTGAAGTATTCAACCGTTGTCTGATCACCGTCCAATTTCATCAAGGAAATGTGAGCGTTTTTTGGAGCTTCGGTCCCATCATAAACGTCCCGGCTCGCGTACAATTCCATCAACGACCGGACCACCAGACCGTGATCGACTAGCAAAACCTTGCTGCCATCTGGTAACTGGCGCAACCGCTCGATCCCTCTTTTAATCCGGCTGATGAACTGATCATCGCTCTCCGCCAGATGGTATGGATCCTTTTCATGCATGATATCCCGGGCCTGGGCCATCGAATAATCCTCCATGAATTCAGCCCAGCTGTGGTAGTGGTGCCACTTGCCACTCAAGAAATTGCCCATCGAATCGCCAGGTTCTCCCTCCATAAAACCGAGATTGACCTCCCGAAAATGCGGATCCTGGGTAATGGCGGGCTGATTGTCAGGGTCGTGCTGCTTCATGATCCACTTTGCCGTGTCAACGGCGCGGCGCAGGTCACTAGTAAAGACATAATCAAAGTGCTGGTGGGCCAAGTCCTTGCCGGCACGAACGGCATCCTGAATCCCAGACTCCGTCAACGGCGAGTCCGACCAGCCCTGCATCCGGTGGTAGAGGTTGAACATTGTCTGTCCATGACGAACAACAAAAACACTAATTGACATGATTGATCACCTTCAAATTATTCTGTAACCAGTTTATACCCACCTTGTAGACGACGTGAACTACTCGGCCATGAATGACCGAGCTTCTGGGAACACGAAGTAGTATTTAGGGTATTATACAGGTATTCCTGATACCTAACTTACAGAACTTCGCTATTTACCACGGCTAGTCCCTAGCCAATGGCTTTCAGTCCTTTATGCAAGATATTAACTGCCGCATTAATATCCCGATCGTGATGGATACCACATTTAGGGCAAGT
>NZ_CANDNU010000038.1 GCF_947387495.1 Limosilactobacillus difficilis
TTGGTCATTAAACTAATTCTACCCGTTATGGGTTATTTTTTTAATTTATGTTGCACTTGAATTGTAAATTCTCAATACGATTAAAGAAGTTAGCCAGATTATGGGCTTGAGCGCCTACACACTTCGTTATTACGAGAAGATTGGCCTTTTGTCCTTTGTTAAACGCGACCAAAATGGTATTCGTCATTTTAGCACCAGCGACCTCTTGACGCTCAACACCATCTACCGACTCAAAGAAACGGGGATGTCCTTATCAGAAATCAAGCATTATCTCAAACTGGTTTCAGAAGGAATTGACTCAGTCAGTGAACGCAAGGTGATCATGGAGCAACACCGTGAGAAGATCAAGCAACAGATGGAAGAACTACGGAAAGCACTCGTCACCATCGATGCAAAGGTTAAATACTACCAGACGGCTGAAAAGGAAGGTTCACTGGGGGTATGCCATGATGAGCGCGATGAATTTGTACAGAAGATTTTAAATAATCAGCTCTAACCAATTTCTTCGGTTATTGGCCAAAAAATTCCACGAATTTTCTCGTGGGATTTTTTTATTTTTCTCCTTGTCTTAGAGTATGCTCTAATATTTATACTTCAAACCAAGTTGGTGGTCAGAATGATTGCTTTTATTAATGCAAGTCAAAATCAAGATGGCAACACAGCACGGATTGCTAAAGGTATCTGGTAAGATTGGTGGAATCAATAGCAAGAACGGCCTATAAACCAGATGGCAATGGCCGCGTGAAACATGCCTGAGCCCTCAGTCTTTCCATCTAATCAGCAAAGTAGGGGAAGCTTTTCATGAGGCAAGCGTAAATATTCTGCTCGAAAGTATTTAATGTATGATAAAGATTAAACCTTGACAATCTAAAATTAGAATGTTTTAATAATAAAAAATTTGAAAGGAAGAGTGATCCATGAATCGATCGATGTTAAAGATGACTAACGGCGACTTTAGCTTTGCTGACTTTATATAGCGTCCGTGCTGTGAGGTGCGGACGGGGGCGTTCGCACCAGCAGCAAAGTTGTCTTTAACATTGACTTTGCTAGGTGCTTTCAATCTAGCAAAGCGGATCTTCTTAAAAATCTCCTTAAGAATAGAAGCGCTAATTAGATTGAGAAACGTCTCAGTCGAGTTAGCGCTTTTTGCTTAGCAGGAGGAGAGAAAATGACAGTAGCAGTAAGAAAAAACAAAGTGATAAGCCGCAACGTGTTGGCAGTTCTTCTTGCGCAATGCGCGTCCACACACTAGGTCCTCAACAAACTGATAGTTATGCGGCCGCCAAAAAGTACCTTAGTACCAAGATGATTGCCGCGCAGATTATTTTGCACCCTTCTTTCGAAGCCATCTACCGACACTTGGCAGAGTGGGCCGGTGACTATATGATTGTGCCGGCAGCTTTTGCAAGCGCAAGCCACGAAAGCTGGGGCCAGCTGCATTATCGTCATCTTGCGGAACTAAGGCTGGTTGACAGCATCATTACCGAATTGGACCCCCTCGTTTTATGTGCGAAAAATAATCCGGATAAAATGGTTGCTTATACTCACCCGGCGACGGAACAGCTTTTAAGGGACAACCTTCCCGAAAAAGCGACGATCAGATTAAGCCCCAGCAAATTTCAAGCCTATCAAAGTTTTTTAGCCGATGGGGCGTATACTTTAACCAGTCAAAAATTAGTGGCGGCGGAGCCAAAAATCCAAATTATCAAAACTTTTCCCGCCGCAATGTTATGGAGTATCTACCAGATCGGAGGACAATAATGGACGGTAAATATAATTTAGTTTACCTAAAGGACCTAACCGGCCAGGCCCTGGATCCCTACGTACGTCTCAGTGAGGGTCAGCTGTTTCACGCTCAACAACCAAAGCCGGGCTTGTTCATCGCCGAAAGCCCAAAAGTGATCGAACGGGCGTTACGTGCGGGCTACCGACCGGCTTCCCTGCTGGTGGAGGAACGGTTTTTAGACCGTGATTTAGCAGATTTGGATCGCGAAATGACGGCAAACCAGACCCAGGGCCTCGGCCAAACGCCGATTTACGTCGTGACCAGCGACTTGATCCGCCAATTGGCCGGCTACAACCTTTTGCGGGGAGCGCTGGCCGCGATGTACCGAGTTCGACGGCCCAGCCTTGCCCGCTTTTTAGCGACCCTGCCAATTGAATGGCCGCGGATTGCGGTATTGGAGAACGTGGTCAACCCTGCTAACGTTGGCGCGATTTTTCGCTCGGCAGCCGCCTTGGGTATCGATGGAGTGGTCATTACGACGGATTCCGCGGATCCCCTTTACCGGCGAGCGTCGCGGGCGGCGATGGGAACGGTCTTCCAGGTTCCTTGGACCTATCTCGATGCCAAGGTCTGGCGGGCCAAAGGAATTGAGTTGCTCCATCAATTTGGCTACCAAACGGCCGCGATGGCCTTACGCCATAACACCATCAGTATCGATGATCCTCGCTTAGGAAAGGTCGCCAAATTAGCGATCATCCTGGGTTCGGAAGGCCCTGGATTGCGGCCAACGACGATTTTAAAAAGTGACTT
The DNA here is from genome assembly GCF_947387495.1 of Limosilactobacillus difficilis. Lineage (GTDB taxonomy): Bacteria > Bacillota > Bacilli > Lactobacillales > Lactobacillaceae > Limosilactobacillus > Limosilactobacillus difficilis. The sequence goes on from NZ_CANDNU010000038.1 coordinate 2,537, forward strand.
TACGATCAAAATCCCGATGACACCGGGGGTTGATTCGTTAAACGTTGCTGCTGCCTCAGCTCTCGCGTTCTGGGAGTTAGGCAGGCGAAAATAAAAAAATCCGAACCGTGTTTTGGTAGCGACCAAGTTACGGTTCGAATTTGTTCATAGAGCATTTAATGGCGGCGTTGCCACGAAATCTGCATAATCAGGTTGCCGAGTAGAATCAGGGCTCCGCCGATCACTAGGTTTAACGATAATTGGTCGTAGCCGGCAATGATGGAAATGACGGTCGCAAAAAAGGACTCAGTCATCAAAATCAGGCTAGCCGATGTCGCGTCAGTGTATCGTTGGGCATAGATTTGTAGGCCCCGGGCTGCGTAAGTGATGATGATGGCGATGATCGCCAGGGGAATCAGAGCTTGGAGCCAGTTGATGTGGCTAAAGGTCTGGCGTTCGGTGAGGAGGGCCAGTGGCGTTCCGCAGATGACCTGAACAACCCCGATCAGGAAGATGATCACCCAGGGACTGGATGCGTGGCTGGCATATTTGGCAAAGATGATGATCTGCAGGGCCCAGAAGAAGGCTGACAGGAAAGTGATCAAGTCCCCGCGCTCGAGGGTCCAATGGGTGCTGGTGATTCCCGTGAGAACGGCCATGCCGATGAGTGAGAGGGGAACTGCCAGGATGATCTTGCGTTGGGGCCGTTCACGCCAAAAGAGCCACAGCAAAAAGGGAGTCAAGATCACGTAGGTGACGGTGATGAAGGAGCTTTTTGCCGGCGTGGTTTGCCGCAGGCCGAGGGTGCGCAAATAGTAGCCACAAAAGTTGACGAGACCGACTGACAGCCCCACTCGTAGGTCAAAGGGGGTCATTCGCCGCAATTGGGGGAAAAAGAGCAGGGCCCCGCCGAGAACGCACATGACACCACGAACGGCGTTAATCGTTCCGGAATGCATGCCGGCAGTGACGACCATTTTGTTGAAGATGTAGGTGCTGCCCCAGAGAACGGTGACGAAAAGAAGAACGAGGTTGGCAAGCGGTTTGGAAAGTTTCATGAGTTACTCCTAATTCAGCGGCAGGTGTTTAAAATTACGATCACCGAGCCGACAGAAATTTTCTTTTAATTTTAAGTCTTTCAGATTGGGAAAGCAATGGTGTATCAGCCGGACTCAGGTGCTTGATTGATCACTTGACTGACTAAATCTGTTCTTGACATTGGCAAGTGAAACTGACAAAATTCAAGATGTAGATATAAGTATGCCGGTTCAGGAATCGGGGTCATCGACTGTAAGCCCCGGCGAGTGCAGAAACCCTCCTACGATTTAACAATTAAAAAGAACGATAAAAGTGTAAAGGAAGTCTTTGAACGGGGATGGTACCGCCATGATTGGTGCCCCGGCCAAGGACTTTTTTTGTTAGAAAGGGGTTTGCGAATGAAGGATCACCAAGCAAGAATTGTTGTCAAAATCGGGACGAGCAGCCTGGTCCTGCCAAACGGTCAAATTAATTTGCGCACGATCGACCAGCTGGCTTTTGTCATGGCCACTCTCAATAGCCAGGGTTACGAACTGATCTTGGTCTCATCAGGTGCGATGGGGGCTGGGCTGGCCAGCCTTGGCCTGAAACAACGGCCTGTTGAGATTGCCCAGCAGCAAGCATTGGCGGCAATCGGGCAGACGGCTCTGATGCGGCTTTACTCCCAGCGTTTTCTCGATTACCAGACCCACGTGGCGCAACTGTTGTTGACCCGTGACGTATTGGAATATTCGGTAAGCCACCAGCACATCTTGAACACGATCAGCACTTTATTTGGTGATAATATCATCCCGATCGTCAACGAAAACGACCCGGTCTCGGTTGATGAGCTGGATCACCATACTAGCTTTAGCGATAATGACGAGCTGTCGGCCCAAGTAGCGACGGCCATCGGAGCGCAGAAATTGATTATCTTGTCGGACATCGACGCGCTCTATGATAAGGACCCCCACAAATATGACGATGCCCGCCCAATTAACCACGTTAAGACAATGACGCCGGACATTGAATCCGCAGCGTCCGGTACGAGCACCCGTTTCGGGACCGGGGGGATGATCACTAAACTCCGAGCTGCGGCGATGATGATGAAGGCTGGCAAGCAGATGATTTTGTGTAACGGTCGCGACCCTAAGGTCCTCTTTAAGATTTTTGCCGGTGACACTGTCGGCACGGTCTTTGGCAAATAGGAGGTAATGATGATGGATGAAACGCTAATCAACATTGGCAAACGAGCTCAGGCGGCCGAACGGCAACTGGCGCTGCTATCGACACGGCAGAAAAACGCGGCTCTCCGGGCGATGGCAGCGGCCCTGCTGGCTAAGCAAGATGACATCCTTGCAGCTAACCATGAGGACATGATCCAGGCAACGGCAATGCCGAAAAAGTTCACGGACCGTCTGTTGATCAATCCCCAGCGGATCCACGATATGGCGGCCGGCCTGGAAACAATCGCCGACTTGCCTGATCCGACGGCCCAGATCGATCGCGGCTGGGTGACGGCAGATGGCCTTCAGATTTTGCAGCGGCGGGTCCCTCTCGGGGTCATCGGCATCATTTTTGAAGCGCGACCGAACGTTACCGCGGACGCAACCGGGCTGACCTTCAAGAGCGGCAACGCGGTGATTCTGCGGGGCGGCAAGGAAGCCCTGCGGACTAACATTGCGATTGCGACCATCCTCCGGCAGGCACTAGCCGATCAGAATTTGCCAAAGGATGCTGTCCAAATGATTACCGACACGAGTCATGCAGTCGCAGCGGACATGATGAAACTAAATGATTACATCGACGTTCTGATTCCGCGTGGCGGACGGGGGCTCATCCAACGGGTGGTCCAAAGTGCTACCGTCCCGGTGATTGAAACTGGCGCCGGCAACTGCCATGTCTACGTGGATAAGGACGCGGAATTAGCCATGGCGGAGAAGATTGTCGTTAACGCGAAGGTTCAACGCCCGTCGGTTTGCAACGCCGCCGAGAAGCTCCTGATTCACCAGGATGTTGCTGACCAGTACCTGCCCGTCCTGGCCAAAGATTTGTTTGAACACGGGGTGGAATTGCGTGGTGACGCAGCGGCTTGCCAAATTGTCCCGGCGATGCACCCGGCGGACGCGACTGACTGGGACACGGAATACAACGACCTGATCATGGCCGTGAAGGTGGTCCCATCACTGGAGCAGGCCATTGACCACATCAACCGGCACAGCACCCACCATTCCGAAGTCATCATCACCGACGACCTCAACCGTGGTCGCTATTTCCAGCGGGCAATCGACTCAGCTTGTGTCTACGTTAATGCGTCGACGCGTTTCACGGACGGAGGCATGTTTGGTTTTGGCGCCGAGATCGGCATCAGCACTCAGAAATTGCATGCCCGGGGACCGATGGGACTTCAACAGCTGACGACGATGAAATACGAAATTACTGGTAACGGTCAGGTGCGGCAATAAATAGGAAAGGAAGTTTTATTTATGACTAAAGTAACGGTAGTAGGTGTCGGTAGTATGGGGGGCGCGATCGTCAAGGGACTGCTGGCAACCGGCCAGTTTAAGGTTAGTGCCATGAATCCGGTCAACTCGCGCGTCAGCAAGCTGGCGGACCAGCTGGGCTTTTCCCTCGTAAATGAAGCCTCCGCAATTGCTGCGGGCGAGCCTGATGTCGTTATCCTGACCACTCCGGCCCCGGTGACGGTCGATGTTGCCCGGCAATTGACGAACCTGCCGGCACAGACGATCATCATTTCTGCTGCTGCAGGCGTTTCTCATGATCAGCTCCAAGCGGCCCTGCCTGGCCATCCCATTGCGAACATCATCCCCAACACGCCAGTGGCCGTTAATGCCGGAACAATCGGTCTCGCCCTTCCGCATGACACAACAGCCGGGGTCAAAGCCCAGATTATGACGGTTCTACAGGCCCTCGGCGACGTGATTACCGTCCCGGAAAGTCAGTTAGCTATTCTCGGCGTCATCGGTGGGTGCGGCCCGGCCTTCGTCGATGTCATGATGGATGCCATGAGTGATGCGGCAGTCAAGCACGGGATGAAGCGGCAGACGGCCTACCAGGTGATTGCCAGCATGGTTAAGGGAACCGGTAGTCTCGCGTATGCTTCTCAGCTGGCACCGGCTCTCCTCCGTGACCAGGTGACTTCCCCGGCTGGGACGACGATTAAGGGGGTTGAAGCCCTGGAAAAGGCCGGTTTCCGCTTTGCGGTAATGGATGCCGTTAATAAGGCCAACGGCGAAGACTAGAGCGGAGGTAAGAAATAATGAATTTGCTTTTCACAATTGTGGTGGTTGTCGTCATCTTGATATTGCTGGCGGGGACGATCACGATTATTCCCCAGAATTACCAAGGATTGGTAGAAACTTTCGGTAAGTACACCCGGTCGGTTGCGGCCGGCTTGAACTTCAAAATTCCACTGGTTCAGCGGGTTCAAAAGGTTTCGCTGGCTCTCCAGCCGCTCGCCTTGCAACGTTACTCGGTGATCACTAAGGATAACGCCGACGTCCAGGTCAGCGTGACCCTCAATTACCAGGTTGCCGATGCGCAAAAGTACTTCTACAACAACACCAATTCGGAAGAGAGTATGAGCCAGCTCGTTCGTGGCCATTTGCGTGACATTATCGGCCGGATGTCACTGGACCAAGCACTTGGCCAGACCGCCCAGATCAACAAGGAACTCTTTGATGCGGTCGACGGGCTGACGGGGGTGTTCGGGATCAAGATCATCCGGGTCAACATCGATGAGCTGGACCCTTCCAAGGAAATTCAGGAAGCAATGGACCAGCAGCTGACGGCGGACCGGAAGAAGCGGGCCCAGATTGCTCAAGCGGAAGGAGAAGCCAAAAACATTGAGCTGACCAACAACGCCCAGAACCAGGCCCTGATCAATACGGCAAAAGCCCAAGCGACCGCCAAGAAGACCGCTGCTGATGCGGAAGCCTACCGGATTCAAAAAGTTCAAGCGGCCCTTGCCGATGCTGATAACAACTACTTCAAAAACCAATCCTTGCAGACCTTTGCCCACTTAGCCGACGGAAATGACAACTTGGTGGTAATGGACCGCAATGAGATTGATCAGTTGGGTGATGTTCCCGTTGCTAAAAAATTGCTGGGATTAGACGATCCGGCGTCGGCAGTAAGTAAAAAGCCAACTGATAACTAGGAAGTGGCGGCGAATGCCTGAATGACTCAACGTTGACTTACTATGGACTTTGCCGGCAAGCAAAAAGCGCCAGCACTCCACAAAGGGGGGTGTTGGCGTTTTTTGATTATCCTAAGTAGTCCTTAATAATCTGTTGGATTTGGGCATTGTCAGTGGCTTTGCCAATTGTGATCCGCAGACCGTGTGGTTCGAGTTCCCGCCGGACTTGGAACCCCTTTTGCAAAAGGCGGTCAGCTAAGTCGTTAGGATCATCGACATAAAAGTAGATGAAGTTGGCTTGGCTTGGGAAGTACTTGAGACCCGTATTTTGCAAAAATGACTCCCACTTGTCCCGTTCGGCAGCGTTTTTGGCGACCACCATGTCGACAAATGCTTGATCATCTAGCGCGATACTAGCGGCGCGTTGGGAAATCGAGTTGAGGTTGTAGGGAAGGCGAATGGTTTGCAAATAGCCTGCCAACTTGGCTGAGAGGACGATGAATCCTACCCGAAAGTTGGCCAGACCGTAAACCTTTGAGAAGGTGCGCATGATCCCGACATTATCGAATTCTTTCAATAATGGTAGGGCTGATGCAGGTTGGGCGGCCGTCACAAATTGGATGTAGGCTTCATCAATTAAGACGAGGACGTCAGCTGGTACTTGTTTTATAAACTGACGGAGTTCATTGATGGTTTCATATTGACCAGTCGGGTTGTTAGGGTTGCAGAGCCAGATTAGCCGTGTCTGCTTGGTGATTTGATTTAAAATTTGGTCGTAGTCGTACTTGCCAGTATTAGGATTAACCGGGACACTGACGACCTGGGCACCTTCGATGGCAGCGTTTAGCGCGTATTCTGAAAATGTCGGACGGGGGACGATCACCTCGTCGCCGGGTTGGAGGAAGACGCGTGAGAGGTAGGTGATGATTTCGTCAAGGCCCACTCCGAAGACAATCTCATTTTCGGCGACCTTTAATTGCTGCGCTACTTTGGTCCGCAGTTCCTGGGCATAGCCGTCGGGGTAGTAATTTTCCTGGCGGAAGTCGAACTCGTTTAGGGCTGCGACGACCTTGGGCGAGGGACCATAGGGATTTTCATTAGCCGATAAGCGGACGACGCGGTCGATTCCGTATTTTTCCTTGATCTTGGCTAATGGTTCTTCGGGGACATAGCTCTGGAGTTTTTTAATCGTTTCTTTCATTTAGTTTGCCCCCTATAGTTTTTCAATTGGCCGCCGTTCCTTTAGCTTGCTCATCTTGCCTTCGCGGGAAGCTAATTCTTCTTTGATTTTGGCAAAGGGAACGCCCTGTTCAACGAGCAGGACCATCAGGTGGTAGAGAAGGTCGGCCGTCTCGTATTGCAGTTCAGACTTGTCGGGATTTTTAGCGGCGACAACCACTTCGGTGCTCTCTTCACCGACTTTTTTGAGGATCTTATCGAGGCCCTTGGTAAAGAGGTAGTCGGTGTAAGAGCCCTTAATCGGGTTCTTTTGACGATCTAGGATCAGGTTGTAGAGTTCTTCGAGGTTTTGTTGTTCAGTCATAATAATTATCCTTTCTGTTGAAAAGCGACTTGGTTGAAGAAACAGCTATAATGGCCGGTGTGACAGGCTGGCCCGGCTGGGTCGACGATGGCTAAGAGGGTGTCGTTGTCACAATCGAGGATCATCTTTTTAACGGTCTGGGTATTACCGCTAGTTGCGCCCTTGTGCCATAGTTCCTGGCGCGACCGGGACCAAAACCAGGTTTGCCCTGTCTGGCAGGTTAAACGGTAACTTTCCTGGTTCATCCGGGCAACCATCAGGACATCCTTGGTCTTGGCATCCACCACGACCGTTGTGAGGAGGCCGCCCATTTTACTAAAATCTGGTTTCATAATCTGACCGGCACCCCCTTATTTGCGAGTGCTTGTTTGACGTTATTAATGGTTAATTCTTTGAAGTGGAAGATGGAGGCTGCTAGGGCTCCGGTGACGTTTGTCTGCTGGTAGAGCTGGGTGAAATCAGTGATGGTGCCGGCACCTCCAGAAGCGATGATCGGCACGTCAACTGCTTGACCGAGTTGCTGATAAAGGTGGAGGTCAAAGCCACTCTTCGTCCCGTCCTTGTCCATCGACGTGACGAGCAGTTCCCCGGCTCCCAGTTGGACAACCCGTTGAGCCCAATCGATAGCTGATAAAGCAGTTGCCTGCTGGCCGCCATGGGTGAAGACCCGGTATTGCTGGCTGGCAGGATCAAAGCTGACATCGATGGCCACAACGATCGCTTGACTGCCAAACTTGGCAGCACCCTGGCGAATCAAGGTGGGGTTGGCAACGGCGGCAGAGTTGATGGCAATTTTGTCAGCACCGGCCTGCAAGAGCTTTTCCATCGCGGCGACAGAATGAATACCGCCACCGACGGTCAGTGGCATAAATACTTGTTGAGAAACCTTTTCGACAACGTCCGCCATCGTCGCACGCCGTTCATTGGTGGTAGTGATGTCGAGAAAGACCAGTTCATCAGCTCCCTGCCGTTCATATTCGGCAGCAATCGCGACGGGATCACCGACGTCGACGAGGTTGATAAAGTTGACGCCCTTTTTGACGCGGCCATTGTCCACGTCGAGACAGGGAATGATGCGTTTAGCTAGCATTGGTATTCACCTCCGCAATTTCAGCGAGTGTCAGTGTTCCTTCATACAGTGACTTGCCCACTACCATATCCTTGATGCCAGCTGCTTGCAGTTGCTGGATGTCCGCCATATTGCGAATTCCACCAGAAGCGATGATGTTGGCTTGGGGGAATTCCTGCTGAAGGGACTGGAGGAGCTCGATGTTGGGCCCCTGCATGGTTCCGTCACGGGCAACATCGGTCACGATGAAGTTTTTGGCTCCGGCCGGGACCATCTCGGCGATCAGTCGTGACATCGGAACCGTTGACTGAGTTAGCCAGCCGGCAGTTGCCACCTGACCTTCTCGGCCGTCGACACCGATGACGATTTGATCGGTGCCGAATTCTTGAAGGACTTGTTTAGTAAATTGGGGATTATCGATGGCAGCAGAACCAAGGATGACGCGGTCGATTCCGGATCGGAGATAGGTTTCGATGGTGGCGTGACTGCGGATGCCGCCGCCAACCTCGATTTGCCCGGAAAAGGCTTGGCGAATTGCCTTAATCGTAGTTAGGTTTTGTGGGGAACCATCCTTGGCCCCATCGAGGTCGATGAGGTGAAGGCGATTAACCCCAGCGGTGTTTAGTTGCCGTGCTTGCTGAACCGGTGTTGGGGAGACGAGGGTTTCCTGGTTGAACTGTCCCTGATAAAGGCGAACGCTATTGCCATTTTGTAAATCAATTGCTGGCCAAATCATGAGCTTGCACCTCCTTCATGAATGCTTTTAGCAGGTTGAGACCGACTTTGCCGCTTTTTTCGGGGTGGAATTGCATCCCGTAGACGTTGCCCCGTTGGACGATGGCGGGCACCTGGACACCGTAGTCAACACTTGCGACGACGTATTTAGCAGGGCATTCCGCATAGTAGGAGTGGACGAAATAGGTATAGCAACCATCGATGTCCCGAAAAATACTGTCGTCTTGCTGAAGTCGGTTTTGATTCCAGCCGACCTGGGGAACTTGAAGATCAGCTTGTTGTGGCAGCCGGATGACTTGGCCAGGAATCAGCCCTAAACCAGGCGTTACCCCGAATTCTGTGGATGAAGCAAAGAGCATCTGCATGCCGAGGCAAATTCCTAAAAACGGGGTACCACGCTTGACGGTATCTTTGATGAGGGGAACTAGTTGCTGTTGATTAAGCCGGTCCATTGCCGACCGGAAAGCACCAACTCCGGGAAGGATAATGCCGTCCGCTTTTTGAATGCTGGCAGGATCAGCGGTCAGTTGGACATCGGCTCCGACGTAACGGCAGGCTTTGAGAACGTTAAAGACGTTGCCTACCCCGTAATCAATTACTGCGATCAATTAAATCACGCCCTTTGTTGAGTTGACGCCTTGAATTGCGGGATTGATGGTGATGGCCTGCCGCATTGCCCGCCCGGTGGCCTTGAAAAGGGCCTCGATTTGGTGGTGGGTGTTCCGGCCGTACACAACGTTAGCATGAAGGTTCATGTGGTTATTGAAAGCGAAGGCCTGGAAGAAATCTTCGGTGACTTCAGTTTCATAAATTCCCAACCGTGGATTTGCCAAGTCCGCGTTGAAAACTAGGTAGGAACGCCCGCTGAGGTCAACGGTCACCTGGGCAAGGGTTTCGTCCATTGGAACAAAGGCATTGCCATAGCGTTCGATCAGTACTTTATTGCCAAGGGCCTTGGCAAAACATTGGCCGAGGACAATTCCCGTATCTTCAACGGTGTGGTGGACGTCAACGTCTAAGTCACCTTTCGCTTTGACGACTAAGCCGAAGCGGCCGTGCTTAGCGAAGAGGGTTAGCATGTGGTTAAAAAAGCCGACACCGGTATCGATGGCGATGCCAATTTGCTGGTCGATGTTGAGTTCGACGGTGATGTCAGTTTCCCCGGTTTGCCGGGTGATTTTAGCTGTTCGCATAACTAGACCTCCTTTGGAAAGCGGGCTTCGACGGCCCGAGCGTGGGCTTCCAACCCTTCCGTCCTGGCGAGAGTTGTGATGGCTTTTAAGTCCGCCCGCAATGATGAACGGTCAAATTGAGTAAATTGGGTTCGCTTCACGAAGTCGTAAACCCCCAAGGGCGAAGAAAACTTAGCAGTTCCACCAGTCGGCAGGATGTGGTTGGGACCAGCTACGTAGTCGCCCAGCGGTTCGGAGGCGTAGCGGCCAAGGAAGACGGATCCGGCATTTTTCATGGCCCCTAGGTACTGGGAAGCGTTTGGCAGTTGGATTTCCAAGTGTTCTGGAGCGACTTCGTTCATCAGTTCAAACATATCGGGGATACTATCCATCACAGCGATAAAACTGCGGTTGTTGATTGACGCTTCTGCAATTTCCTTCCGCGGGAGGGTGGCCAGCTGCTTTTGAACTTCTTGATCAACTGCCTTAGCGAAGGATAATTGATTGGTAATCAACATCGCCCGGGCACGCTTGTCGTGTTCGGCTTGTGACAGGAGGTCGGCCGCAATTTCCGAGACGTTGGCGCTATCATTGGCGAGAATCCCAATTTCAGATGGCCCCGCAACCATGTCAATGGAAACTTTGCCAAAGACTTGTTTTTTGGCGGTTGCGACGAAGATGTTGCCGGGGCCGATGATCTTGTCCACTTTCGGAATGGATTCTGTTCCGTAGGCGAGGGCAGCAACGGCTTGGGCACCACCAATTTGGTAAATAGTTGAAACGCCAGCCATTTGAGCGGCAGCCAGTACGGCGGGACTAATGCCTTCTTTTTGCGGTGGGGTGACCATCACGATCTCTTTAACCCCGGCGATTTTGGCGGGGATGGTGCTCATCATGATGGTTGATGGATAGGCGGCGGTACCGCCAGGGACGTAGAGCCCAACCCGCTTCAGGGGCGTCAATTTTTGACCGCAGATAATGCCAGGAACTGCGGCGTCAACAAAGCCTTGCTCGACTTCCATTTGGTGGAAACTGGTGATATTGCGTTTAGCTAGTTCTAATGCGGCCCGGAGGTCTGGGCTAATTTGCTTTACCGCGGCGTCGATTTTTGCTTGGGGAACCTGGAAAGTGGTCAAATCAACCTTGTCGAACTTCTTTTCGTACTGCCAGAGAGCCTGGTCGCCATTTTGGCGGGCGTTGCTGATTATGTCGGCAACGGTTTGTTCAATTTTCAGATCAGTCGTTTGCTGGGTGTAGTCGGCAACGATTTTCTTCATTTCAGCTAATGGTTTTTGGTAAATTTTCATATTTAAGGCCTGCTTTCTAGTTGATTTGTTGGGCTAACATATCGGTAAAATTAAAGATTTCATTTTTCTTTTGTTTCAGGGAGACGGGATTGGCAACCAGTCGGGTAGAAACACGGTCGAGGTAGTCGTGAATTACTAGGTGGTTTTCACGGAGGGTAGTGCCGGTTTCGGTAATGTCAACGATCGCATCAGCTAAGCCGATCAGCGGTGCTAACTCGACTGAACCTTGGATCTTGATAATTTCCACATCCTCGCCCTTCTTGGAAAAGTAGCGGCGGGCGACGCGGGGGTACTTTGTACCGATTACCTTTCGCTTGGGATTATTCAAGTCATAATTAGCGGTCGAAGCGAGAATGAACTGGCACTGGCCGGTTTTGAGGTCCAGCAGTTCATTTGCTTCACTATCTTCTTCCATCAGGATGTCGCTACCGACGATGCCGAGATCAACAACGCCATTGTTGAGGTAGGTGATCGCGTCAGGCCCCTTGATGAAAATGAACTGGTATTTGTCACCGAGGTTGATGATCAATTTTCGTTTTTTATTAATCAACGGCGTGCAATCGATCCCGCATTTTTCTAAGAGCGGGATAAATTTTTGCTCAACCCGGCCTTTTGTTAGGGCAATTTTTAGCATTCACTCATCTCCAATGACGATTAATTCCATTTGTGATTGTTGAGCTTCCTTTTTGGCACCGGCGAGGTTGCTTGCGATAGCTAGTGAGTAGTTGGGGTGCTGGCGGATGAGTTGGAGTGCTCGCTCAAAGTGTTGCTGGTCGCTGTAAACCAGTTTGTTTTTGTGGCTGGTTTGCAAAGGGCTGAGCTGTGATAAGAGATCCACGTTGATCCCCAGGCCAATCGCTGCAACAGCTTTTTTCTGGAAATTGGCGAGCAAGTTATCGTAACGGCCGCCGCTGATGACGTAATCACTGGACTGACTGGTGTAGCCTTTAAAAATGACGCCGGTGTAGTATTTTTGGGGAACAGAGGTGCTTAGATCAATGATGACTTGCTGCTTTGGAAAGTTGCGATGGACAAATCCAGAAAGTGCGGTGAGCTCTTTAATAATCGGTTGAGCGACATCGGGGATTGGCAACTGGGCGAGCTCGTTTTTGATTTCATCTGCGGTCCCGAACAATCGTGGCCAACGTTCTAAAAACGGATATATTGCCCTGTCTTTAAACGGAGCGACCAGTTCTTGGTAGCGGGGGAAATTTTTATTGAAAAGAGCCTGGGCGATGGCTTCTTTGCTATTCTGATCAGTTGTGACTGTCGCAAGCACTTGATTCACCAAGCGGGCGTTGCCCAGCTCGATCGTTAGCTGATTGTCCAGGAACTGTTGGCTGATCCACTGGATGACGAGGAGGCATTCGATTTCGGCTTTTAAGGAATCGAAGCCAACCAGTTCGAGTCCAGCTTGCGTAATTTCATTTCGTTGCCCGGAAAGCTGCCGACCAATTGAGAGCTGTTCACCGAGGTAGTAGAACTTGCGAGGAAGGGGCAGGTTGTTGTTGGCCGCGGGCCACCGGCAAGGTAAGGTCCGGCCTGATAACTAGTGATTGACCATCACCATCAGTTAATTTGTACATCTGGTCCTTTAGCTCGTAGTCTTGAAAAAGCGCCTCCCGTTCTAGCAACGGGGTGCTGATCCGCGTGTAGCCTTTTTTACTGAATTGCTTTAAAAGCTGGTGGCTGAGAACGTCCTCGCGTTGGGCGATCGGCCCCACATCGTCACGTAAGCCATTGGGTAATTTGATTTTTTGCAATTTCTCAGCCTCCTGTTCCGACGAATTGTCAAACTAAGTGCAACGGTTCTTCAAAAAATATCTCAAACGGTGTTTGATAGTTTAATATTTTTC
>NZ_CANDNU010000039.1 GCF_947387495.1 Limosilactobacillus difficilis
AAGCTTAGTGTTTATGCTAATTTTAGTCATAAAAAAATACCCCCAAAGTCGATTTCCAACTTTGGGGGTACGCATCACCCAAAGAGCTTGATCCGCATTTTTGTTATTTAACAGCGCTGGCCTGGGGCGCTTTGATGAGTGTTCCCATGATGATCGTGAGAATCGTGACCAAGAACGGGAAGAAGGCCCAGGGGATGAACTTCAGCGGGTTGATCTGCAGGGCTCCGGCGATGAAGACCCCGGAAACCGACCACGGGATCACCGCGTTGATGGCGGCCCCGGCGTCATTCAGGATCCGGGTCAGGTATTTACGCGGCAGGCCCAAGTGATCGAAGGCGTCCCGGAAAGACTGGCCGGGGAGGATGATGGCCAGGTAGTGTTCGCCGACCATCAAATTGACCCCGATACAGGTGATCGCGGTTGCCAGCGTCAGCCGCCCTGGTGTCTTGACGATGCCGGACAGGTGGTCGATGATCGCGCTGATGATGTGGAACTTGATCAAAAGTCCCCCGAGAGCCAGGGCGAAGACGATCAGGGCCAGGGAGGTCAGCATGCTGGCAATCCCACCCTTGGAGAGCAGGGTGTCGATCGTCTTGTTACCGGTGTGGGAAACGTAACCCATCATGATGGTCTTGGTAATGGCCGTAATGCTAGTCGCCGGGGCGTGCAGCCAGCCGAGGAAGGCCGCAAAGAGCGAACCCAGGCCCAGCGACGGGATAGCCGGGACCTGGAGAATCGCCAGGACGATCAGCAAGACGACCGGCAGGAGGGCCCAGCCGGAGATCCAGAAGCCATCAGCGAGCCCGTGCATCATCTGGTGGACGGCGGTCAGGCTGACGTGTTTAGAATTAAGCCCGAGAATCGAGTAGGCGATCACGCAGAGGAACCAGGCTGGGATGTCAGTCAGCATCAGGGACTTGATGTGCTCGTAGATGTTGATGTCACCGACACTGGCGGCCAGGTTGGTGGTGCCGGACAGTGGGGAAATGTTAGAACCGCAAAAGGCACCGGAGACAATCACCCCGGCGGTCAGACCCGGGTTGATCTTTAGTGTTGCCCCGATTCCGATGAAGGCGATCCCCATCGTGGAAACGGTCGTGAATGATGAACCGCAGGCCACCCCGACCAGGGTACAGACGATGAAAACGGTAGGCAGGAAGAACTGGACAGAAATGATCTTAAAGCCGAAGTACATGATCGTCGGGATGGTCCCCGAGAAGATCCAGGTAGCGATTAGGACCCCGATCGACAGAAAGATCACCAGGGGATCGACCCCGGCACGTAGCCCTTCGCGCATCCCGTCCATGACGGTTTGCCATTTAAAGCCGCGCAGGCGGCCGTAAACGGCTAGAAGGGTGAAGGCGATGAATAATGGTGCTTGGGGCTCCTGCTTTTGAAAGATGATCAGGTAGCCCAGAATACAGAGGATCACAATTAAGATGGCGATGCTTTCGCCAAAACTAAAGACCGGTTCGGGCCGGTCCTTTTTGTTCTTGAGCTGGCTCAAGGGACTCACTCCTTTAAATCTGATGATAATTTTATTAAAGCATTCTAATCGTTGGGTAGTCAATTGGAAAAAGAAAAAAAGCGTTAGCCAGGGATGGGGCTAGCGCTTAATGGTTTAATTGAACAACTCGAACATGGCGTTAACTAGGGCGCGTTTGGTAAAGAAGCCGTGGCGAACCAACGGAGCGAAATGTTCAACGTTTTGGGCCATTTGGTTATATTGTTCTTCCGTGGTATGTGCTACTTTGTCGACAGCTTCGTCAAGCGTATCGGCGACAATGCCAAGCCCCTTATCTTGGATCATTTGGTGTTGAGTCAAACTAGATTGTGCGATCACTGGGATACCAGCTGCGATATAAGTGCTCAATTTGAAGCTATCGTTAATGGCGGAGTATTTTTCCCAGTTCTCGTTATCGGTCCAATTCATCCCAAAGCCGCCATTATTACGCAGATCGTAGAGCAACTCGGCTTCATCTTTCCAACTCACAAATTCTAGGTTCTGTTGATCGAACCAGTCTTGGGGCTTGGAGTAGATCCGAAAACGCACGTCTGGGTAGTTCCAATTGCGGATAAAGTTTGATTTGTTGGGGTCGTAGGATCCAGCATAGGAGATACTGTGATGGAATTGAGCCGGGTGACTAAATTCAAAGGGGGTCACATGGTCCATCAAGTCCAGAGAAATGGTCTTTTTAACGGTCAGACCATGCTCTTTCAAAAAGTCGATCATCTGTTGAGAGTGGGCGATGATTACTTCTGCTTGATTGTAGATGTTGATTTCTCTGCTAAGAATATCCCAAGCGTTATCGGTGACCGACAAGATGTCTTGGATAAAAATAACTAAGTGAATACCATATGGCCGGATGTGGTTGATGAATTCCATATCCCATTCAGGGGTAATCCATGTCGGCATTTGAAGGAAGATGATATCTTGCTTCCCAGCTTGCAAAGAAGCGATGATCCCGTCAATGCGCGCCCCCAAACTTTGCCCCGGTTCATCGGGCCAGGTATAGCGGTAAATTCCCAAGGGGGTGAAGCCAAAATTTGTTTGAGCAATCCGGGCAACCATTTCTTGAGCACGTTGGGCGGTTCCACCAATTCCGTTGACGTTGGTAATATAAAAATTCATGGACGTTCTCCTTTTTTAGCCGATGTTTATTTTTTCAGTGATTGCAAAAATTGTACTAATTGTTCGGGGTCGTCATGAGGGAAACTGTGGTAATTGACTGCTCCCTTGATTTTAGAATTAACGTCATCCAAGGACACGATCGGTTTGCCGGTTGCTTGGTATTTTTGGATAAGTTCGTCGTCTTTTTCACCATAATTAAGATCGAGGTAAGCATCTGCATTAGCCATTAATTGGTCAACTACCACTTGAACTACACTCACATATAAGCGAACATTGGGGTAAGTGATGAGTTTGGTTAATTGACCACCCATGTTGGTGCGCGCGGCGATGTGGAAAGTACAATCTGGCAATGCTTGAAGCAAGTGCTCCAACTCTTCAATGTTTTCGCTGTTTGTCATAGTGAAGAATTGGGCTTTTTCATCATAATCAATTGTCTGGGGTAAATCTTTATGCTGCACTACTTCTGACCATTCCAGATCGTAATATTGCCACCACAAGTTGTGGTAACGGCCAGTCGAGAATTGTTTCCATGGTTTCCATGGACTAGTAAAGTGAACAATACTTCCCTTAATATTGGTTTTTTCAAAATAATGGTGATCAAAACCAGGGTAATAATAGCAAAGAAAATCATAACCGATGGCTAAGTTGTATTTTAACGGTAAGTGATAATATTTGTCGCTGAAGAAATGATTGAGGACGGATTGATCGCCTTCACTTAGGTTCGAATCAAGACCAAACTGGAGCATCTGATGTACAATGTCTGGATTCTTTTTTAAGACAGGCATGTTAAACAACAAGACCCCAGAATTAAAATTGTCAGCGTAAAGCAGATCGGGGACAGCGGCAACAGGATGGTCGCCTAGATCCATATCAAAGAGTTCGCTCAAGTCCGCATTGACTACAGCATCACTGTCAAGGTAGAGGATCCGTTCTTCATTGGCAATGAGTTCTGGAATTAAGATTCGTCCGTACGACATCTCGTTGATCTGTGGCTGTGACACATGTTCATCACTAAGCAGGTTATCTTCAATTTTGGTGTTGATGACTTGACTGTTGATAGAGCGGATTCGGTTGTTGATGCCGCTGAACCATTCTTGGGGGATGTCCTTATTAATGACGTAAATTTTCGAGTCATGGTTATGATAAAGAATCGATTTGACTGTTGTTGTAATTTGGTTAATATAGCCATAATCAGCTGATAATGCAAAAACTTTTTGAACCATGAAAATTCACTCCAAATTTTAAAAAGGCAGATTGCAAGAAATAACTTGAACGAATTTAATGACGTAAATTAAGCAGGAAGATCTCGATTGGTGTGCGCCAGTTAAGACATTTAAGTGGCCGGGAATCCAGATACCAATTGATTTGAACCAGCTGGCGATCGCTCAGCTCTTCAATAGCTTGTCCCTTGGGAATAAATCGTCGCAAAACTCGGTTACGGTTCTCATTACTACCGCGTTCATGTGGTGAATAAGCATGGGCAAAATAAACCGGAGTACCAGTTTGCCGTTCAATTGTCTGATAGTTAGCGAACTCTTTACCATGATCTACGGTCAGCGTCTTGAGCTTGTCTTGAAGTTGACTAGCTAGTTCAAGTACGGCTTGAGTCATGGACTGACTGTCGCGGCCATGGAGCCGTTTAACAATTGTCAGGCGACTCTTACGCTCCACAAAAGTAGCCACAGCTTGACCTTTACGTTTGCCAGAAAGTACGGTATCAGCTTCAAAGTGGCCGAACTCCTGGCGAGTTTCGACTTTATGAGGACGCTCCTCAATTGAGCGGCCGTGACTGAACGTACCACGCTTTTCTTTAGCACGATGACGACGAATTCCATGATCAGGCAAATCGGGTAGCTGTACATCAAGCCAGCCTTGATCAATCCAGTTATAGACCGTCTTATAGGCAATCCCAACTACATGGGCAACTTGTTCAGGGGACCACTTCTGGACTTGAATCTTTTCCTCAATCAAGTGCTTAAGGCTTTTAGTGAGTGAAGACTTCCGCCCCCGTTGACTAACCTTTTGTTCAAAGTCAGTTTGCGCTAGCTTAGCCTGGTATTCACCATTGAGCCGGTGAAGTTCGTTAAAGATGGTGGTCTTACTAAAGCCTAAGTAGTTAGCGATGTATCGCAAGGAACGTCCTTCATTATGAAGTGTTTCAATGACAACACGGTTCTGGAATGATAAAATAGTGGTGCCCATTAAGGTCCTTCTTTCTAATGGATTGTACGGTAACACCATTAAAGACCTTGATGGGTTTTTCTGTCCACTTAATGTTCAACTTAAATTTTACAATCTGCCATGTTGAAAAATATTTGAATCAATGTCTTAAAAGTTTAATCGAGCAAAGTTATGACAACATTGAAATTTTATATGTAATTGATGGCTCAACTGATAAGTCCTTAGCTATCTGCCATCATTTTGCGCAAACCGATGCTCGTGTCAAAATTATATATCAAAAAAATTCCGGGCCAGGTGCTGCCAGGAATAATGGGATTAGCCATGCTGATGGTGATTTCATAGTATTTATTGATGGGAATGATTTTGTTACTGCTGATTATGTCCAACATTTGGTGGGTATTCAGCAGGAGTATCAATGTGATATCGCAGTCAGCTCTTATTTGCGGATGGATGAGAAAGGAACCTATTTTGTACCTTTCTATCCTAATCCAGAAGAAACAAAATACGATAAAGCCTACTCAGCTTCTGAATGGCTGAAAATCGCTTATGAGCAGATGGGGACTATTTTTGTAGTACCTTGGGGGAAATTGTATAGGAAAACTCTCTTCACTCATGTTCGATATCCCGGGCATCGGGCAATGGTTGATGATGAGTTCACGACGTGGAAGCTATACCTGCTGGCTCATAAAGTTGCTTTTGGCAACTATAATGACTACGTTTACCGGAAAAATAGCAACTCAATTACTGCACAGCAAAATAATGATTTGATTTATAGACAATCACTGGCGCTAAAAGAAAGAATTGCAGTTATGAATACAGCTGGCATGGATACTAATTATTTGAGATCGCATTATGAAAAATTACTACGGGAACTTACGACCTCATCTTTGAATAATGGTCGGTATAATGTATATGAAGATGCTGTGTTTCAATTAAAAGTATTGGAAAATGCTAGGAAGGATTGAGCATCTTTTAAGTTATAAAAATAAGTACTGCTTAATTATGATCAATTTAAATACTGATTGATGTTTGGAATTTAATTTAATTAAGGAGTGACCTCGTTTGAAACTCATCAGTTGGAACATCGATTCATTAAATGCCGGCCTAACCGGGACCTCCACGCGGGCCCAAGAAACGCGAAACGTTTTTAAGACAATTGCGGATCGGCAACCGGACGTGATCGCCTTTCAGGAAACCAAGTTGCGCAAGGATCCGTTGAAAAAACACGTCCAAGCCCTAAAAGAGATCTTTCCGGGCTACGATTATGTGTGGCGCAGCTCGGTGGAACCGGCTCGCAAGTCCTATGCAGGAACGATGTACCTGTACCGTAACGGGCTGGAACCACAGGTGACCTATCCAGAAATCGGCGCTCCGTCGACGATGGATCAGGAGGGGCGGATCATCACCCTGGAATTTCCCCACTTCTTCGTTACCGAAGTCTACACCCCGAACTCCGGCAATGGTTTGAAGCGGCTGGCTGACCGCCAACTCTGGGACGACCGATATCGCGAGTATCTGGCTGGTCTGGCTCAGAAAAAGCCGGTGATGGCCAGCGGCGACTTCAACTGCGCCCATGAAGAAAGCGACCTGGCCCACCCAGCCAACAATCACCACTCAGCCGGCTTTACTGATGAAGAGCGGGAACATTTTACCAAACTGCTCCAGGCCGGCTTTACCGATAGTTTCCGGCATCTTTATCCGGATAAAACGGGGGTCTATTCCTGGTTTGCCCAGCGGGTTCGAACTAGCAAGAAGAACAATTCGGGTTGGCGGATCGACTACTGGCTGGTCAGCAACGATATTGCCGACCGAATCCAGGACTCCAAGATGATTGATACGGGTGCCCGGCGCGACCATCTGCCGATTGAACTGGACATCGACTTGGACGTTTAAACTAAGAAGCAAATATTTTCTCCTGGTCAACGGGAGCGTGACGACGAAGTCAGTGATAATTTCGGGTTGCGCTCCCGTTTTTTCTTTGGCCCGCAGTCGGCGGTTTGTGCCTGACGTGTGAACTT
This sequence comes from Limosilactobacillus difficilis, assembly GCF_947387495.1. Classification (GTDB taxonomy): domain Bacteria; phylum Bacillota; class Bacilli; order Lactobacillales; family Lactobacillaceae; genus Limosilactobacillus; species Limosilactobacillus difficilis. Next base: position 6,832 of record NZ_CANDNU010000039.1, read on the forward strand.
TATTTATCTCATGAAATAATTAAGCAAATGATAAATACTGATCGGATTATACATGATTTACTGTCGACAAATTTGCCGACAAACAATTTATATCAAATGATAGGTGAAAAACAAGCGAATTTGTATTAATTGGAATAGACCCGCTAACAATAAATCCTTACTAAAAATGCCTTAACAAAGGCGTCTAGGCCATATATATGCAAAATTAATCATACAACAAAAATAAATCAAACCGATTTCAAGCTTGCCTCCGTAAGGTTATAGGACGTTAACCGAAAATAATATATATTTAGCGTTTTAAAAATGAATAATGCGACGATATTATTTAATTGATGATCAGCTATGAATGGTGGAGGTTAAAATTATGTTATCGAAGAATAACCGGAAAGAGCAAATTCAAAAACAAGCACAGAACAAGCAGCGTTTCGCAATCAAGAAGTTTACAGTGGGGGTTGCATCGGTTTTAATTGGCTTTACCTTTATGGGAATTAATTCCTATGCTAATGCGGATGCTGTGGATAGCAGCAATACGCCGGCAGTGAAGGTAGTAAACAATAATAATAGTCAATCAGCAATGGCAAACAACGCAACGACCAGTCAAGCAGTCACGGAGCAAAGCGTCGCTCAGTCAGCGGACCAAACCGCAACGAGCCAGGCTGATAGCACTGCTGCCAAAACGTCAACCGTTGCGGCTAAACAAGCAGTGGCAACCGCTAGCGATGCCCAATCAGCAACGGCTAAAGAAAAAGCACCGGCATCTGCAGTTTCTTCGACTGCGGACACCAAAGCAAGCACGACTCAGCAACAATCTGCAACCAAAGCAACAGCTGATACTCAGCAAGCGGCAGCTGCAGACAGCAACCCGTTCGTAGCTTTGGCACAAACCAACGACCAGAGCGTCGCAACGGTTAATAACTTTGCCGAATTTCAAAATGCTTTACAGGATACGGCAGTTCAGACCATCAAGCTGAACGCCAATATCACCATGGATGAGGTCCGCAACTACGCCAATATCACCAAATCCGGAATTGCCCGGTCGCTGACGATCGACGGGAACGGTCAATACAGTCTGCAATTTGGTGACAAGTACATCAACTTTGCCGCTAACACCGAAAACAAGACCGATGGCTGGCACCTGACTTTGGCTAACATGCCAGCTCTTCAGAGTCAGAACCAATATGGCCTCTTCTACTTCTACAAAGCTGACGACGAAATCACTTTGAATAATATCACGACTACTGATGACACCAACGTGATCGTCAACGGCTCAACTGCTACGAACGTTTCCCTGCGTGGGACGAACAAGCTGCACGGCGCTACGACTAGTGCTTTGATCAGTGCGGGCAACTTGACAGTGAATGGCCAGACCAGCGTTGATTACAGCAATGCCAGCCGCAACAGTAGTACCGAAGTTGCCGCCTTTAAGGTTACTGGCAATGCAGTCATTAACAGCGGTGCCAGCCTGAACATCAACAGTTCCGCCAAAAATGCCAGCGGGGTGGTCTTCACTGGAAATGCCGGCCGGGCAACCATTGATACCGCTACTGCCGGTGTTTTCCGGATGGCTAACGGGGCTACGGCGAACATGAACCTTGGCAACGGCAAGTCGATTGCGGTCGAAGCCAGCGATATCGACCTACAAGATGGCGCTAGTCTGAACGTCAACAGCCGGATCGACCTGATGGGCTTTCGGGCCTACGCTCCAATTGAAGTGGCTGACAATGGTGCCTATGTTGTCAACCCAACCTTGCGGATCGGCCAGGGCACATCTTTGAAAGTGATTCGTGACGGTGTTGCTTCCTCCGACTCAGCACTGGTTGCAATCGGTGCCCATGATGGCCTTGGCGGTGGGCAGACGCTCACCCTTGAAGTCAACGGCGGACGGCTGGACCTCGAGGATTCAGCACACCATAATCTGTTCATGGATCCAGCTCACTTAAAGGCCAACACTAACCAAGGTTGGAGCGCCCTGATTTCTATGTTTGGGACTAGCGCGAAGAACGTACTGCACTTCAACAACCCGCAGAACATCACCTTGAAGCGGAATGGCGATCAGTACGGTAACTTCCTCAAGCTGGAAGGGGCCAATGATGGTGGCCGCAACACTAACGACACCTACATCAACGGGGAAGGATCCACGACGGTAACGCCAATTGTCCTGGTTGACGCTAATGGCAGTCAGCACGTTTGGGCGATCAACTACCTTCACAACAAGAACCAGGGTGGCGATGATGGTTGCTGGTTCACTAAGGCTGGCCACAGTTGGAACAGTGCCGGCTCTCAGTACTTGAACGGGGCCAACAACTACACCCTGACCATGCCGAGTGGTCAAAACAGTGCTCAGTACAACGACTTCCTCAACCACTTCAGCTGGTGGAACGCCAAGAGTCTCGGCATTGGGACCGACTTTGCGGAAAATAATCTTTTCCAGCCAGCTTACCCACAAACCACGATCAAAGAGGGCGAGAAGACTGACATCACGCCAAGCTTTACCAATCAGGACGGGGCGGCTGTTGACATCGCCAAAGTACCGTTGGCCAACACGGACGCTTTCCAACTTGACACTCCGCAGACTGGGATCAGCATCGATGCCAAGACTGGGGTTATTACTGTCGATGGCAATGCCAAGGCAGGCAACTACACGGTTCCGGTTACGGTAACTTACGCTGATGGTACCCAGGATCACGTGAATGCCCAGTTCACCATCACCAACGTTGCCCAGAAGTACACACCATCATACCCAGCAACCACGGTCAAGCAGGGTCAAACCGCAACGGTTAAGCCAAGCTTCACTGACCAGAACGGCACCAGCCGGTACGACCTATGCAACCGGCCAGAAGACACCAAGCTGGGCAACGGTTGATCCAACAACCGGGACGGTAACGCTCAAGCCGGGCACCGACGTTAAGCCGGGCGCTTACAACATTCCGGTCACGGTAACCTATCCGGATGGCAGCACTACCACGGCGACGGTAGCAGTTTTAGTGACAAAGAAGACGGATACTGAACAGTACAGCCCAAAGGGTCAGGACGTGCACACCATTGCCGGCCAGACTCCGGCTGCCCAGGGCGGCATCCAAAATAAGGATGATTTGCCAAATAGCACTAGCTATACTTGGGAAACGACACCAGACACAACGACTCCAGGGACGAAACCGGCCGTGGTCGTTGTCACTTACCCGGATGGCTCCAAGACAAACGTGCCGGTGAACGTCGTGGTTAACCACGCTCCTGAAGTTCAGGCAATCAACACTCAGAGGGGTCAGACTCCAGACGCCAAGGACGGCATTGCTAACCTGAACAACGGTGGCACCATGCCGGTCGATGGCTATCCAGCCAACGTCACCTGGACGAAGACGCCAGATACCACCAAACCAGGACTGACTTCCGGGAACGCCATGGTCACTTACCCAGATGGTATGACGACGACGGTTGAAATTCCGGTAGCGGTGAACGATGGTCAGGATGTCAACATCATCGACAGTACCAACCATACGATTAGTCTTCACGCAGAAAATGTCATTTCGCACAAGACCAGTGATAAGAATATCATCGGCCAACCAGTGATCCGGACTTTCAGCTTGGGTGCCTGGACCAGCTAGAATGGTCACATGGTTTACACCAAGCCATACGTTTATACGCTGAACAGTGCGGGAACAGAATATGTTCTGACCCAAACCGGGGATGTACCGGCTGACATGGTTGCGACGGGAGTTCAGGCGCCGCAGACGATTGCTGCCAGCCAGATTTCCGCTATTTGGAACCCAGCAGGCAAGCCTCTCTTTGGCAAGATCACGGGTCAAGGCCAGCCATCCAGCCTCGTTTCTGCTAATGATAACGAAACTGGCACGACGGTCTACGACAACAACAATAACAACCAGGCCCAGGGCTACCCGAAGTACTCCGCAACGGTTGATTCTTCCAACGTCAACTGGCCGATCTTCGGCCGTGGTCCGGTGGCAATGTTCCCATTCCCATCCGTGACGATCTACGGGGCAACGGCTAACAACCACAAGGCTAGCGTTCGATCTGACACGACTGACGTTAAGGCCGACTTGGGCGATGCAGCTAACTATGTCAACACTACTGATTTGACTGCTGCTCACCACGCTGCCGTGAAGTCTGTTGACTGGCAAACTCTGCCGAGCCTGGCCAAGGCAAATGCCAACGCCGCTGCGACGGTGCGGATTCACTTTACTGACGGCAGTTACTTCGATGTACCGGTAACGGTAAACGTTGTGAAGGTCGACCAAGGTGTCGATAACCAGACTGATCATGATCTTTACCGTGATATCACGCGGACAATCAACGTCGAAGGCGAAAGTGCACCGGTTGTACAACACGTCATCTATACGCGGGCCAAGATTACTGACTTGGCCAAGCCGGCTGGCCAGCAAGTAAGTTACACTGCCTGGGCCGCTGGTAAGAACGATGCGGGTGAAACGGTCACAAACTTCCCACAATTTGACGTAAGCAAGGCCGGCTACACCGCTACTGCTACTGGCGCCACGATCGCAACAAAGGATGGCAAGCAGTTCGTTCCGGCTTCGGCAACAATTACGCCAGAATCAGCCAACGAAACGGTCAACGTTACCTACACGGCTAATGATCACGCGCAAGTAATCAACTTCGTGGATGGCAGTGGCCACCAGGTTGGTGGCTTTACCGTCAATGGGAAGACCGGCGCAACGGTTGCTGTTGACATCGCTAACCACGTTCCGGCTAAGTGGGAACTGGTCCCAGGTCAACAAGTGCCAACCCAGATCACATTTGGGACGCAGGACCCAGCGGCGTTGACCTACAAAGTTCAACACAAGACGGAAAATGTTCCGGTTGATCGTCAGAACAAGGATACTTACCGTGAAGTAACGGAAACTATTCAGACGATTCCGGCTGGTCAGACGGCGGTTGATCCGTCACTGACCCAGATCATTACGGTTCCGTTCCAACGGACTGGTGTCAAGGACCTGGTAACTGGTCAGATTACCTGTAACGCATGGCAAGGACCGCAAGATTCCATCATTAAAGATGGTCAGCCAACTTACACGATCAAGGCCCAAAATGTACAACAGGTAAAGGGCTATGATTCTTACGTCAATGGCCAGAAGGCGATGCAGGTTGCGGCGGTAGATGTTAACGCTGCTTCGAACAACATTACAGCGACGATCAGCTACACCAAGCAGGGCAACACTGCAGTGAAGTACGATGCTAGTCGCGATGACATGAAGGTTTCCCGGACGATCAACTACGAGGTTCCGGCAGGACAAAAGACCATTGATCCGGTAACGCAAACCGTTGAATACACCCGCGAAGACAGCCAGGGCAATGCCGGCTACCAAGACCCAGACGGTTCACTTCAGTCGTGAGGATGCGCAAGGCAATGCCGGTTACCAAGATTCAGCGACAGACCAAATCGCCTGGAACGCCTGGCATGTGGCCGGCAGTCAGGACGCCAACGGTAGTTGGGCCGCTTACACTGCTCCCGAGGTAAAGGGGTACAAAGCTAACCCAGCTCAGATCGCAGCGGTAACGGTAACACCAGACACGGTTAACACTACTGTCGAGATCAACTACACTAAGGAAGCCGACACACCAGTACCGTACAAGCCAGGTAAAGATGGCATAAACGACAACATGAACCGCTACGTCACCCGGACGATCATGATCCACGAGCCAGGTCAGGAACCAACTGTTGAATACCAAACAGTTCACTTTACTAACGAAGATGCCCAGGGCAATAGTGGTTACCAAGGTCCGGTCACTGGTAAGATCACATACAATACCAACTGGCACGTTGCTGGTGACATCAATGCTGTAACGGGGACTTGGAAAGAATTCGATGCACCTTCAATTGAAGGTTATACTGCGGACCCAGCCCAGATCGCTGCTAAGAGTGTCGATGCTAACAGTGCTGACGAAACGGTTGTCATTGAATACAACCACAACCAGACCGATGCCGACAAGTACGAACCGCAAGGTCAGAACATCACGGTCAACAAGGGTGCAGAAGTACCAGGCGCTGACACAGCCATCAGCAACAAAGATGACTTGCCAGCCGGCACGAAGTACAATTGGCAGACGACTCCGGACACCAACAAGGTCGGTGATCAAACTGCCACGGTCGTGGTAACTTACCCAGACGGTTCACAAGACACCGTTAACGTCACGGTTACGGTCAAGGACAATACGCCAAAGCAGACCGATGCCGATAAGTATCAGCCACAGGGACAAGATGTCCATGTCAAAACTGGTGAAACGCCAAACGCGGCTGACGGTATTAAGAACAAGGGCGACCTTCCAAAGGGCACGAACTACACTTGGCAGACGACCCCAGATACCACGACACCAGGCAACAAGCCAGCAATGATTGTGGTAACTTATCCAGATGGCTCGAAGGACGAGGTTTCCGTAACGGTTCACGTCATGAATCCACAAACCGACGCCGACAAGTACGAACCGCAAGGTCAAGACGTCCATGTCAAAACTGGTGAAACGCCAAACGCGGCCGACGGTATCAAGAATAAGGGTGACCTTCCAAAGGGCACGAACTACACCTGGGCAACCACCCCAGATACCACGACACCTGGGGATAAGGTAGCCACGGTTGTTGTCACCTACCCAGATGGCTCGAAGGATGAGGTTCCGGTAACGGTTCACGTCACCAACCCGACTAACCCGTCGACGCCAAGTGACGCAGATCAGTACCAGCCGTCCTACCCGCAAGCCATTACGACTCCAGGGAAGACGACCTCGGTTGACGTTCAGTGGCAAGGCAACAAGAAGCCAAGCACCGGTGTAACGTACAACATTACTTCCGGTACTGATGTCCCAGCCTGGGTCAACATCAACCACACTACTGGAACGATCATTTACAATGTTTCAGCCGACCAGACAACGGCAACGATCACTATTCCGGTAACGGTCACTTACCCAGACGGGACGACGGATCAAACGAGTAGCACGATCGTCGTTATTTCCGGCAAAGATCACGTTCAAGACCCAACCACTCCAACCGATGTCATTAACAACCCGGGCAACCTGCCAAAGGGGACAACGGTTGTTTGGACACCAGGTCAAGAACCAGATCCAAGCAAGAAGGGTCAGGACCAGAGCACAAGCGTCACGGTAACGGTACCTGGCAGCGATCCAATCACGATCCCAACTCACGTGACCTACACTGACAACCAGCAACCAAACAAGCCAAGTGATGATCACCAGACTGAGCCGAACAAGCCGAGTGATAATCACCAGACTGACCATAATCACAATGGCAAGCCAAGTGATAATCAGCAAACTGATCAGAACCATAACGGCAACGCAACTGACAATAACGGTCAGCAAGTTGCAACGGACAATGGTACCAATGCTAACCAACCAAGCGCGCAGGTAAGTACCAAAGTCAATGGTTCAGCGGTCAGCCAGTCAAATGACAACTCTTCAGCAAAGAAACTGCCACAAACTGGCAATGACAAGAACGCTGCTGCAGCTGCCGGACTTGGCCTCGCAATGATGTCAGCCCTGGCTGGTCTCCTTGGTCGGAAGAAGCGTGAAAACTAGCTTAGCTCTTTCCCTCTTAATTGAAGCTTTCACCGAAAAATAAGAAAGGGGGCTGTGACATAAGTCCCTAATAATAAAGAGAGATGGATAAATCCTTCGGATTTCATTCGTCTCTCTTTTCCTTT
>NZ_CANDNU010000040.1 GCF_947387495.1 Limosilactobacillus difficilis
TCATTTGACGGACATCCTTTCATATAGGTTTGATTCACTTAATATGATACCTGATGTCACGCCGAATGGCGTTTTTGTATTTACCACCAATTAGGTGGCTAACTTCATTCTATAATCCACCTAATATCTTTTTTAATTGATAGGTATACGAATAAAATTAAGTACCAACTTGCCTATGCAAAATAGCACTAACCTTTTAGATTGACACTGTAATTGACACTTTTTAAGTTGAAATTTTAATAATACAGTTATCATTGTTAATATTTTCCTACAAAGATTAGCACCCACATTATCTAGCATAATTGATTAGATGACATGAATACTAGCTTCTATTTTAAAAATAATAGATATTCATTAATTCACACTCAGCATATCAGACACAATAAAAGTATTATCAATAGTTAATCATCAAATTTTTAATAGTCAACTATACTCCACCATTAGTACTAGTTAACTGATACCAATATTAATAATGTTCAATTTTGAAGAAGAACTAATACTGCTCTAGTACAATATTAGTTCTTCTTTGTATATAAAGATTTCTGCTTTATTTGAGTTTGAATAAGTCAGAAATTTTTATTTAGAACATTAATGATACTAAAAGGAGTTGATAATATTATGACGATGTATGGTTATGTCTCTGGCTATTATAGAGATAAGTTTATTAAGGATTCTAATTTTGAATATCAGGCTAATCTTCTTTTGAATAGCGGAATTCCTTTTGAAAACTGCTTTGCTGATGGTTTCAGTCATATCAATAAAGAAAGATATAAACTTCATAGATTTCTTACAACTGTCGCTAAGGAGGGTGATATCCTGTTCGTCCCTTCTTTAACTAACCTCTATTCCAACGTACGTGAATTATGTTGTCTTATGCATGTTGTTGAGGATACTGGGGTTATTATTAAATCAGGTGATATGGATCTTAGTGATGACAGCACTGCTAGCAATTGGATTATTGCATCACAACTAGCTAAGCTTGACTACACACATTATCTTCATCAGAAGTGTCTTTCTAAAGCTATTAAGAAAGCAAAGTATCAGGCTACGGTAAACGTTGGAGGTCATAATAAACGTGTCATCACACCAAAATACAAACAAGCATATGACTATCTTCAATCTCATACATACACTGCTACTCAAGAGAAATTTCACTTATCAAAATCTACTTTGTATAGAATCAAGCAGCAGATTGAACATCAACTGCGTCCAACCAATACTGCTCAGAGTTACAATGCCTGACGAGGTGATTGCAATGAATGATAAACAAACGTTGATCTATTGGCTAGATGCAACAGGAGGTGAAGAATTTGATGAAATTATACGACTAACAATTATTGATACTAATAATAAAGACCTTTTTAACAGTACTTTTTGTACCAAGCTTGTCGATTGGTGGTATAGCGATCTTAACGGTATCAGGCCGGAAGATACTTATGAAGCTCCCTTATTAGAAAACTATAAGGATAAAATACAATCGATTTTCGATAGGGCTTCAAAGATAATCACGTTCAATCCAACAATTACGTATCTGAAACGCCAAGGCATCACTATATCAATCGATACTTTAGTTGAAGACCTTGCCGACTATTTTAGAGTTATGGGGGATGAAACAGATACAATTGATAATCTTTGTATTTATTACGGCTATCCACTGCCTGATAACATTTTTAGCAGAACGGGCGTTGATTACGCTAAAGCTATTAATTTTTGCTGGCATAAGATGATGGAATATTCTCAAGCACAAAAAAACTGAACAACTAAAAAAGAACACTTAGTAAACTAATAAATCTGCTAAGTGTTCTTTACCTATTTAACTAAAATGGAATGTCATTATCGTCTGTTTTATTTGCTTTTTCCAGCAAATCAAGACGCGCTTTAAGAATTTCATTCTCTTTTCTTAAGCTTTTAATCTGAAGTTGGTCTGTTTGATGAGCTGCTTCTAACTTTTCAATATCACCGTCAGTTTTTTGAAAAGTGTTAGAAGTAAACAGAACAGCGACAATTTCATTGCCCTTTTTAAGAGTAATGGTCTTTTTGGCTTTATCATTGGCCTTAATCAAATATTCCCAGTTACTTAGGAATTCTGTGATTGTTACCATGTACGTCTCATGCAATTGCTTTCTGAGCATAATCAGTATCCTTTCCATAAAAATTTATTAAGGGAGGTCCCTATAGCTTTTTCTAATAAAAAATTATTTTTTATAAAGAAAACATTTTCAAACTACATTAAACGTGAATAACTCTAAAAGATAACAACCGATCGTCGCTTAGTAAAAATTACCTCTGTTCGTCAGTCGTACAATACCCCTTAGGATCAGCGCTTTTATTATTTAAAGTGCCGTCAACCCTAAGGGGTATTGTACGATAATCAACGAGAACGTTTATTGTTAATGATCTCTGATTGTAAATAATTATTTATGAATTGACTGACGTTTGCTTCTTCACACATAACTTCGATATGCCCTTGATTCATTTCAGGGGTATCCTTTCCGAAATCCATTGAAAGTGCGCCTCTACATAATTCTAATTGTTCTTTTGTAGGAGCGCATTTTCCCTTGATGTATTCATCCTGCTTCTGCAAAACTGATTTAATTTGCTTTAGCTGATTATAATTCTTAAAAATAACAATTCTTTTTAGTAGTTTTGATTGTTGATTATAATTAGGAGTAATTGATGATCTCTTCATATTTAGTATTAGTTTTTCAACGGCGAAATCTAGCGAATCAGCTAGGTAATATTGGAATGTGAGCATATCACTGTTAGACATGGGACTTATGGAACCTAGGCTAGGAGTGACTGTCATGAAAGTAGCACTATCCATGAATACAACAAGTAACTCATCAATAGTTCTGTTCCTATATTTAAGTATCAATTTATTCCAGGACATACTTAGCCTGAATTGACCTAAATTATAAGACTCAGCTCTGTACCTTGTTTCATCATCTTCTTCGAGGTACATACAAAAATCAGGATCTAATGGTAAATTTATGTGGGAATCAGTAGCCAAACGGATCGAAACGTTACGCGCTCAAATTATTGCTAAATTAGATGCTCAATTTACGGAGTTGAAGTCAGATAATGACGCATGATTTAAACAAAACCGCCGCCTTCCGGGAGTTGGAAGACGGCGGTTTTAGCGTTTAATTACGGATTAAAAGAAGGTCTTGGACAAAGTTGCGACCAGGATCAAGAGCAACACCGAAGAAATTCCGGCGGCCACGAGGGCGTTCTTGCCGCGGGTGAAGAGCACGGAGAAGTTCACGTTCATCCCCAAGGCGGCCATTGCCATCCCTAGGAGCAGGTAGGCTAATTTGACCAGACTTGGTACCAACGCGGCCAGGCCCGGGATAAAGGTGCCGGCCACGCTGGCCAGGATAAAGCCGAGCATGAACCACGGAATCGGCACCGGCTGCTTTTCACCGGTCGGGTTGGCTTGCCGGGTCGCCTTTTGGTACCAGATCCCGACTAAGATCGCGACTGGGGCCAAGAGCAGGACCCGCGAAAGCTTGGTGATGATCGCCGTATCAAGGCTGACCGGGCCCCCGGCGCTCCCAGCGGCGACGGCGTGGGCGATTTCGTGCAGGCTGCCCCCGGTCATCACCCCAAATTGCAGGGCGGTCATGTGCAAGAGTGGCTTGAGCCCGATTTCGATCAGGGTAAAGAGTGTCCCGAGGATCGCCACGATCGCTACGGCAACCACCTCATTTTCCTGGTGGCGCAACTTGGTGGCTGGATCGTCATCGCTGGTTAATTGCGATGAAATCCCCATCACAGCGGCGGCCCCGCAGATCCCGGTCCCGCTGGCGGTCAGGATCGCTAAGTGGCGGTCGACCCCGAAGCGGCGGGCGAGCTGGTAGGTGACTAAAATCGTGAAGGTCACGACCACGACGGCCAGGGCAATCGTCTTGATCCCGGCTTGGGCCAGGGCAATCAAATTGAGCTTAAAGCCCAGCAGGATGATTCCGAGACGCAGGAACTTGTTGGCAATCAGGCCAATTCCCGGCCGGCTGTAATCCAGGACCGGGCGACCAACTTGCATCACCATCCCTAACAAGAGGGCGATCACTAAGGCACCAATCACCTTGAGGTAGGGGAGGGTGGCCAGGTAGCTGCCGGCCAGCGAACAAATTAAGGTTAAGAGCGCGGCGCAAGCAAAGGGCCAGCTAAATATCTTCTTGAGCATTTCACTTTCTCCTTTCCGAATTGACATCCGGATTTTTTTACATTCTTAATGTACCATGCTAGACTGATAAATAAAAATTATGATTTCTTTCTTGTAAGTTAGTTTTCCTTATGAAAGGGGCAGGACGATGGAAAATTTACTGGACCACCGGTTGACGACCTTAATGGTGGTGGCGCAGACCGGCTCGTTGACCGCCGCCGCTCAGCAGCTCTTTATCACCCAGCCGGCCGTCTCCCAGCAGCTGGCCAGCCTGGAGGCCGATCTAGATGTCCCGCTGTTGGCCCACCACGGGCGCCGGGTCAAGCTAACGCCGGCGGCCACGGAACTAGTGGCCTACGCTAAACGGCTCGGGCAGGACAATCAGGCGGTCTTAAAGCGGCTCCGCTTGGCCCAGACCCCGCCGTTGCGCTTGGGGGCGACCCGCTCGCTGGGGGCCTTTTTACTGCCGCAGCTGCTGGCCAAGGTGATCGCGGCCGGCTACCAGCTGGAAATGACGATTGAAAATACCGCTGTCCTGTCCCAGCAGCTGCTCGCCGGTCAATTAGATGCGGCCTTGATCGAGGGTAATTATTCGCGGCAGGACTTTGCCGCCGCCCCGTTGGGCAGTGCGCCCTTTATCGGCGTGACCGCCCAGGCCGAGGCGCCAGCGACATTGCCAGCCTTGTTTGACCAGCTTTTGATCGTCCGCGAAGCCGGCTCGGGGACCCGCGAGATTTTGACGACCTGGCTGGCGGCGCACAACGCCCAGCTGAGTGATTTTCGCCAGACCTTAGCCTTAAGCAGCCCGACGGCGATCATTGAATTACTTAAGCAGGGGGTCGGGATCAGCTTTATGTACCGGGCCCTGGTGGCCAACGAATTGGCCCGGGGCAATTTGTTTGAATTGCCGCTGGCCGGCTTTCCGCTCGAGCATCCCTTGAATTTGATCTACTTAAAGGAAAGCTCCTTTGCCGCCGAATTTGGTCCCCTGGTGGCGACCGCCCGGGAAATGCTGGGAAATTAAGTTCTGGTTAAGCTTGGGGACCAACGGTGGTCAGGTCCGGTTACGTTCGGTAAGCTAGAACTATTTATAGAAGGGGGCAATTTGATGTTGCAGACACGGTGGTTGACGTTTGGGGTGGCTTGGCTGATTTTGCTAGCGGGGTATTACCGGCTACTGGCGGTACCAAACCGGACGCCGGCCCAGCGGGTGACAGTCTTTACCAGCCTGGGCTACTTAATGGTGGTGGCCTGGCTGGTCTTTGCCCCGGTCGGGCTGATCCTGCCAGATTCTTACAAGGCCCTGTCGTATTTTTACATGGTGCCGTATAACCTCCACCCGTTCGTCCACGTCGACCCGGAATTTTTGGCCAATATTTTGCTGACCGGGCCACTGGGGGTGTACTGCTACCTTTGGCGGCCGCACTGGTCGTGGTGGCAGGTTGCTTTGGCCGGGCTCGTGCCGGGGCTGGTGATTGAAAGCGCCCAGTTTGCTTCGGACTGGTTGGTTCACACGTTGCGGGTGGTCGATATTGACGATGTGATTACCAACTGGGCCGGCCTGGTGCTGAGCTACGTAGTAGTCTGGGGGCTGGACCACACCCCACTGCGGACCCTGATCAAGCCCTTTCGCCTACGCTAGGTCATAACCAGGCGCGCAAGTCAAGAAGCCAAGGAATGAAACCGTTTTAAATAAAATCGGGGAAGTTATTGACAAATCCATGTGTAAACGCTAACATATAGTCACAAGGTATTAAGTATTTACCTTCTAATCAATTCTCTTTCTCTCTTATGCCGATCACCGTCCTTGTTGGCGGTAATTTTTGGTTTTCTGGGATTTATTCATGGGCCGGGCCGACAATTTCTTTGAGGGGATGATCACGAATGACTGCTAACATTTGGGCTAATTCGGCACTGGATTCTGCCATTCCCCCTTTAATCCATAGCATGATCACCGTGCTAACTTCGCTGGCGTGAACTACTCAGTCATAAATGACCGCGCTTCTGGATCAAAAGGCTGCTAAGAGCCGCTCAATCTCAGAAAACGTTTAGGCAATGCAACGGCTTGCGCCGTTGAGATCAAGTTGATCTTAATTACTGTTTCGCACCCGTTTTGCACGCTCAGGGTGATACGCCAACAGTAACTCTCAAAACCTTTGGGGACGGACGGCGAGGTTCTGTCCCGCCCGTTAATTAATTCGTTGTAACTAATACTCTGGCTGGAATCGCTTTTGGCAACTTGTCTTTAGTGATTTCAGCTTTTTTAGCAGCTTTGATTGCTGCTTGACGTTCGAGATACTTAATATGCTTCTTAGGATCAAGGGCCCAAGTTAAAATATTACGACTAGCGTTCAAATCACGATCAATCAATTTTCCAGTGTGCTTAGACACCCATTGACGCTCACCACTTTTTGGTATTGTGTGCCAAATTCAACTTGACTGGTCTTATAACTATCAACTTTCAGCAGGGTTTTGCCTTCACGATCGGCCATTTGCTCTAAAAGCAACGCAATTTCGTAAGGCTTGATTTTCGCCAGCTTACGGTTCTTACCCCGATTAGTGGCCCCTGACCCTTTCTGATTCTTCTTGCGCATTTCTTTGGCATCGAGTTTTTCAATGGCAATTAGCTCATACTCAGCAAACAACTGCCGAGCAATTTGGCGATACCGTTCCGTCAGCAAGTTGGCCCGACGGGCTGAGTAATAACGAATCTGTTTGCTCAATTGCTCGAGTTGCTTACTATCAGCCCGAAGATGCTTTTCTTTGATTGCACGACGACTTTTTAGACCGTTGATTATCTTTTCATATTGATCGGCCTTTTTATCCACATTGATTAAACAAGAAAAAATTGAATGATGTCAACGATTAGGCAGCTAAGGCTCGAGATTCAGCGGGCGCGAGGCTGCCTAATTTCGTAAAGCGGTCAAGTCAACAACAAGACAAGTCAGTGCCTTGAGGCGTTAGCTGTACATACCGGCTTATAGCCGTAGAACAAAGCACTCGTTTTATGGGTGGGTGTGATTACCTTTGTAACCGAGCGACCCGCCAACAAAATTAACAAGCTTTTTTTTCTAATCTGGCAATTGAGATACGACATATCTAAAAATATGCGCAATCACGAAACGCTAAAAATGATAAGCGTTTAGCTGCGCGATAATGGCGAAATATCAAGCTTAATTAAAGTTATTTATTTGTTTTTGACAAACTTTTGCGCATATCTGTAAATATGTCGTGTGTCAAAGATCGGAATTGGGAAAGTTTTGAACTTAATTTTGAAGTTGAAACGGGAAAAGCGCAGTTGGTAAATGAAATTTAAACGCAATGATTAAATGATATTTACGCGAAAATATTTTTAAATATTTCGCTTGGAATATCTTAAAACGGTAATTAAACGGGAGTATCTTAATGGTGCGATTAAATATTTGAACGAGAATATTAAAAGGAGCGGGGTAATGAAGTTAAAAGAGTGCATTAAGTTTAATGCTGGGTTGAACAGTAAGTCCCGATAGGAAGCTTTTTATTCACCTTCAGGTAACTTATATAGCTGCCTACTAAGCAGATCCACATGCTTACGACGATTACTGGTTGGGCCCTTGCTACCCTTAAGCAAATCTGAAGGTTTAACATTTAAGGCTGATGCAAGAGCCATCAATGTTTTAATGATAATGTTCTGTTTCTGTTTTCTTTCGATTTTTGAAACAAAATTAAGTGATAAGTCACTCATCTCAGCAAGCTGTTCCTGCGTGATACCCTGCTGTCGTCTTAGTCCATGGTTATCAACCCTTTTATTTAAAGGTTAGATAACTTAATAGCTGTTTTTAACTTACTGGAGTAACATTTTTACATCAGAAATACGTGTTTATATAGTACACATTTAGTAGTGGCAGATTGTAAAATTTAAGTTGAACATTTAAGTGGACAGAAAAACCCATAAAGGTCTTTAATGGTGTTACCACAACATTCCATTGAAAGAAGGACCTTTATGGGCACCACTATCTTATCATTTTCAGACCGCGTTGTCATCGAAACACTTCATAACGAGAAACGTTCCTTGCAGTATATCGCTAACTACTTAGGCTTTAGTAAGACCACTATCTTTAATGAAATTCATCGCTTGAATGGCGAATATCAAGCTGCTAGTGCTCAAGCTAACCTTGAATCTAAGCTTAGTCGTCGTGGTCGTAAATGCTCATTAACGGCTAACCTCCGACTAATCGAAGACAAGATCAAGATTCAGAAATGGTCAATTGAACAAGTAGCCCATGTGGTTAGGATCGCCTACAAGACTATCTATAACTGGGTCGATCAAGGATTTCTAGATATTCGGATGACTGATTTACCTGACCATGGTATTCGCCGTAAGCGGACTAAAGAAACTCGTGGTACTTTTAGTCATGGTCGTTCGATTGAAGATCGTCCAGCTGAAGCTTCTGATCGTAATATTGCAGGCCATTTTGAAGCTGATACAGTTTTATCTGGTAAGCGCAAAGGTCAAGCAGTAGCTACGTTTGTCGAACACAAGAGTCGCCTTACTATCGTTAAACGGCTTGATGGACGAGATAGCACTTCAATGACTAAGGTTATCCTTGAGTTAGCTAATCAATTAGGAACTAATCTCAAGACACTGACGGTTGATCACGGGAAAGAGTTCGCCAACTACCAATCAATTGAGAAAAATACCGGCGTGCCGTTGTACTTTGCCCATGCTTATTCACCACATGAACGCGGTAGTAATGAGAACCGTAACCGAGTTTTGCGACGATTTATTCCCAAGGGACAAGCTATTGAAGAGCTGAGCGATCGCCAGCTGGTTCAAATCAATTGGTATCTGAATTCCCGGCCACTCAAATGTCTTAATTGGCGCACACCAATCGAGATCTTCCTGCTTAATTTACGTCATTAAATTCGTTCAAGTTATTTCTTGCAATCTGCCATAAATAAATCTTGATTAACATTTTTCAGATTAAGTTAATATTACCAACACGAAAAAAGACCCAAGGAGCCGAATAGTTCGACTTCTTGAGTCCTTCTTATTTAGGAAAGCAAACTAACATGTAATTCTGCTAGTCACGCTTCTTCTTGAATCCTGCAAGACCAATTAGGCTAGTCAAACTAGCTAATGCCAAACCAGCAGCGCTAAAGCCATTTCGTGATTCGTTACCTGTTTGTGGTAACTGACTTTGCTTGTGGTTATTAGCATTATTGGATTGACCCGTTGAAGAAGTTGAAACTTTCTTTCCATTATTGTCTTGAGATGCACCATTGTTATCAACAGCAGAGTTGTTACCGTTCTTCTTGTCATGATCGTTAATTGTTGGATTTCCAGGGGTTACCTGACGATCCTTAACGACATTAACAATTTGAACACCACTCTCTGTGATAACAAGGTTTGGTGTTTCTCCATCCTTGAAGTGGTAACCGGCAGGAATGGTCAGTGTAATCTGATCACCTAACTTGCCAGTGACAGTTTCCGTCTTAACCACATTACCGTTTTCGTCAACGTACTTAATGATGTTAAGAACGGGCTTCGTTACTACTTCTGGGTTATCAGTGTCGTGTTTATTCGTGACCACATAAACTGTTCTAACAGGTTGATTTCGATCGATGACCCAACTTGGTACATTTCCGCCATCAATGTGATATCCACTTGGAACATTGATATTAATCTTGTCACCAGTATGGCCAGAAACTTTATCAGTCTTCACAATCTTACCATTTTCATCAACGTAATTAATTGTTGTTGAATGGGTGTTTTGAGTGTAGGTGATATTAATAGTTGTATCGATATCATCTGCAGTCACCTTATGAGCGGAGACTTTACTCTGGTTTGGAGTATAGTCATCAATCGCTGGAACATCATCAAATTCATTCCACCTGCCGGTACTCCACTGGCCATAAGTGACATGACCAGTAACTTCATCCAAATCACCAGTCCGCGTGAGCGTAGCCGTTTGCGTGGTCGTAGTCGTCTTCTTGGTGGTTGGATTAGTGATGTTAATCGTCCGCGTTACCGTCTTGTTCAGGTCACTTGCGTGACCACCATCAATTGTGGTCTTGCCATCCGGCGTCTTTTCGTCGGGCTTGATTGGATCAGTTGGTTGAATGGTCCGGTGGGCGTGGTCAACTGTAATGACCGTGTCGGGGGTCGAAGCTCCCTTGAACGTAATTGTGGCTGGCACTGCCTTAACAGTTGAACTATCCGCAATCTTCCAACCAGCCGGCAGACTGGACTTGCTGTCAACCGTTTGGTCGGTCTTCCCCGTTACCGTATCGGTCTTGATCACATTCCCACTAGCGTCTTTGTATTTCACGTGCGTGGTTTGGTCATTCGCCGTGTAACTGATGTTCACAGTTGCGTCTGGGGTGGTACTATCTACGCTTGCTGAAGCCACACTGGCTTGACTTGGCGTGTAGCCGGCAATCGCTGGAACATCATCAAATTCATTCCACCTGCCGGTACTCCACTGGCCATAAGTGACGTCCCCGGTCACTTCGTCATAACTGGCATCCCGATATAACTTCACGGTTTGAGTTTTCGTACTTTTGCCATTGTTTGGATCAGTAATATTGATCGTCCGGGTAATCGTCTTATTCAGATCAGCCTCGTGAGCACCATCAATTACCTTGCCAGTAACCGTCTTCATACCTGGGGCCACTGGCTTCGTGTGATCCACATTAGTCATGACATGACTCAAATGTATATCAATCGTCTGATTATCATTACCAATTTTTACTGAGGTCGGTAAAGTTCCACCCTTAGTTAATTTATAACCAGTTGGGAGAGTTAAACCGTTAACAGGTTGTTCACTATCAACATCACCTGTAACTTGAACCGGCTCACCAACCTTAGATCTATTACCGTTATCATCAATAAACTGATATGTTACAGTTTTTTTCGCCAGAACATCAATTTTAGCAGATTGCAATTCTACATATGGTTTATAACCTGCCATATACAGTCCTGTTCCAAGATATCCTGTCTTCCCGTCATCTGTCCCTATCGTTGAATCAGTGCCATCAATATTGATTCGCCCAATAATTGATGAAGCAGGTAATGACGGAATTTCAACCAAGATTGATTTAATCGATGACCAGTCTGTTACTTTATCTGCCGTTACAAAGCTACTCGTATTTGGTTGATACCCTTCCGTATCTTCACGATTTGTAAAATTAAAACTGGAGGTTGAGTACTTGAAAGTTAACGGAGTCGATCCACTATATGTTACTGAATTTGCACCATGTAGTTGAAAATTAAACCCTGAACCATTACTTTTACTTGGCAAGTTAATAATTGTCTGAGCATTGCTAATCGCATTTGTGGAACCATTATTAATTGATACAGCAAAATGCATGCTTTCATTACCAGTTGTAGATGATGTCCCATTTGATGAATTATCTGCTAAGTCTTTGTTTCCTTTAGCCAAACTAATCGTATTCAATCCAGAAATAGCTCGGGTAACTGTAATGGTAGCAGGACCATTATCTATAAGATATAAATTACTTGTGTCACTAGGTAACCACTTTTGTTCATCACTAGTTGGTGAATATGTTTTCCCATTATTCTGAGGAAAATACTTCGTCCATGGCATTAGATCTTCTACCGGAGAATAAAGTATGGTTTTTACTTTATATGTTCCTTGCATTACATCGCTGCTGAAGCCTAAAAGCATGTTTATTGTCTTAGTTATGTCTAAGTAGGAACCTGTATAATCAATTTTTACAATTGTATTATCTTCGTCATCTTGAAAAACTGATAATTTAGCATTCTTAACAGCTGCATAACTATAACTATCCAATCCTTTATAAGTAATGCCCTTTGGTAATTTAATATACAAAATTGCATTATCAATATGTGCGGTCGTTGATGCCATCAATGATAGTTTACTAGAATCGTAATAAGTCCTTATGACTAAATTGGTTTGTGTTGAGTCAATTTTATTTGAATCAATCGTTACACTTTTACTTCCATCATCATTTACAAAACTGCTAAGTGAAGAAGATTGTCTTTGGCTTGGTACCAACACCAAAATATTTTCAGAGCTGTGGAACGGATACCAAGAACCATTGGAAACAGCACTTAACTGCACTCCAAGTTGCCAAACTTCACCATTTTTAACAATGGTTTTTCCATCACGCTTAGTTTTGCCCACGTGGCCATATATTTCAAACATCTGAGGCATCTCGTTTGAAACAGCGTTATCTTCATTAAAATAATTACTACTACCATCAAACGTGCCAGTTCCACTATAAGAATCAATCACATCTGGTGTTAATGTAATACTCGTAATAGTTCTTGATAAATCATTAACTTCTATTTTATCTCCTGGCATAACTGTACCTCTGTGTACAGTCCCATCATCAAGTTTATATTGATACGTATATGAAGTTGCCCCGCTAATTGATGGAACACGTACACCATGGACAATCATTCCATCTGGAATATTAAGCGTAATCTGAGCATTATTTAAATTAGCACTGTAACCATTTTGTAAACCAGCATAAGCAATAATCTGATCATGATCATCCTGCCATTGTATTAATTCACCCTGTCCATTAGAATTCCATGTCTTAGACTTCCAAGCTGAATTTACCCATGTTGACACATTAGTAATTGGCACTTTGTCACTAGTCCCCCAGAAATTCTCTGAAAATGGTTTATCAGACGTAAATTTCTTTTGTTGCTTACCATCTGCGGTTAGATTTTCTACAATCGAAATTCTATCAGTTGCAGTTCTTGTAAAAGATGTTGTTTCTGGATTCTTAATGTCATAATGCCCAACAAATTGATAACCAGGTTTGAGTTCAAAGCCTTGTGCTCCTTTACCGCTTGGAACTGTGATAATAATATTATTACCTTCTTGCTTAATCTCAGCTTGTTTATTATCACCGTAGAATCCAGGTACCAATTTATTCGTAGCATTCACATCAAGAACAAATCCTTCTGGCATTGGTATCGTGATTGTCGTTCCATAATTCAAGGTATTGTTAATTTGAGCTGATGGCCAATTTGGCTTCCCTGCCTGACTAGGAACGGTACCATTATCTTCCCTAACCGAGTAAGAGTAAACTACGTTAGAATTAAGAAGCTGTTTGCTATCAATTAATGAAGATGATTTTAATTGTTGATTTGGATTCCAACTGGGCATTTGCCGTGAAATGAAGTTCAAACCAGTATTATCCTGTTCAGTTCCGTTTTCGAACCATTTAATTGTCTTTTTCGTATCTCCGGCTGGATCACTAAGTGGGTGATTCTTAGCTCCATAACCATTATTACTACCCTCGATATCAATTTCCAGATTTAAAGTGGCACTCCGGCTAAAACTATATTTAATTATCCAATTTGATGTATTTGAGCCTGAAATAATTGATCGCGTTCCATATTGACTGCTTAAGCTTGGAGCGTTAACAGTGTATGTATCTGCATATGGTATTGTGATAACAACAGTGTCGCCATTTTGGACATTTCCATGTAAAAGTAACGGAAAAGTTATCTTCCCATTAATGAAGGCAGAATCTGGTACAGTACTGCCATTTTGACCCATGACGCCATAAGACTTAAATGTTAATGAATAACGTCTATCTGTGGATTTATCTGTAATAGTAGAAATAGAATTATCATTAGTTACTTTAGTTACTTTAGTCCCAGTTGGATTAATGACAAACAGTTTTGAATAGGGTACTGCTTGTGATGCGTTATTCACATTATCGGTATCGATTGTTTGGGTAATACTATTCTCTGACTTTTGACCATTCTCCTGTACTTTACCAATACTATTTTGTGTTGATTCATTATTACTCTTAGTAGTAGTAATATCGGATTGGCCTGTATTACCATTGTTTGATTCCGATGTTTCATCTGTATTACCATTGTTTGATTCCGATGTTTCATTTGAAGCATTAGTAACTTTCGAATTATCACTTAAGGTTACTTTTGTTCCATTTGACATGTTCGGAGTGGTCGTTTGCTTCTCCGTTTCGGTTTCTGAAGTGCCAGCATTATTAGTAGCATCTGCTCGTACCGCTTGGGCATTACCAAAGTACAGAGTGGTTCCCAGTAAAACAGAAGCGACTCCAATTCCCAACTTTCTCAGTCCGTAATGGGGAACCCGCTTGGCATCATCTTCCATTTTGTGTTGAATATTGTTTTTAGATACCATCAAATATACTTTCTTTCTATACGTTTATACTTTCAACGTTGTTTTGATTAATGACATAAGAATTGTTATTTTCTTAGATACCTAAATTTCAAGAATAAGTTAGCCACTGGACTCAAATAAATAATACTGACCAATTGATTATTGGTTGATGGAGCTG
>NZ_CANDNU010000041.1 GCF_947387495.1 Limosilactobacillus difficilis
CTCATCGAGCAACCTGTTTAGATAATGCGGCTTGTGAGACCGTTTTTAGTAAGCTAAAAGCAGAGATTGGAACTGATGAATTATCACAACCAGGATGAACTCATCCAAGCAATTGAAGAATGGATGCACTTCTATAATGAACGGCGCATTCAAACAAAACTAAGCAACCAAACACCGTATCAATATGAACAGTGTCTAGTTGCCTAGAAAAAATATTTATTCAATTATCAAGTTAGAATATTCAACTTCCAACTTTTTGGATATACGTCAGAAAATCCATTTTCCGGCTTCTTTTTTGGAATAGCAGCAAAAAAACACACTCCAGGTGATAAGTCAGATCCCCAGCAATCCTCTACAAGCTACCACTCGTTTACAATTCAATACGGAACACCCCAATGCTTTTTTCAGGCAAAATGCGCTGCCAACTTATAAATTGGCTGTCCCTTCGCGGCAAATTTTTGTTCATATTCGGTCTCAACGTTGTTGGCTTGTTCATCACTATGGTGCAGGTCAAGCCAAAGGCCATCAAAGTGAAGGCCGCAATTATTTAAGGAGCAAATCGAATATTCAAAAAAGCCCATGTTGTCAGTCTTTAGTTCAATTGCGCCCTGATCTTGCAAAATTTCTTGATATTCATGCAAAAAGGTCTTATAAGTCAGGCGTCGTTTTTCGTGACGCGACTTAGGCCAAGGATCGGAGAAATTCAAGTAAAGTTTATCAATCTCGCCAGACTTAAAAAAGCTCGTCAATTCAGCCCCGTCAGCGTTAATCAACTGCAAATTCGGCAATTTTTCTGGTAAGGCCTTTTTTAAGGCAATTGCCGCAACAGTCGACTGAATTTCCATCCCAATAAAGTTGATCTCAGGGTGTGCCTTGGCCATGCCAATGATAAACTGTCCCTTTCCCATCCCGAGTTCCAGTTGTAAAGGTTGTTTTTTAGCAAAACGTTCCTGCCACTTACCAGCGTACTTTGCCGGCTCTTTCACCAGCATCTCCGGGTGAGCCTGCATTAACGGCTCAGCCCACTTTTTGTGCTTCACACGCATTGATTCATTACCTCATTTCACATTTTTTAGTCGTTGCGGTATCAAAATCCGGCTAATTAAGACCGCTTCAATAACTGCCAAGACGATGTCGATCAGCATCACTTGCCAATCACCCCGATTACCCAGACTCGCTAAACCGATTAGGCAACCGCTGAGCAAGAGCACCACGAAGGTCAAGTGCTGAAAATCGTGCACCCGTTGAGAATGACTCGCCGGAAAAAGATGGGTCATCGCATTGGCATCAAAGTGCTTATAAAAAGGCGTCAGCTCCCCAGCGATGACGTAGATGAAAAGCAGGGTCAACACCCATTTTAACCAGCTCAAACTCACGAAAAAAACCACCAGCATTGCTACGATGGTCAGTCGACTTACCAGACCAGCAAAATCATCGTTACGGACAAAACCCCACGCATAGAGATAGGACCAGGAATGGCCATTGACGGTCAAAACATTGACAATTCCCCGGGCCCACCGCCGACGTTTAATTGACCCCTGGACACTTGGTACGTCAGTAAAAAGATTAAAGAAGCGGTAAATACTATCCATTCGGTGCTGTTCGTAATCAATGGCGCGATTCCAATCCAAACTAAAGGCTATCCGGTATTCCAACCAATTGGCAAGCAGGAAGAGGACGGCCACAATCGCCCCCGCCCAGGCATCTTTAGCGAAAATCCCGATGGCAATCACAATCGACTGCAGCCAGCGATTGTTCATCCAGTCCCGCTTACCCGGTGCCAGATGAGTATTGTTATTCAGATGAATCCAACTGAGCAACAGCCAATCGAGCTTCCCAATTGCCATCGCAATCACAGCCCAGGCGAGCTGATAATTGTTCCAGCCCATCGTCACTCGAGCAAAAGGAAGGGCAACGATTGTTCCTGCAATGGTGATCATTTCAGCAAGCAGCAGGCTGTGTCGCCAAGCCTTTTTCATATAGGCCGTCATTGCCTGACTTTGTGGTAGCAAAAAGACCCGGTCAGCGGGCTGCAAAAGGGTGGCCAGTCGACCGACTTGCAAAAGGCAGGCTGACCAGATAATCAACAGTAGGGGTGCCCACCAAAGTCCCTGATGGAGCTTGGCTAACCAGCCAACATAGCCGTAAGCCAGCGCTCCCAACAGAAAGAAGAGGGCGATGACAAAGTGGTCATTGAAAACCAAGCGCCAGTACTTGATCAGCATCACGAAATGAGCAGACTCGCGTTTCTTGTATAAATTAGTCATCGACACCATCCCTTGCCATCTTCAGATAGATGTCATCCAACGAGGCATGCTCGTTGTGAGCTTGTTGACGCAATTCCTTAAGGGTTCCACTCGCCTTCACCCGCCCCGCTGTCAGCAAGACGAAGCGGTCGCAATAACGTTCTGCCGTATCCAAAACATGAGTCGACATCAAAACTGCCGTGTGGTGGCATTTGGCTCTGTTGATCAGCCGTAACAATTCATGAACAGCTAACGGATCAAGACCATAAAAAGGCTCATCAACGATCAACAATTTGGGATCGTGCAAAAAGGCGCAGCAGATCATTACTTTCTGCTTCATCCCCTTCGAAAATTTCGCAGGGAACCAGTCCAATTTGTTGTCAAGACGAAAGGTCTGCAATAAGTCCTTAGCACGCGGCCACGTTTTCTCTGGATCCAAACTATAAGCCATCATCGTCAGTTCCAGGTGCTCCCGCAAGGTCAGTTCATCATATAAAATGGGCGTTTCTGGAACGTAGGCAATCGAGTGCTTGTATTCCGCTTCATTGGCTTTCACCGTCAGTCCATCGAGCGAAATGGTTCCCGAGTAAGGGCGCAACAACCCGATGACGTGATTAATCGTCGTGGATTTGCCAGCCCCGTTGAGACCGATTAAGCCCACTAGTTCGCCAGGCTCAACATTAAAGCTAACGTCTTTTAAGACGGGCACTTGCCCATAACCTCCCACGAGGTGTTCAATTTTTAAAGTCATATTGGTCCCTTCCTGTTCTACTTACCGCTAAATTATAACATAGGCTAATCTTGTGCATCATTGCGCTGATCAGCTATACTAAGGGCAATAAGCAAATAAGGAGCTGATCAAATGGCAGATGAAGAAAAAGATTGTATTTTTTGCAAGATCATCCGCGGTGAAATCCCAAGTTACACCGTTTATGAAGATGACGTGGTCAAAGCATTTCTGGATATCTCGCAAAACACGCCAGGTCACACCCTGGTGGTTCCAAAGAAACACGTTAAAAACATCTTTGATTACGACGATGAATTAGCAGCTGCTGTCTTTGCCCGCATTCCGAAGATTGCCCGGGCCATCAAAGCTTCCAATCCTGACATCATCGGAATGAATATCATGAATAACAACGGGCGGGTCGCTTACCAATCCGTTTTCCATTCCCACATTCACCTTCTACCGCGTTATTCCGCATCGGACCCGTTCGAAATTAAGTTTACGGATAATTCTGCATCCTACAACGAGACGAAGTACAAGGAAATTCAAGATAACATCATCAAGCACATGGGGGCTTAAGCAGTGACGAAGTTTCAACAGAATTTGGCTAAAATCAAACGGCAAGCTAAAGTGTTAAAAGTGCATAGTGAGGTAGCCATTGACGACATGCGCACTCACTACCGCAATCGTCGTGAAAACACCAAGGAAATCATCGCGGCAGCTGAAACCGTCAAGGATTCCGTCAAGCAGCTCAACGCTTCCCTAAGGGAATTGGAACCGGGAACGCAAGCTGCTGCTAAGGCGGCCCGGTCAATCAACCGCTCTATTAAGCGAATGAACAACCGCAACCAGGCGCACATTCAGAAAATCAAACGACTGTTAGCAAAATTCGAAAATGAATAAGCAAAAGGAAAATCGTTTTTCCGACCTAAAAAAATCGGCACTAATTGGTGCCGATTTTTTAATTTAGCGGGTTATTACTTGCTAGAAGATGAACTAGTGGACGTTCCCAAAGAATTGCTACCATTGGTATTGTTAGTTAGGTAGCCATCTAGAACGTTCTTCAAGTCGTTATCCTTGATTGAAACGTTCCCCTTCTTCAAAACTTTAGACACGACATTGTGCAAGAAGGTCGTGTTATTCATATTCTGTTCAACAATCTGGTTCTTGATGTCACTGATGTGGTCAGACTTCAGACCCTTGCTTGGGTGGTTAATCATGTAAATTACTTCGTAACCATTGGACGTCCGCACCGGTGACTTCGTATACTCATTCGTCTTCAGTTTGAAGGCAGCCTTCTTGTAAGCCGAATCCAGCTGGGTGTCAGTATTGTCAAAGGCTGGCACCTTGCCACCATTATTCTTGGTAGAGCTGTCAGTTGAGTACTTCTTAGCCAGCTTCTTAAACTTCGGGTACTTGTTAGAACCAGAGTAGTTGTTCAGCTGATCGATGATCGACTGGGCACTAGACTTGGAGCCAACCAGAATCTCAGCAGTTGAAACCTTTGGCTGGTACTTCTTCCACTGCTTGTTAATGTCAGCATTGCTGATATTGGAGTAGTCTTTTACCGCCGCGCGGAGCAGGAGGTTAGACTTGATTTGCTGTTTGAAGCTCTTGGTCGTCAACCCTTGCTGGGAAAGTACACTGGAGAATGAGGAGCCGTATTGCTTCTTGTAGCTGTTGTACTCAGCATCGACCTGCTTGTCGCTCACTTGCTTGCCATATTGCTTTTGCAGAACCTTGTCCAGGATCATTTGCTGAAGCACTTGCTTCCCCTGGCTGGTCTGCTTCATGCTGGAGTAATACTGACTTTCAGTAATTTTACCGCCACTCGTCGTTGCAACAGCTTTATTGCCACAAGCCGCCAAGGGCAGCATTAAGATTGCACCGGCAACAAGTGCTAACATCTTCTTACTTTTCAAATTATTTTCACTCCTTGGTGATTCTGTTATATTGACACCGTTCTACTATAACACAAACGGCTTCAACAACAATCGAATTTATAATTCTTAATCATTCTTTCAATTTTGTTTCACGATTACGAAACTGTCAAATCCAGGACAGAACCGGCATTGTGCAGCTCTTCGCGGCGATCATCTGCTGTCAAGTAGAGGACCTGCTCGTCTTTAGCGATTTCTTGCAGCAAAGTAACCATCCGCTGTTTGCGAAGCTGATCAAAATTGACAAAGCCATCATCAATGATCAGCGGAAATTCAACGACATCACTCATCACGCTGACAAAAGCCAAGCGCAAAGCAATGTAGAGCTGTTCGGCGGTCCCGGTCGACAATTCATTAACATCGAACTGCTGACGTGCCACCGAAGTAACCATCAAATTACCAGAAGAATTAAATTCGATACTGGAATAACGGTCAGCCGTTAACAACCGGAAGTAGTTAATCGCCCGCTTTAAAATCAGCGGATAGCGATCCGCCGAAGCGCATTCAAGAGCTTGGTTAATCCATTTTTCCGTCAGCCGAAAAGTTAGATACTGCTTCAGCAGCTGCTGAACCTTTGCCTGAGCATTAGCCAACTGCTGTTCTAATTCCGTCATTGTTCCGTCTTTGACCAGGTTATCGAGCTGCACTTTGATAGCTTCGCTGTCAGTCGTCAACCGATTTTGCTTGGCCATCAACTGGCTGACTTCTTCCTGGCGATCGGCAACATACTGATCCACTCGCTCGACACTACCCAATTTTTGTAGTGCTGTCCGATCCTGAGCACTGAGCTGCTGTTCCGTCACTGCAACTTGAGCGCCAGTTTTAATGGCGGCAGCCCGAGTTTTCAGGTAGTTATCAAACTCGGCCCAGTTAGCAACATGTAGTTGTCGAAAGGCCTTCACTTTGGTGTTTTTAGTTGCCGATAATTGTTCTTGGCTGTGGGCCAGTTCACCCTCAGCCGTTACTAACTGCGTCTGCAGTTGGCGCCATTTTTGGTATTGTTGTTCCAAACGGTCCAATTGATCCAAGAGCTGCTGCCAGAAATCACTTGCCGAAGCCGCGTTAACGTCAGCAAAACGCACAGCCCAATCTCGCTGACGACTGGCAAGGCGCCGTTCTTCTTCCTCAAACTTGGCAATCGATTCAACTACATCCTTACCATGACGCAATTCTCCTTGTATTGCCAACCATTGTTCAACTGGAATGTTGGCATAGCCGTGCACACGCCCAAAACGGGTGATTGCGTTTCGCTGGAGTGTGTTGTCCTTCTTTTGCTCTGAACTGCGGTACAGCAAGTAACCACCAGCCAGGACAAGCACAAAGCCCAACAAGGTCAAAACGACATTAGAGAAGACGAAGCCGGCCAACAAGGTCAAAAAGCCGACACTTGGCACGATAGCCGTTGTGGATGCCGCCCCACCTTGATGACCTGACCGGCGCTGCTGCTGCAAAGACTGCAATTCTTGGACCTCCTTGCTAGACAAGGGTTGCGGTAAAGGCTTTCCATATCGTTGCTGAAGTTGATCTAATTGGTCACGCTGCGACTGAATCTGACGGCCTTGCTGCTGGTGGGCCAGAGTAGCGGCCTGAAACTTGTGCAATAAATTGCGGGGATCGTTACTGCCGCGCCATTTCTTTGCGTAGTCCTGGACCTGCTTTTCATCAATTGTCTGCAGCTGCCCCTGAAGACGGCCGCACTGTTCTTGTTTCGTCGTTACCGTTTTCTGCAATTCTGGTTCCCGAACCCGGAGTTTTTGCAACTGGACGATTTGCTCATCGGTCGCCGCCCACTGCTGGTGGGCCTTAGCACGGGCACTTTGCCACTGTTCATAAACCGGCCATAGCCGTTGCAGTTTTACCGCCTGCTGTTGTTCTTCCTGAGCTCTTTGCAGCTCTTGTTCAACCTTTGCCAGTTGTTCTTGATTGGCCCGCAGCTCCCGTTGCAATTGTGCATAGCGACTGTTATTTTCCTGGGCAGCGTTGAGCTTGGCAGTTAGCTGATCAACTTCATTCAAGGCCCGATTGAGCGGTCTTGTCCGGGCCCGGGGACCGTATAGCGACTGGGCTTGATCATCGAAGGCCGCCTTTTGGTCCTGCCACTGGCGACTTCCCACGGCTCCCACCTGCTGCAGGCTTTGTTTTACCCGCTCATCGGTCAAGTCGCCGACTCGCGAGAGTTCACTCTGGTCAAAACAAAAAACATTTTTTACCAGATCAATATTCAAGGGTCCCAGCAAATCAGTCAGGCTGACCTTGGCATGTTTTCCTTTTTCGTCTGTAATGGTGACTTTGCCGGCTCCGCGGCTCCCTTTCTTGCGGTTAATCCAATAACGCTGTCCGTGATGTTCAACGAGCAGGGCCCCGCCATAAGCCTCAGTGTCACGGGGAACGTAGCGCCGAAACTTGTTTTTCCCCCGGCCATTGGCAAAACCGAAAAAGACACTCAGAATAAATTCGACTAGGGTCGACTTGCCCGCCTCATTTGGCCCATAGATGGTTTGCAAGCCGGGGTTAATCTGCCAATTGGCGTTGACCCATTTGCCAAAACCGTCAATTTTAATTTTAAGAATTTTCATCCCCTGACTGCCTCCTTCCCAGCAGTGTTGTCGCCGTTTGACGCAGCTCCTTGATGAAGTCAGGATCAGCCAGCTGGTCACGAAGATAGTCGGCAGACAAATTCTTATCATTGATCACCAGGTCCTGGAGCGTTTTCGGCTGAAAAACTTGATTCGCCGCGGCTTGCCAGTATTGGCGGTCAGCATCAGTTAATTGGGGCAATGCTGTCGAGCCAACCAACTCACAGTTAGCTGGCCACCAAATCAAATTTGGGGCATGACTTTGGCCTGCCTGGAGCTGCTCCAAAAAGTCTGTTGAATCAAGTCCCAGGTCCGTTGTTGCGCTCAAGTGTAGTCGAATATTGACCATAATCAGCCTTTGCGGCCGCTTGGCAGCGAGCTGCTCCGCCGCATTCACCACTTTGGTGCGCAAGCTACGTTGATCGTCATCAGCCGTTATCATCACATCCAAATTTTCCCAGTTGATTACGGAAACCGCCCTGAAACGGGGTACTAACTGCCTACCTTCTTCTTCGACCAAATAGCAGCCATGCGGACCCGCTTCATTAATGTGACGTCCCTGCGGATTGCCGCAATATACGATCGGCGGTTGATCATTGAGCTGCTGGTGATGATGGATGTGGCCAAGTGCCCAGTAGTCATAGTGACGACTCAGTAATTGGTCAACTGTGAAGGGCGCATAATTATCGGCGTGACCACTTTTGACTTGACCGTGGAGCATCCCAATCCAGAAGTCGGCATTGCCCCGTAGCGGATATTCGCTCACTTTCTCTTGCTGAATCCACTTGCGGCCATAGCTAAAACCGGTAATCTTAACCTGCCGTTGATCGGCAAGGATAAGCGTCTTCGTTTCCACCTGATTGGCAAAAACGTGGACGTTTTCCGGCAACAACAACGTATCATCCGCCACGTTCTGGTAGTCGTGGTTGCCATAACTCAAGTAAACGGGAATCGCTTTGACCGCCAGCCGCCGACATTGCTGGGTAAAAAAGTCCGCCGCCTTGACGCTATGGTGATCACGATCAAAGATGTCCCCCACAATCAGCATAAAGTCGACGTTCTCATCAATGGCCAAATCCACGATTCGCGCAAATGCCTGGTAAGTCGACTGCTGAATCTGCTGATAAACAGCAGCCGGCGATTGATTGGCCAACCCCCGAAAGGGACTATCCAAATGGAGGTCACCAGTATGAATAAATTTCAAAGGATGCACCCTCTTTACAGAAAAAGAGAGGCTGAAAAATCTCAGCCTCCTAAGTAAGTCTAATAATGTTTACTTCTGGTCCTTATCCTGGTTAGGATTTGGCATCACCGAATTGTAAAGGTTGCGAATTGGGCCAGTAATGATCTCATTGAGCTGTTGAAGCATGTTGTCCATTGCCTGTTCTTTTTCCATCAAATTCTTGATCAGTGGCTTGGCACTAAATTGTTGGGCCAAGTCCTGCATTTCTTTGATTTCGTCCTGGGTTGGTTGTTGGCCAGTTTGCTGTTTTTTCTGCAGCTCCATCTGCTTGCTTTGGAACTTTGTGAAGAGCAGCATCGAATCAGGATCGGCCTGCATGTCGGCGAAAGCCTTCTTTAAAGCAGTGAATTCCTGCGTTTTGTTCATCTGTTCTTCCATCTCATTGGCGGTGTCGTAAATATTAACTACCATCGTAAATCCTCCTAATGTAAAATCCATCAATTATTATACCAAATCCGCCCTCAATTGTTAGAGCAAATCGTTGTCCACTAGAATAAGCCGCGTAGATTGTTGACAAAATCATTCACTTTTTGGCCGAGCTGACCACTTTGGTTTTTAGCATTGTTGAACCAATTTTTGAGTTCATTCTCTGTTTTACTGCTGCCATTGCTATTCATCCCGCCAGTTGCCCGCGTCTGAGCATCTTCAACATCAAACTTGTTGCCAGCGGTATTTGGCAAAATGCCCTCCATCTCAGCCTTAAACAAGGAATTGATATTATGATCTGAAATGTCCTCCAATTGGTGGTTGGCAGTCGTGCTATCGTAGCCTTCCCAGGTCGCCACCACAACGTCAGGGGTATAACCCACAACCCACTTGTCGCGGTCACCTGTACCGTAGCCATCGACCCCGGAATTGGTTGTCCCAGTCTTTCCGGCAATCGTGTAGCCACTTGGTTTGGCGGTTTTCCCCGTCCCCAATTTGAAAACATCAATCATCATACTTGTCATCTGCCGGGCAATGCTGGCAGACATCACCCGCTTGGTCTGCGGACGACCAGCCTTTTTAATCACCTTCCCCGAGGCATCTTCAATTTTGACGATGTAGGTCGGTGACGTCATTTTCCCGCCGTTAGCAAAGGCGGAATAAGCCCGTGCCATCTGTTGAGGCGAGACCCCGTGGGTCATCCCCCCCAGGGCGAGGGCCAAGTTCTTATCTGAATTCGTCACCGGAAGGCCAAAGCGTTGAGCGCTCTTGTAACCTTCGTCAACCCCGATCTTATTAAGTAACCAAACAGCCGGTGCATTCAAACTGTTGTACAGAGCCTTGTACATAGGTACGCTCCCGCTGTAAGTATCGCTGTAATTTTTGGGGGTATAGTGGTTGGCCCCATAGGATTGCTTTTTATCCTGAAGCGTTGAATCATAATAATAACCGTCTTTAAGTGCTGGAGTGTAGACGACCAACGGTTTAATCGTCGATCCTGGCTGCCGGCGGATCTGCGTTGCCCGGTTGTAACCCCGAAAAACGTGATCACCCCGACCACCAACTATCGCTGTCACACCACCAGTCTTTGGGTTCATCGCAATGGAAGCTGACTGAGTCATCGTCCCGTCGGCTGCATTTGCCGGGAAGTTATCATCATCGTCATAGACATCTTGCATCGCTTTTTGCTGACCCTGATCAAGATTAGTATAAATTTTGTAGCCGTTATTCATGATCGCTTTTTCTGACAGGTGGTACTTGCTAGCGGCCTCACTGATCACCTCATCGAAGTAGTAAGGGTAGCGGTAAGAATCGTTGCCGTGGTAACCATTTGCAATCACCAGGGAGGTCTTCTTATAACGATCTGCATCTGCCTGACTGATTTTATGATTCTCAACCATCAACTGCAACACTAAATTACGGCGTTGCCGCGTCGCTGCCGGATGGTTCACCGGATCATAAATGCCAGGAGCAGTCAGCATCCCCGCAAGGGTGGCCGCCTGAGGCACCGTCAATTCACTGGCATTCTCATCAAAGTAACGCTTAGCTGCGTCCTGTACTCCCCACACGCCATGACCAAAGTAGGCGTTGTTGAGGTACATCGTCAAGATTTCGTGCTTGGAATACTGATTTTCAACTTCGATAGAGATAAAGATTTCTTTGGCTTTTCGTGAAAAAGTCTGTTCCTGCGTTAAAAAGGCGTTTTTCACCAGCTGCTGGGTCAGCGTACTGCCACCTCCGGAAATATAATCCCGGCCGAGGAGTTTGTTCTTGACCAGCAAGAAAACAGCACGGCCTGTTCCCTTCACCGAAAAACCATGCTCATGGTAAAAATTGCGGTCTTCGGTTGACAATACCGCGTCGGGAACGTTAGTCGAAATGTCACTGAGTTTAACGTAGGTTCCCTTTTGGGAGTACAGACTCCCGGCCGAACGTCCGCTACGGTCATAAATCTGCGTTGGCCGCTCCAAACGCGCCTGAAGGTTTTTCACGCCAGCCGTTTTCGCAACAAAAGTGAGGTAACTGCTACTTGCCAGCACCAAAATCAAAAACAACACGATCAGCCAACGAGTCAGCTGAAAGCGATGCCAGAACCGTTTAAAACTGATTCTGGCTGCCGCAAAAAACTTGGTCAGCCAGCCCCGGAACCGGGTTCCCAGTTGGCGACCCTCGTTAGGTTCATGGTCCATCAATATTTCTCCTCAAATGATTTTATAGACCTATACTTTACCACATTTCATATCATTGGTAGTCACCGATGATAAGCTTTAGCAAAGAATTAAAAAGATCCCCAGCACAAGGCTGGAGATCCGTCGATTAACTCAGTTACATTTCATCTGGTGCCTTAACGCCCAGCAATTGCAAAGCAGACTTCAGAACGTCACTGACAGCCTGAACCAGGGCCAAGCGCGCCATTTTTTGCGGATGATCATCGAGAATTCGAACATGAGCATAGTACTGGTTGAACAGCTTGGCCAGCGTCAAGGCATACTTCCCGATCAGTGAAGGATCGTATTCCTTGGCTGCCCGTTCGATCGTCTCACCGTACTGACCCAACTGTTTGATCACTGGCCATGCTTCGGCATCGTCTAAACTCAGGTCCTGCCCGGCAAAATCCGGCTTGCCGGCTTTACGCAGAATGCTTTCGGCCCGGGCCCGCGCATATTGAACATATGGGCCTGTTTCACCCTCAAACTTCACGACATCTTCCAGCTTAAAGTCAATGGCGTTAGTCCGCTCATTCTTCAAGTCGTGGAAGATCACGGCACCTACCCCGACCTGTTGAGCAACTTCGTCGGCGTTAGCCAAATCAGGGTTCTTCTCGGCAATCTGCTGACGAGCCAACTTAATCGAATCATTCAGCACGTCTTCCAGTTGGACAATGTTGCCCTTTCGAGTCGACATTTTCTTACCATTAAGGCTCATTAAACCAAACGGGACATGGTGAATCTGCTTGTTCCAGGTGAAGCCCATCTCGTTTAAAACGGCCTTCAGTTGGGCAAAGTGATTGGTCTGTTCCGCACCTACAACATACAACGATTGCTTAAAACCATACATCCGCTTCCGGAAAAGCGCTGCCGCCAGGTCCCGGGTAATGTAAAGGGTGGCACCGTCACTCTTCCGAATCAAAGCTGGGTTGAGCTTGTAAGCACTGAGGTCAACAATGTCAGCACCCCGGCTTTCTTGGAGCAAGTTCTTGTCTTCCAAGAGCTGAAGGATTTCGTCCATCTTGTCATTGTAGAAAGCTTCTCCATTGTAGGAGTCAAAGTCAACGCCAAGCATTTTGTAGATCTTCATGAAACGCTTGAGCGATTCCCGCCGGAACCACTTCCACAGACGAGTAGCTTCGGCATCGCCACTTTCCAGTTTCTTAAACCACTCCCGCCCGGCATCATTATATTCTGGATGGCTATCAGCTTCGGTGTTGATGCGCACGTAGTACTTTTGCAAGGTATTGATCGGGTCAGCTTTGACAGCTTGCTCATCACCCCACATCTCATAAGCGGCCATCAATTTGCCAAACTGGGTTCCCCAGTCACCTAAGTGGTTGATCCGGACAGGTTGATAGCCGACCTTGGCTAAGATATTAGCGATGGCATTGCCGATGACGGTTGAACGCAGGTGCCCCATCCCCATCGGTTTAGCGATGTTTGGCGAGGAAAGATCGATCGTAACCTGGGCGCCGTTGCCCAACTTTGATGAACCATAATGAGCAGGGTCTGCCAAAATTGCTTCAAGCACGCCGGCACCAACTTGCCCCTTCTTGAGGAAAAAATTGATGTAGGGACCTGCTACTACCACCTGATCAAAAGCCGATTGATCAATTTTGGGTGCCAGGTCAGTTGCAATCTTTTGCGGAGCCTGGTGCAGCTGCTTAGCTAAAAAGAAGGTTGGCAGTGCATAATCGCCGTTTTTGTTATCTTTTGGCCGTTCAAGACGGCTCATGATGACTTTTTGATCCAGGTCAGGCATCGCTTTTTGAATTGCTGCCACAATTTGTTCTTTTTCGTTCATATCCTTAAGCTCCTTATTAAAAAAGTCCCTAGTAAGTTGGCCTTACTAGAGACGAGAAAATCCCGCGGTACCACTCTAATTGAAGATTAGTTCCACTCTACAAATCATTTAAAAATTAAGTTTACAGAGCGCGCTTCATGACAACCGACAATGCAGCTTACACCATCCTGCACTCGCTTTGCATCAGCAAGATCACTACTCTTCTCTATAAAAAAGCGCCGTGAGAACCACGACGCTATCAAGCGGGTAACGAGAATCGAACTCGCGACGCAAGCTTGGGAAGCTTGAGTTTTACCACTGAACTATACCCGCATCATGGTGGCTAATTGAAACCACCTCATTATTATAGACTACTCATTACTATTTGTCAGCCTTTTTTTGGTTTTTTGCTGATTTATTTGTTTTCCCGGACGTAGTTGACTGGGAGTCAGCCGTTGCTTGGTTTTCGTCAGCCTCGTCTTCTTTGGCTTTACGCGGAACCTTCTTCACCATCTTGGCGTCCTTCATCCGAACGATCGCGCGGCCGTTGAGTTCATTAACGCCGCTTTTATCTGACGGTTCAAAATCCTTAATGCCGACCATTACCGAGTTGACGTAAACTTTTTCGACCTCGCCCGTGAAACCGTGATCCAGCGGTCCCATTTTTTTGCTCTTAATGACATCGCCGACAGCAAAATCATATTTTGGCTGATCTTTGTTCTTCTTTTTCTGATTGGCCATGATCTCACCTCACTGTTGATAAGAATAACGGTAATTATTCTACTCTTTTTTCAATAAATTTCAACTCACAAGACTTTCGGTCAATGGTAAAATAAAGTTTAAGGAGGACCTAATGTCACTTAAACTTACAATTATCACGCTAATCGCAACGATTCTTTGTCTTCTTACGACCTTCGCTGCCATCCATGCAAAAACCGAAAAGAAAGCTACCAACTGGATTGACGTGTACCCAAAAAGTTGGAAGTTGAATATTCTGGCTTGATAATTGAATAAATATTTTTTCTAGGCAACTAG
>NZ_CANDNU010000042.1 GCF_947387495.1 Limosilactobacillus difficilis
TTGGTTATTAAACTAATTCTACCCGTTATGGGTTATTTTTTTAATTTATGTTGCACTTGAATTGTAAATTCTCAAGATATAAAAAAGCTTCCTCGCAGAAATGTGAGGAAGCTTTTATTCTTGGTTCACTTGTTATTCAGAAAGTTTCTTGGCGTCAGCGTCAATCTTTTCAAAACCGGAGCCATCTGGCTTCTTGCTACCACGCTTTTCCATGGCCTTACGAGCCATTTCCTTGCGTTCTTGCTTACTCAACTTTTGTGCCATAAAATTATCGCCTCTTTTCGCCAATGCGGTTTAAGTACTCCACAGATGTGAAATATCTAAACATCTTTATTATAACTCTCTTTCTTTAAAACGCAACTTTGCTTAGCCATTTCTTAAGAAAAAAGAATCTTATCGCCGAGAATTGTTTATTCTGTTCGAAAATTTGCTAAGATAAAACTAAGACTATTTCAAGGAGCGTTGGCAATGGCGAATGTTGGAAATGGTGCACAAGACATCAGTCAAGTGATTAACCATCAAATTGCAAATAAAATTAAATACCTTAAAGAACTTAAAGCAGCAGTGGACGCTCACGACGATAAGCAGGTTTATCAGTTATTGGATAATCAACGCTATGCCGCCGAAATTGAGCACCGGGAACAGCAGCCGAATGACCAGGGTGTTATGAACTTGGTTGATGATCTAGCCGATCAATTAAGTAACTACCTGAGCGGCAAATTGATTAAGTATCTAGGTCACACCTACCCATTCTTCTACTATGAAGAGTATCAAACGGGTCATTTCCGGGTTTACTTCGGCAATTGGTGGGATCGGCGGCTCTTTGGAGAGTTAGACGTCTTAAATCTGCGTTTTGTTTTTAATAAAGAGGAATACCAAAAGCTGGAGCAGAGTTTTGAGTTGGCCAAGAGTGGTAAACGTTATAACAGCGCCAAAATTGCCGAGTTATCGAATGAAGATGATCGCCTCCAAGATCTGATTGACAAATCCGAAGAGCGAGCCCGACAGAAGAACAGCATTCAAGATCAACTTCGGGATACCAATAGCCGTGGCGGACTTTTTGAATCCAGCCGTGCTAAAGAGACTCGTCAAAGCCTGGTTGACAAATTGGCTCAGCTGGAAGATGACGACAAAAAGACCGAAAATGCTGCTGAAACGATTAAGGCAAACGAAAAAACCGTTTTGGAACTGTCTAAGGAGAACACAATTTTGAGCTACGAACAAAAGAGCATCAATGATACCTTTGGCT
The DNA here is from genome assembly GCF_947387495.1 of Limosilactobacillus difficilis. Taxonomy (GTDB): domain Bacteria; phylum Bacillota; class Bacilli; order Lactobacillales; family Lactobacillaceae; genus Limosilactobacillus; species Limosilactobacillus difficilis. The sequence goes on from NZ_CANDNU010000042.1 coordinate 1,250, forward strand.
CTTTTGATGACTTTGTTTTGGCTAACCGTAATTTGTACGCCAACTATCTGCAATCGTTGGATAACGAAAAGAAAGCTGGTGACCAGGAATGAGTAGCCAAAAGATTGTCTCTGCAACTGTTGACCGGGTCAGTGAGCTTAGCGCTTCAATTAAACAGGGCCTAGCCACTGGTCAGCGTTATGTGGACTTGCTGGACCAGCTGGTGACAACTTCGGATGCTGAAAAGTTGCTGGAGGCCACCCGCAAGCTAGTTCAGCTTGATTTAAACAACCCCTTCGTCCACTATCCGCAACATTACCAAGCGGCTGACTATTTTTTGCTGATGATGGATCGCTTGCTTCAATTAAATGGTGTTGAGGGATTGACGGTGATTGAAAATGACGCCAGCCACCAACTGCGCGGCGTTCTCGATTCTCTTGGACGGAACGACAATTTTAGTTTCCGCTATGATCCTGCCCATAATGGAGCCTTTTTTGTTGACCAGGCGAATGATGAACTGCTCTTTTTTGTGGATTTGAAAGAAAATGAGTTGCGCTTTTCGAACCGGGCTCTCGTTAATTCCTTTATTGCTCAGGGATTACGTCAGCATAACGACTTGGAATTGGCCGAGAGTGTAAAACCGCTGGTTGCTTTTGCTCGGCTGCTGGCTAAGAAGCTTGATTTCCACATTGACTTAGGAATTCTCGAAAGCGGCAAGCAAGTTTCCTATCAGATTGCTAAACCGGATCTGGATCTGACAATGATTGACCGGCTTTTTGTGGCGACTGCCGAAACTGACTACATGTTGATGAATTTGCCGAAAAACAATGGGGCCGAATTGCGCTTGGAAGGCGTTAAATTGCAGATTTCAATGGACCCGAGTGATTACAGTCGAGTGTGGTCTTTTGTTGTGCTGGATCCAGATGAACACACCAGTTTCTTTGATCTGCTTCTTCATTACCCGTTAGTGCGTCAGTGGTACTTGCAAAATCGGTCTGCCGTGGCGGTTCGGTCTTTGCCGTTGATTTTGCCGACAACTCCCGAGCAAGCAGCAAATAATGCGACTGCCGAGGAGCCGACAACTGATCAGGTTGGCAAAGAGACTGATTATGATTCATCAGCGGACACGGCAGAGTCTGAAGAAAGTGGGGAGCAGGAATGAAACTTGATGTAACCAAGATGCTTCACCGAGTCATCGACGCCGATTGGGCGCGGGCAGATGCAGCAGCCGATGATGATAATGCTGTTCTCCTGGGGGCGTCCGGCCGCCAAGACAATATTATGACAGCTATCATTATTAAATGGAGTCAGGGTGCTCAGCTGGCTGGTTGGTCTCAACTTCAAAAAGATGTTCAGGTCGATTCAAAAAGCTTGCTGAAGACTTACTGTCAGTGTCTTAATTTGATGCTGCTCTGGGCTGCTAAGCGTCAGTGGACGCACCTAGTGGTGTTGGACGATGCTGGTTGGCAGCGAATTGAACGGGCGGATGCGGCGAAAAAGACTGTTGACTTGAACAAGCAATTCCTGACGGTAATACGTTTGTTATCTGACGTTCAATTTACCCACAGCCAGGATAGCTTTCGTCACGCTTGGCACCTGATGCTGAAGGTAATTTTGATTGATTGTGGTTTTGCTGATCACGCCGTTGAGAATTGTGCAGTAGCATTGTCACAAACAAAAATTTAATGAAAGGTTTAAGAATGTTTCAAGTTTAATGGCAATTATTACAATTTGATTGCAATTTTGCCCCAGTGAGTTATGCTAACTTATAGTAAGACTAACGGGGGAGTGAGCTAGATGTTACCAATTATAATTGTTGCATTGATCTTGATTTTGTCGGCTGCGGGTCAGTGGTATTTTGGCTCGATGGCTAGCCAGGGGAAACATGCACACCGGATAAATGACGAGCGGAAGGCCAATTAATGGCCGAGTTTGAGCTCATCTTAAATCGATGGGGAAGTGAAATGAATGAAGATCTTTATTGCTGGTGCCACCGGCCGCGTGGCTACCAAATTAATTGATGATTTGCTAGCCGATGGACATCAAATCGTGGCCGGGTCGCGTCATCCGGAACAACAAGCTAAAAAAGATGGCGTGACGCCAGTCAAACTTGACTTGCATGCTAGTGTCGCTGCATTGGCAAAATTGGTGGAAGGAAGTCAGGCAATCTATTTTACCGCCGGTTCACGTGGGAAAGATCTGCTTCAAACGGATGCTTTCGGCGCTGTTAAGCTGGCAAAGGCGGCTGAGCAGGATGGTATCAAACGTTTTATCATGCTGAGTTCGCTCTTTGCGCTAGAACCGGAAAAGTGGGAAGCGACGGCTAGTTTACGCGGCATTATGGACTACAACATTGCCAAATTTTTTGCCGATAATTACCTGGTTGCGCAGAGCCAACTGAACTATACGATTTTACAACCAAGTGTTCTAAAAGAAACGGCTGGACAAGGAACGATTACGATTGATGATGGTCAGGATGGCGAAAATTCAATCGAAGATGTTGCGGAGACCTTGGCCGAAATTTTGGAACATGATAATACCGTCGGCAAGGTGATTAAGATGCGAGCAGGGACGACTCCGATTGCGACCGCGCTTAGTCGGGTTTAAATTCGTATCGATGCTCACTCCCCGTTGATAGTTCACAGATATACAAAAGAGGCAGTCAATCACGGCTGCCTCTTTTGTTGATCCTATAGTGATTTTTTCTATTTGTCGTTTTCGTTTTGAATCTTTTGGGCCTGCTTAAACATCTTTTTCAATTGGCCCGTCTTTTGCAAGTGGACGATTTCTTCGTTAACCTCTTTCTTCAAAGCCGGTTGGTTCTTTGGTAAAGCAATGTCAATATCCTGCAATTCAGCCGGCATCTTGAGATGCACTTTGGCAATGGCATAATCGTTTGGGTACTTGGCGACGTACTTATCGGCAACTGTATCTGAAGTGACGACCCCGTCCAATTTGCCGGCCTTCAAGTCCGTAGCCAGGGAAGCGGTAAGCTGTTCATTTACTAATTTAGCTTTCAGGTCCTTCTTGGCAATCATTTCTTCGGTGGAAGATTTTTCAACGCCGATTTGCTTACCATTGGCGTCGGCCGGGTGATTGTACTTGTTGGCGTCCGCTTTTCTAACCATCAATACATCCTTGCTCTTGTAATAAGGCTTGGAAAAGTCGACGGCTTTTTCCCGTTGCTTGGTCTTGGTAATCCCGGCTAAGGCCATGTCAACTTTATGGTTTTGCAGTTCAGTGAAAAGTGAAGCAAATTCCATGTTTTGGACCTTCAGTTTGACGCCGAGATGTTTGGCAATCTTCTGAGCGACCATAATATCATAGCCGACGATCACCTGATGCTTATTTTTAACGATGCTAAATTCGAAGGGGGCGTAGTCGGCTTCGGCAGCGGTACCCATCACCAGAGTGCCCTTCTTTTTGATGTTGCTAACACTATTATCATGATGGCCGCAGCCGCTCAATCCGGTAATGGTCAACAGACAGACAAGCGCTAGCAAAGAGATTTGCAATAATAAATGATGATTCTTCAGGTGTTTCATATTTTTTCCTCCATAATAGTTGGAACTTTTTTAAGTAATCTTAAAATACCGCTTATATGCACAAAAGTCAATAAATATTCGTTATTTTTCACTTATAAGCGGTTAATATACTTAATGATGCATAACAATTTCATCCTAGCTAGGATGAAATGCTCTTTGGCAAACTATTTTAAAAATTAGCTTGACATGGAATCGGTTTCACTATTTATTTTAGAAAAAAAGATACAGCATGATTAATATTGACATTGAAAACAGTGTTGCGGTCAATTTGCCAGCACTAAAATTAGCTAACGAAGGGGTGTAGAAAGGTTATGGCGACGATTAACGATATTGCAAAAAAGACGGGCTATGCGAAGTCGACAATTTCACGTTACCTAAACTCCTCTGGTTACGTGTCGGCAACGGCGCAACGGATTATTCAACAGGCAATCGATGAACTCGACTACCACCCGAACTCAATCGCACGGTCACTAAGCAATGGCGCAACTAACAAAATCGGGGTTGTTGTACCGCACGTGGAGCACGCCTATTTTTTGGAAACGATCCGCGGCTTGATGGACGCAGCAGTTTCAGCAAAGGCAGAGATGGTTTTGTTGCCGTCCGCTTATGATCCGAAGCTGGAAAAAAGGTATTTAAATCAGCTGCGGGACAAGGATTTTGATTCGTTGATTTTCACGTCACGTCAAACCCCGCTGGCAGAAATAGCTGGTTATCGCAAGTATGGTAATATCATTTGCATGGAAGATGCCTCGGCATACGGTCTGTCTAGTGTTTACGTTAGACGGGAGAATGGTTTTCGCGAACTTTTTAAATGGCTCAAGAGAAAGCAGATACGTCATTTGGCATTAATATTTTCGCGCAATACCCAAGCTAGCCCAACTTACCGCCAAGCGATGGCTTCGATGCTGAAAGTGATGCCGACGATCGATTACAAAACTTTTGGCGGTGTCAATTCTTACCAAGATGCCTACAAGGCAGTCGATGAGCTGGTTAGTGGGAACTTTGATTGCATTTTGGCCGATAGTGATGATGTGGCCGCATATTACTTGATGAAACTTCCCTTACTGTTAGAAAGAGTACCATTAGTGGTGAGTCACGAAAGCCAACTTTCGGGTAAGCTCCTTCATATTCCGAGCGTTAACGAGAATTTATATGAATTGGGTCAGCGCCTCTTTGCGGCGGCTGTTTCTAATCACCAGGTGAATATTGAAATTCCGTCCAAATTCTTGCCGCGGGATTGACGGGAGCTAGGTTTTGTACGAGCTGCCTTGCGTTCTTATTTTTGGCAGTGTTGTCGCAGGAAGGTGATTTCTGCGCGGTTGCAACGGTAAGCGACAGGATCGCCCTGCTGGTTAATATGGAAAACGTGGCCACGAGGGTGTTTAATTGTCCCGTATTCTGCAAAACGATGTGGAATTTGACGATCAGTCAAGAACTGATCAAAACGGACCCCGGTATCACGAAGTGGATCGTTGGTCGCGGTCATTACAAAAGTGGGTAAGAAGTCTGAACTAATATAATTTTCTACCTGCAGTGCGTCATGGTATTGTTGCCGACTAGTGGGGGTAAAGTAGGCATCGATGACGCTGGGCTGGGCGAGCTGCCGCTCTAAGAAGTAACAGCCGCAGTTTAACAATCCGGCACGTAAGGTGAGCTGTGGCTGGGTGAAATGTAATAATTTTCGGTAATGGGGGTTGGTGTAAGCGGTGATGTATTGTTCGGCCATTTGAGCACCGGCACTATCACCATCGATAAAGACGTTCTTTAGGTCGAAATCATACTGGTCGCCATGTGCGGCCACCCAGTGAAAGACCTGGTTGACCTCGTTGATTTCACTCGGGTAATGGACCGCCGGAGCAAGTTGGTAGTTGAAATTGACGAAGGCAAAACCAGCCTGGGCCATCATTAAACCGTAAAATTGGTAGGTTTCCTTGCTCCCATAGAAATAGCCACCCCCGTGCACATTGATGATGACCGGTAATCTTCCTGAATATTCGCTGGGGCGATAGATGTCGAGCAAGTTGGCTTTACCGTGATTGCCATAGCTGATGTTATCTAACCGTTGTACATCGGCCGGATGGGGATTTAGACCCGCGTCACGCTTGTCGTCGTTAGCTTTCCATGTCTGACGGAGTTGCTGGTATTTTGCCATTGTTTTTTGATTCATCATTATCACGTCCTTTGCCTATATAGTATAATGCTCAAAATAGTGAAGCTGGGGCTAACTCAATTATTCTCTGGCTTGTTGTCTCGATTTAGAAAGGGGCGTCAACTTGGAAAAAATAAAACAGCGCCGCTTCCGTCCAGGTTTTGTTTTTATCCTCATCATTGTTTTCGGTGCTGCCCTTATTTATGGCGGATGGCGGTTGAACATTGTAGCGACTTACCCGGTCAAGCAAACGGCGATGACGACTCGGCAAACGCGGGTTTCAGCTAACCATTTCATGCTGGGCCAGCGACAGGCGAAGGCCGGTCAGACGATCCGCATCAAGCGCTATTATTTAATGGGGCGCTTTGGAAAACAGCGGGTCGTCGCGCAGGTCGAGCTTCGCGGTGGCCATTACTACGTCTTAGCAAAAACGCTTCAACTTGGGCAAGCTAACCGGATTAATGCTTACATCGCTCGACAAGGCTACCCCCACCAAGCGATTACAAAAGATATTGACCCGCAGTTTTCGCGGCAGCATTATCAGACTTTATGGCATCACCCCCGGGGTGTGATCGTCCATGATACGGGGACGGAGAATACAACTGTTGCCAGTGAGTATAATTATATGAAGCGAAATTATGCTAACAGCGGGGTTTTCGTCCATACTTTTATCGGCGCCAGACAGATTTTGAACATTGCCAATGTGCACGACATGGCTCAGGGGGCAGGACCAGCAGCCAATCCCTACTATGTGCAATTTGAGATGCCGCACCAGTACACCGCTCATTCTTTTGCTATGCAGCTGGCCAACGCCGCTTACTACACAGCCCGTATCCTGCGGGATAATGGTTTAGCTCTGACTCCAGGCGGGGCTAATCGTTCAGGAACCGTTTGGACACACGCTCTGGTATCAACCTACCTAGGCGGGACGGATCATCGCGATCCGAACGCCTACTGGCAAACTTCGGCGGATCAACTATTCGCCACGACTTACGACCTGAATGATTTCATTCAGCTAGTCCAGGCTTACTATAACCGCATTGATTAGGGCAATTGAATAAAGTGGAACCTCCTGCTTAGTCCAGGAGGTTCTTTTTTACAGGCACTATACATATTGTGTATCCTACTATAAGGAAATGACTGTTCTAAAGAAAAGCATACCTTTATATAATGAGGCCATTGAAATCGACAAGGAGGTTAAAAAGGTGATGAAAGACAAAAATAATTTGGGACCGGTTGTCGGTAGCATTGATGGTCATGATATCCAGGCTAATCAACTGCAACGGAAGGGCTGGAGCTGGGGAAATGGCTATAATACTCCGTCTGACGGTGCTGATACTAATGCCGGTCAACAGCCGGTTCGCAAGTTGACCAAGGATGCGAAGAGCATCGTCATTTTCTGGTCACGTTCCGGTTCAACTAAGTTGCTGGCGAGTCAAATTGCCAAGCGGACGGGTTCAGACATTTTAGAGATTGTCCTGGATCATCCTTACCCGGCTAATTACCAGCAAACTTTGCATCGGGCAAACCGGGAGCGCCGTACGAATCAACCGCCGCGCCTGAAAATGTCGTTACCAGATCTCAGCCAATACGAGACCGTTTATCTCGGTTATCAAACTTTGGCAATGACGCTGAGTCAGCCGATGAAAGCCTTCTTGTTGGCGTACGGTCAACAGTTGCGAAATAAAGTGATCGCCCCGTTCTTGACCGAAGGCGATTACGGCGCAGGAGATAGTGTCGATTGGCTTCGTGAGTACACGGGCGCAGCTCAGATTCAGCAGCCTCTGGTTGTCGATGGAAATTGGGTTGATGAATCTGTCAGGAACGTGGATCGCTAGTTGACCAAAATTAATTAAGTAGACGAGTAAAGATTAAATGGGGATGCGATTGACATGGGTAATAGAACATGGTTAACAAAGTTATTTTTATCACTTGCAACGGCCCTGTTTGTCGTTTTAGGAGGAGACGGTTTGCAAAGAGCACATGCCGCTAGCAACAATGCTGGTAGAACCCTGATTATTTACTTCTCAATGACCGGAACCACCAAGCAGGCAGCCCAACAAATCCAACGAGATACAGGAGCCGATATTGTCCGTCTGCGTCGGGCCCAACCATACCCGTCAGGTTATGATCGAATGGCGCGGGTTGCCAACCGGGAACGGAAGCAAAACATTCACCCAGCAATTCAGCGTAACATTCCCGATCTCAGTCGGTACAAAACGGTGCTGATCGGTTATCCGACATGGTGGGCTCAGCCACCAATGGTTATCCACACCCTCTTTGATGACTATAATTTTAGTGGCAAAACGATTATTCCTTTTACAACTAGTATGAGTACACCGATGCGGGACTCCATGCCGACAATGCGGCAATTGGCTCGGGATGATGGAGCAAGTATCCGTAATGGCTTTAGATATGACAATAATAAAGCGGCTCTGCGGCGCTTTCTCAAGACTAATGGTCTCGTTAACAATCGTTAGGCTGCTGGTCGCACTTGACTGGTATTGATCTTGAAAGAGGGGATGCTGATGACAAGACGAATTCTTCAATTGATCTCAATTATCGTTGGAAGTATGGTGGTGATCTTGTTTTTTTCACAGAATGCCAAGGCGAATAGTTCCCGAGTTGAAACCATTAACTACCGGCTGAAGTACCGGGACCGGGAATACCGGAAATCAGCGCTGGTTTACCTGCCGGCTGGTTATGAACGCAGTCGTCGTTACAACGTTCTTTATATGATGCACGGTTCAACTGAAACTCCCCGGGAGTTCTTTAATGACGGCCACTTTCAACAACGGCTTGATAAGCAGATAGCTGCTGGGCAGCTCCAACCGTCGATTGTCGTTTTCCCGACTTATTACCCGAGCCGTAACTTTGTTGGCAGTAACTACTATCGAGATAAAAGTTTAAACCGGGCTTTTGCCCAGCACGAACTGATTCAAGATCTTGTTCCCGCCGTTGAAGGTCATTACCGCACTTTTGCCAAGGGAACTTCAGCCCAAGCATTGCAGGCTTCCCGCCAACACCGGGCATTTGGCGGTTTTTCGATGGGAGCAATCACGACCTGGTATGTTTTCCAGTCACAGCTTCCTTACTTTGCGGACTACTTGCCGATCGCGGGTGACAGCTGGACCGTTAAAAATGATGGGGGAGCCCGTGCACCGCAACAAACGGCGCAACGCTTAGCCCAAACTGCGCATGAGCACCCGCAATTAGATTTTCATATTTTTGCCGGGGTTGGTCGCAATGATGGTACTAGTGCTTCGATGACGCCGCAAATTCGTGTTATGCATCGGTTGCCAGCATTTAGCGATGATCGCTTGCAGTATTACCACTTGCCTGCCGGAACGCACAGTCCGCAGACGACCAGTCGTATTGTAATGCATTATGCCAACTAATTATTTCGATAAGCGATGAACTCCTAAGCTACCAACTTAGGAGTTTTTTCATGTCAAGCCTTGCGAGTGTCATGAAAACCCTTGATAATAAAGGAGTAAGTTGAAGATAATAATTGCTTTAAGGAGGACTTACGATGCGGAAAATTGCTGTGATTGGTTTAGGAAATGTTGGGACGACGGTGGCTCACGATTTGTTGCTGAGAGGGCTCGTGGATGAATTGGTCCTCATCGATAGCAACGAGAAAAAGGCCCAGGCCGAGTACTTTGACTTTAGTGACTCCTTTGCGCGCATTCCTAATAATGCTGTAATCAAACTGAATGATTACGGAGAACTGAAGGATGCCGACATCGTCATTACAAGCTTTGGGGATGTTGCGGCAACTGCTAAAACGGGCGATCGCTTTGCTGAATTGCCGATCAATTTGAAAAATGCCGAAACGGTTGGTCAAAAGATTAAAGCATCTGGCTTTGACGGCATTTTAATCAATATTTCCAACCCGTGTGATGCGATTGTCAACCGTCTCCAGGGAGTAACGGGATTGCCACACAATCGTATTTTCGGCACGGGAACCTTCCTCGACACCGCGCGAATGCAACGCGCAGTAGGGCATGTTTTCGGTGAAGCACCACAAAACGTGAGTGGTTTTGTTCTCGGTGAACACGGTAATTCTCAATTTACGGCTTGGTCGACGGTCAAAATTGACGGTCAGCCTTTGACTAAGTTGGCAGACGATGGCAAGGCTAATTTGGATGAATTAGATAAAACAGCGCGGGACGGAGCCTTTGTTGTGATTGAAGGCAAGGGTTACACTTGCTTTGCAATTGCAGCTTGTGCGGTAGAGATGGTGCAGGCAGTCTTCGCTGATTTGCATCAATTTATGCCTGCCTCTGTCTTCCTGGAGCAATATGATTGCTACATTGGTTACCCGGCTGTTATCGGCAAAGATGGTGTTGAACGAATTCAGCCAGTAGAGTTAACGGCGGATGAACAGAGCAAGCTGGATCAATCGGCACAAACGATTAAAGAAAAAGCAGCGCAGGGAAAGAACTAAAGAGCCGATGGCAGAGAGGATTAACTTAGCGGGTGGCAGTTTAAGTCTGGCTGAACTGAATGCCATTTTTAGAACCATTCCCGAAGAATTTGATTTTATTGATGATCATGATATTGTTCGTTGGTCTTCTGCTAACAAGCACCGTCTATTTAAGCGGACCGATGATGATCTGGGGAAGAATGTCCTGGAGGTTCATCCGGGTCATAGCCAAAAGCGAGTTCAGCAAGTTCTAGATCAAATGCATGGTGGGAAACGCGGTGAATTGTCGCTGATCATCCATTATCATGATCGGCCGATCAATATCGCCTTTTACGCTTTGCACGATGAGAACGGAAACTATCTCGGCTGTGTCGAAGTAACGCAAGATGTTTCTGGACATCAGGAACGGGGCAGTTGGTGGCATAATCTGCGACAGGTCCTGTTTCGCCACTAAGTGAAGAAATGACGTGATCTGTGCTAGGATGGGAATAGATTTGACAATTAATGGAGGAAATACATCTATGACTTTACCATTTCAAGCCATTGCTTTCGACATGGACGGCACTTTTGCCCATGACGATAAAAGCTATGATAAGGCGCGTTTTGAGCGGATTTTATATCAACTGCGAGATCGTAATGTTCACGTGATTGTTGCAAGTGGCGACCAATATGAAAACTTGCGTCAGTATTTCCCGGAAACTTTTAGACATTTAACTTTTGTTACTGAAAATGGTGCCTACGTCGTCGAAGATGATCAAGCGCTGATGACTAAGACGATTGAGCCATCGGTTGTCCGCTCCCTGATCCCCTTCATGGTTGATGAGCTTCACTTAATTCCCCTAATGGTTGGGACAAAGGCAGGTTATCTTTCCCGGCAAATGTCACCTGAAATGATGAAAGTGATGAAATTTTACTTTCCAAAACATTCGCTGGTTGACAATTTTGACGTCCTGCCTGATGATCGTTTTTTCCAAATCTCTTTTACAGTTAACGATGAAGCGGAGACTAGAAGGTTATTAGCTGCTATCCAGAACCGCTTTGGTAACCGCCTGGCGGCAACGCCTAGCGGGAACGGTTCTGTTGATTTGACAGTGCCGGGGGTCGACAAGGCTTTTGCCCTCCGTTTCTTGTTGAAGAAGTGGAAGATGAGTGCTGCCAAATTGTTGGCTTTTGGGGATGGTGGCAATGATGTCACAATGCTCAAGCTAGCAGGAACCAGTTGGGCAATGCCTAATGGCGGCCAACCGGCTAAGCAAGCTGCCGGACAGGTGGCTCCGAAGGATAACAATCATGATGGAGTACTCGACCTTTTGGAAGCTTATTTACAAAAGAAAATGTAATTATATACGCGAGTCATTAATCTGTTTGAGAGTGTCATGGATTGTTGGCCTCAGTGTTATTCTCACACAATTAGAGTCATAATTTTGCTCGTGGTAATGGGCAGTAACGGATCGACCAAATAGTTTGATATCGAGTTGAGTCTGTGTGGCCTGCTTTTGAGCAAAAATATTCCCCCTTCGACGTTGAAATAACAACGTTTAAGGGGGAATTTTTAGGCCTCATTGAAAAAAGCTGGGAGAGCATTTGACTCATTTGGCGTTTAGTGTTTTTGTTAATAAAAACCTTCCTGATAGCTTGGCTTTGGTACGATATAGTACTACCATAATAAGTGAAGGGAGGGAAGATAATGAGTAAGCACAAAAAGAAAAAAGCCCAGCTTGAAAAGTTGGAACTTGGAATCTTAAAGTGGACAGCAATTGGATCAGGACTTCAATTGACTGATGACTTTATAAAAATGATTAGCAAGTTGCTTAACAAACGCTAGGCTTACAAACGACAGGGCTAAGGTCCTGCCTATTTGTGCAACTCAAATTTACCATGAAAAAACTAGAAAGTAAAAGAAGTAAACTAATTGCGTTGGTTGGCGTTCTGGTTGCATTGGATATCGTTGTGCGGTTCATTACCAAGTTCTTATGAGTTCAATTGATTTAACAAGCCCTGATATTATGGACGCTAAAGAAGCATCTATAATTTGGGGACATGCCGAGAATTATGTACGAAGGGCGTACCAACAAAATCCTAATAAATTTCCTAAAGGATCAATAAGAAAGTTCGGTAAGCAGTGGATTATTACTACCGCAGGTATGGAAGCTATTACCGGGGTAAAAGATCCAAGAAAACAAAATAAACACTAGTGACGTGTACCCAAAAAGTTGGAAGTTAAATATTCTGGCTTGATAATTGAATAAATATTTTTTCTAGGCAACTAGACACTGTTTATATTGATACGGTGTTTGGTTGCCTAGTTTTGTTTGAATGCGCCGTTCATTATAGAAATGTAGCCATTCTTCAATTG
>NZ_CANDNU010000043.1 GCF_947387495.1 Limosilactobacillus difficilis
AGGCCTTCTACCAAGAGATATCACAGCTCCATCAACCAATAATCAATTGGTCAGTATTATTTATTTGAGTCCAGTGGTTAACTTATTCTTGAAATTTAGGAATGATATTTATTCTGGCAGATGAAGAAGCATAGTAAAGTGGCTTGATCCCTTGCTTTGTAAAAGATTCATTATCAGGATCTGCTTGAATTTCTTGAAAAATTTTTTGAGATTCACTTTGCATATAATATGACCCGCCTTTCTCTTATTTTCTAAACTGATATAACGTGTATATTATCAACTAAGCAATAATTGCCTAATTAAACTAATTTTCGAATAATTCAATTCGACGTAATTGACGTTTCAGTTGACCTTGCTTTTCTAATAAAGCAAATTTACGAGATAGGGTCTCAGGTGTTGTTCCAAGGTATAAGGCTAAGTCCTTCATTTTTAAGGGTAAGGTAAAATTATTTTTACCAATTTCATCTGCATATGTTTGTAAATACTTTAATAACCGGTCTTCAACATTCGGCAAAGCCAACAAGTGAACTTGTTTTTGTATTTCCGAAACTTTAACAATATTTAGTTCCAATAATCGAATACTTAATTCTGGCTGTTTATGCATCAACTTCAATAAATCCTGCCGTTTTAATAAACAAATTTCACTGTGTTCCGTAGCCTCGACGTAATTATTGATATTCTTTTGACCAAAAAGCCAATCCTCACCAATATAATCACCAGTATGCAAGATTTGCAAAACATTCTCATAGCCGTCTTCATCTAAGATGTACTGCTTAGCGTTACCATCAGCGACAATTACTAAATTATCATTTATCGTTGGATCAATTATCACTTCACCCTTTTGATAGTTTTTATGCTGAACTAATTTTTCGATTTGCATCTTCTCATCCTGAGGTAAAGCATTAAATAGTGGTACTAAGTTAACACATAAATCGGCCATTAAATTCATCGTCCTTTAATTAAAAGTCATCATCGTCATCTTCGACATACAATCCTTCTTTTAATTCATGACCTAAGAAGTCTTGAGTTACCCGAATTTGCTCCTTAATCCAAGCCATTAAATTAGTTAAATTAGCAGATAATTCTGGCCAACTTTCATTGTTAGCTAAAGCAATTGCCTTAGTAATGAAGAGCGTTTGCGTATCAAAATCTTTTACCAAGGCAAACAGTTGCTTATCACACGCTAAATATTTACTGCTGCCATCTTCTTCTAGCATAGTATATTCCTTAAATTGAGCTGTAATTGTTGGAATACTTTCACCATTATTAACCAATAAGTGATTCAATTGGTCAAGTTCCTGAAGTTCATAAGCAATCCAACCAGCAGCTTTTTCGGCTAAAAAAAGACTAGCAGATCCTTTAGCAAATAAGTTAGCTTGGTTAATCTTTAAAGAATGGATTAACAAGTTAGAAATAATGTGACCAGTCATGGCAGCTGCAGTTGGCTGATGATGATCAAGGTCGCTTTGCTTCAATTCCGCCTGGTATTTTTCTTCTGCATTCATCAGTTAAGCTCCTTTTCCTTAATTCCTTGTACTTCATAACCCATTTTTTCAATAGCTGTCTTGACGTCAACAGTTGTAGTCTTATCAGGATCCAACGTAAATTTTAGCTTTCCTGCATTGAATAAAACTTTGATTTGGTCGGTTCCATCCAAACTACCAACCGCCCTTTCAATTTTGCTTAAGCATGAAGGACAGGTCATACCAGATAATTTCATCATTACTTTTTCCATGATTAAATTCCCCTTCCTTATTAATTTACATATCTAATGATACTTTGTTTTGTTGATTATAGACTTGATGATCGTCAATTTTTTTGTTGAAATTTGATTAATCTCATCCCGTTCAAGATGACAATTAAGATACTAAATTCATGAATAAACATCCCACTTGCCATTTCAACATAACCCGCAAACAAACCGATGAACAACAATAAGACTGTCAGTAAAGCCATCACGATATTTTCATTCATGTTCAAAATTGTCTTCTTGGATAATCCAAGGGCATAAGAGATCTTTCGCAAGTCATTTTTAACTAAAACTATATCTGAAACTTCAATGGCAACATCCGCTCCACTACCAACGGCAATTGCAACATTAGCATTAGCTAAGGCCGGACTATCATTGATCCCATCACCAATAAAAGCAATATGGTGTCCCTTAGCTCTTTCTTTTTTAACAAAAGCAGCCTTGTCTTGTGGCAGCATTTGACCATGAACTTCATCGATTGGCAACTTCTCCGCAATTCGTTCAGCAGTTTCTTGATTGTCTCCAGAAAGCATCACTAGCTTCTTAACCTCTAATTCTTTTAAGTGGGTTAAAGCATCATTAGTTTCTGGGCGCAATTGGTCTTTAATGCCAAAAACAGCTAATTGACTTTGGTCCTCATTGGCAAAAATGACAATTGAATTACCTAATTGACTCAAATGATCAATTGTTTCACCCAATTTTGCATTGGCACGAGTATTTTCAACAATTAATTTTTGGTTACCTAAATAATATTTTTGATTATTTAAAGTGGCGATGATTCCCTTACCCTTAACAGTTTCCACTTTAATTGAAGCTGGCTTTTGTTTATTTAATTTAGCAATTGCCTGAGCTAAGGGGTGGTTACTTTGACGCTCAATTTGAGCAGCTAATTTAATAATTTCATCTTTGGGCCCATTTAATACCTCAATTGCACTAACCTCTGGATGTCCGATAGTCAAAGTGCCGGTTTTATCAAAAGCAATTTCATCAATCCGATGAGTTTGGTCCATCACTTGCGACCCTTTAAACATAATGCCATTTTTAGCACCATTACCGATACCAGCAACTGTAGATACTGGCACACCAATAACTAAAGCACCTGGGCAACCCAGCACCATAACTGTAACAGCCAGCCTAAGATCTTTAGTAATTAAACCTACAACGATTGCAATTATAAGTACGGCGGGAGTGTAATATTTGGAAAACCGGTTAATTAACTTTTCTGTATGTGACTTTGTGTCTTGTGCTTCTTCAACTATTTCGATAATTTTACCGAAAGTCGTATCTTCACCGACTGCGGTAGTTTCGACAGTCAATGTACCGTTTTCAAGGATAGTTCCTGCATATACTTCATTACCGGCTTTTTTATTAACTAATTTAGATTCACCGTTAACACTGGCTTCATTAAGATAACCAGAACCTGAAACAACCTTGCCATCGACTGGAACCTGATCACCAGTTTTAACTAAAATCTTCTCACCAGGATCAATGAAATCGACGTCTTTTTTCTCAGTTGAGCCATCATCTTGAACAACTAACGCAGTCTGTGGTGCCATTTTGGTTAAATCAGCGACGGCTGACCGCGTTTTCTTTAGGGTTAATTCTTCCAGTACATCTCCTAATATGAATAGCCAAGTAACAATGGCTGCTTCATTAAATTCACCAATAATGAAGGCACCGATTACCGCCAGCGATACTAAAACATCAATAGAAATTAATTTAACCCTTAAAGATGAAATAGCCGTCAAAACAATTGGAAGCACTCCGACAATCCCCACGATAAACATTAAAGTCTGGTATGGTAAATTCATGTGCAATAGCCATTTAGATCCTTCAGCAAGCAACAGCAGAATAGTATTAACAGGCAAAAGCTGCTTTTTGTACCTCATAAAAAATTGTTGTAACTTAATCATTTTTCACCACTTCCTTTCTTGACACTACATATTATAGGTAAAAAACAATTTAGGTGACTTGACTGTTATCAAGATACTAGTGTCTTTTTATATTTATCTTTTAAGCAAAAAATCACAGTTTTATCGTGTAAATTTCGTTTAATAAAAGGGAGAATATACAAAAAAAGGTGGCTAACTTCATTCTATAATCCACCATGGAAACATTATGTTCGATTTGTCCCATAAATAAAAAGAGCAATCAGTTTCCACCGATTGCTCTCGATTAATCTGAGACCGCCCACCTTAACATGGACCATCCTAACTGCCGCAAATTGCACAGCCTAATTTGCGTACACTGACCGTTTCAAAATTCCCAGGTAAGGCAGGTTCCGATAAAGATTATTGTAATCAAGCCCGTAACCAACGATAAATTCATTGGGCACTTCATAACCCACGTAGTCAGCCTTGACGTCGACCTCCCGCCGGTCCGGCTTGTCCAAGAAAGCACAGATCTTAATGCTGTTGGCACCCCGTTGAGCGAACAGCTTGTTCAAATATTTCAGGGTGTGTCCCGAGTCAATGATGTCCTCGACAATTAAAACGTCGCGCCCCTTAATTCCGGCAGACAGGTCCTGAATCAAGCGGACTTCGCCGCCGGACGCCGCTTCCGTGCCATAGCTAGACACATCGACGTAATCGACGTTTAATTTGAAATTCAGCCGCCGCATCAGATCACTGCTGAAAACCATGGCCCCGGTCATCACCGTCACCAAGACCGGACACTTGTCCTGATATTTCTCGGTCAGGGTCGCCGCCAGTTCGTCTAGTCGCTGGTTAATTTGATCCTCAGTGAACAACACCTTTTCAATATCATTATTCATGATTTTTCTCCTCATTATTGTTCGCTATTTGCGAACTATTAAAATCAACAATCAGTTGGCGTTAGTATTTTAACCGCAAATAACCTTGATGAAAAGAGATTTAGGACAAAAATACTAATTTTCTCGTCAAAACCAAAAGCCTTCAAGATTCGGCAAATGAATCTTGAAGGCTTCTTCTGTTGATTTCCAAGGGCATCCGCCTAGCAATTTGCGTGTCCCCGCAAATTGATGACCTAATCTCGCTTAGTTTTTTTGCCCAGACCCAACATGACCAGCAATCCCGTGAGACCAACCAAGCCGACTGCAACCAGGGAACGTTCCTTCTCCGCATTTCCCGTTTGCGGCAGGGTGTGGGTTTTGGCTGTGGCCGGGCCGTTGACGATAGTCGCATCACCAGCCTTCGTCTTGGCCATCCCCCCTCTGGTCATCACCGTTCGGCTGGTTAGCACGACCATTCTGATTACCAACAACATTCTGGTCGCCTGGCTGGTTGATTTCTTGATCGCTTTTATCGCCCGCTTGTCGGCCGCTGTCGTTGTGATCACTTGGCTGCTGTTGATCATGCTGACCGTTGTTCGCGTAGGTGATTTCGACGGTCTGGTCAGTCGTCTCGGCAGTCACCATGGCTGCCGCCACTTTCGCTAGACTTGGCGTGTAGCCGGCAAACGTTGGTGCAGTAAATTCAGCCCAGGTTCCCGTCACCGCATCAGTCAGCGCCCCATTCTCGTAAAGCTGCCACTGGCCAAAACTGGTGAAACCTTTGGCCACTTGATCGTAAATCCCAACCCGGCCAAAGACAACCGTCTGAGCCGTCGTCGTTTGCTGGCCTGTTACTGGATTATGAACGACGATCGTCCGGATCACCTGGGGTAATCGGCTGAGTAGCATGCACCAAATGAATGGTAATCGTTTGGTCCATACGCGGCATCGTAACACTAGTCGGCAAGGTCTGACCAGCCGCCAGCTGATAGCCTGCTGGGACCGCCAAGCTGACAGTGCGGACCATTCCCGGCCGGCCCGTGACACTTGTTCCGCCCGCTATCGACTGGTTAGCAGTATCATCATAGAAGACATAGGTCACCGTCGTGTCCTGGACGGGAGTAACTGGTTTAGGAGTCTTCTTATAAGTAATGGTGATCGTTGCACCGTCTTGTGGTTCACCATTCGTCGCCGTTTTAACGGTTGCTGGTGCCACTGCCGTCCCCTTGACCCCATCGATATAGGAGTCAAAGCCCGGAATTTGTTCTACTTCCTGACAAGGGAATTGGGAACTGGCAGTCGTCCACTTGCCGGTGCTAATTACTGAATTGTCGATCGGATTGACTGTCTTCGTCCGAGTATAACCGATATTTTGAACTTGATCCGCAATAATGGCGTGCCCGGTCCCCGTAACGTCATAATGAATTGTCCGTTTTACCGTCCTGGTCTCGTTCTGGTTAACTGGTGCAACGACCCGAACCATCAGGTACGATGTGGTCGGATATTCGGTACTCGTGTATGCCCCATAGGTCACCCCGGCGTGACTCAAGTCAGGCTTTACAACCCAGTAGTAGGAATCATACGGGAAGTTCGTCGCCACGCTTGCCGCTGGAATGACAATGTCCTTGAAGGATGGCAGGGTCCCGTTAACAAGGACTTTGACTGTTCCCTTGGCCGCCGGGTGTTCATCACTCATCGGCAGTATCGTCAAAATATTGAGGGGACTGTCCGCCGTCCCACCAAAGTCAGTCACGTGCTGCCCATCATTAACTTCGATCACCGGATAATTGGTCGGCATGGTGTCATAAGTGTCATCATCTTGTTTGACGTAAGTTGGCTTGACTTTCCAGCTGACCGTCGTTCCTGCTGGCAATTGATCATAGTTGGCAATGAAAATCGCGGGGTCCGGCAATCCCTTCGTAAAGTCGACATAGAAATCAGCAAGAGAATCCCGCAGAACTGGCTTAACTTTGGCATGATCGGCCGGTTCTTCCCCTTGGTTATCATCAACCGGATCGAGGTAAATGCTGAAGAACTGGTCCGTTTCGCCCAGTTGCAGGACATCACTGAGGCTAATATTATTATTCGGCGATAACTGGTAACCCGCATAATTTATGGCAGCCTTAAGGGTCCCACTATCGATGGCATTGTCCCAACTCTCCGCACTGCTGTCTTTATCCCCAATATACTTGTCCACCCGGATGATTTTCCCGGTCTTGGCATTGATAAATTGGACCGTATTCGTGACTCGCTCATCGCCAGCATTAGTCTGAGTGTTGTCGACTGTTTGCTCCTTGAATGTCACAATGACTGGTACATCGACAATCTCAGATGTCTGCACTGGTTGATCGGTTTGTTCGTTGTACTCGCCATAGCTGACCTTCAGCTTAGCGGTGACTTGGCCGACCTTGGCGACATCTGGTTGCTGATCCCAGCTGACAGCAAACATATCCGGATCATCAGCACTGATACTCTGAGCACTGTGATTCCAGTTGGCAAAAGCGGCCTTTGGATCAGGGACCTGGCCCACCGTCGTTTGGATCGGGACGACATCAATTTGCTTTTCCTGCTTAGGGGCCTGATACTCAGACTCAGTTGGAGTCGTCACCTGGTCAGCGGGAGTTTCAACTGAAACCGGCGAATCACTGTCTGTAGCGGTATTCGCAGTTTGGGGTGCCATCTTGTCCTTGACTGGCGATGTCAAGGTGACGGACTTTTGTGACACTATTGATCCCGCATCTGACTGGTGAGTTTCCACCGTTGGGGTGTCAGTTTCGGCCGCGTGGGCGGTCGTAGTGATGCCTGCCGTGATGACAGTTCCCAAAAGAGCTGATGCTAGGCCAATGCTTAGCTTCCGTAAACCATAGCGTGGAATGCGATTATATTGATTGAGTTCCTTATTTTGTTTCATGGTTATTCTCCCCCGATGTGTTCCATGCAACTATCATAATTATAATACGATGAAATTAATGAGAAAGAAACCATTATTTTCTGTTATTCACAAAGGGCCATCACCTAAAAGCTATTATTCACAGCCTTTGTCAGCGCTTTTACTAAATTAGTTATTATTGTGATCAATTCAATAATTTTTTTATTTTGCATATCTAAAGTTGGCAAGATCTTTAGATTAGGTCCTACTAACCCGCCAGATTCACTTCGCAAGGTCTATCTCCAAAACCAACATGTCCTGCAGCCACAGCCCGTTTTCATAGATGGGCCGCTCGTAATTTTTCACGAAAAAGCCGCGCCGAATTCCAGTGATCCGAAAACCTACCTTTTGGTAGAGGTATAGCTGTTTAAAGCTCGTACTACCCGTTCCGATTTGCAAGCGATGATAGCGCCGCTGCTTGGCAAAGTGCAAGGCATAGTGCAGTAAGGCGGTCGCAATGCCCTGATTTTCAAATTTGGGATCGACCGCAATATTTTTGATCTCTAACCGTGATGGTGCAATCTCGTCAAGGACCATAATACCAACCGATTGGCCATCTTTTCGGGCTTCCCAAACGGTCCCTTTTTGCAGGTAGTCTTGTACCAGCTTGCGACTCGGGTCGGCCAACAAAAGCAGCTGCCAATGCTGAGCAGTTAGCTGAGTCACTGGCCTTATTATTAGTTTTGGGTTCTTGAACTGGTCCATATATCTGACCTCTCTTTTGACTTCATCCGGTAGTTGCCGCGACATTTCGACGATGACCAACCTAATTACAAAAGAAGCAGGACAAAATTCCCTGGTATTAGCTAAGAATTTCATTCTGCTCGATTTCATTTATCTATGATCCGTGGCTAGGCATTCAGGCCAAAACCGCCATCCCAGCCGATCTGCTTGCTGGCTGCTAAGGTCATCTGCATAAAGCCAACTGCTTCAAGTTCGCGTGCCCGCTTTAATTTACCAGCATCCATCACCCGCAACGGGCTCTGGGCCAGGGCATCCTTGAGCACTTGCTTAGCATCATCATCGTCACCAGCCACCAAGACGGTCGTGACATTCTGTCCCACCTTGCCACTCATCAAAGTCGCCGCAAAGTTGGTATTAAAGGCCTTCAAGACCTGGCTGTCCGGTAGGGCCGTTTGTAGCTGTTGGGCCGCCGAGCTATCGGCCGGAACGACCAGCTCGTCCCAAGTTTTAAAATTCAACGGATTAGTGATATCCACGACCACCTTGCCCTTTAACTCCTGCTGGTACTGCTTAGCGATGCTAGCCAGGGCCGGGTAAGGAACGGCCAAGATAACCAAGTCACCAAATTCTTGAACAGTATCATGGGAACCATAATAGGCTACTTCATTACCCATTGCCAGGTTATGACCAATGGCTTTCCCCATGTTACCTCGACCCATAATTGTGATTTTCATCTTCATTCCTCCTCGTCTTAATTCGTTCTTTCTGTTTTTTTGGCATTATGGCGAGCTATAATCCCATCCAAAATATCCTGCAATGATATCTGAGCCATTTCATCAGTTGCCTTTTTCTGGATGCGCCGATAGGCCTGGTTGAGCGTTTCTTGGATATTTGCACCAACAACACACTTCGGATTGGTCTTAGTGTCGATGTGGAGCAAGTTATGGTCCATATCGACTGCCTCATAAATGTCCAGCAGGCTGATATCCTGGGGTTCTCTGGTCAAAAAGGCCCCGCTGACCCCCTGGCGGCTTTGGATCAAACCGGCCTTGCGCAGGTCGCTCATCAGCTTCCGCACCACGCTTGGGTTAGCCTCAACACTGCCAGCGATCGCTTTGCTCGACAGGTCACCGCCTTTTTGCCATTCCAGATAGGCCATGATATGGATAGCATCACTAAATTTATGAGAGTATTTCATCGGTTTTCCTCCACTAACTTGTCCTTTCAATTATAGGAAAAGGCTGATGAGAAATGCAATGATTAGCGATTTATAATCGCTTTGATCGCAGCTACAAATCAAGTGCTGCCTGCTATGGCACTGAGATCCGTGCTAGTATGTTTGGGGGATCTTCCGCAATCGGGGAGATCCTTAATAAATGCCGCCGTTGTTTCGTCTGGGCCGCCGCGGCAAACAGTTGCTTAATTGCCAGCTCCTTGTCAATTGTTTCCCGCAAAGCTCGGCCTTATTTTCCAGTTGCAGTCGTAGTTGCAAATTTTATAATGAACTGTTTCCCTCCTTGTTGTTTTAAGATCCACAGCTATTATCATAACGCCTGTTTTTTTATTGTCAACAAGTTAAACAAAAAAGTTCAGGACGGCTTTGCTGTCATCCTGAACTCATCTTAATCTGTTGTGATCATCTTAGTCGCCAACTTCAATCTTAATGTTGTTGGCAATATCGTTAATCTCATTTGCACTAGCCGAGTGCTGCATCGCCAAAATCTTCGATGCCGGCAAAACTAAAAATGGCGAAACTTGGCGATCAGCAGAATCATGGAATGGTTGTTGGTAACAGTACACATACTTGCCATCCGAACTAATCGTATAGTCGTTTAACATCCCCTGGTCTGAATCATCCAGCTCAAACGCGTAGGCCGTGCCTGTTCCCGGTTGTGAGTAATTATCCTGAACACTGGAATTATTTTCAGAAACCAGAACGCTCAAGTCCATGTCATCATCCTGGTAACCCTTCACAAAACTTCGCCAGCCGGCGTTTTTCTTGGCACTTGCCACCAAAACAGTCGCCGCCACTTGCTTTGGCTTTAGCGACGAAAGCGTCGCCGCACTGGCCGACGAATTGCCTAGCAGTAGGCAACAACCACTAATCAGTGCTACAACAGCAACCAACAAACTGAATTTTTTCATTCGTAAACTCCCCCAAAATCGTGGCTAGGAAAGAATGTGCCCTCCTAAACCTAACTATATAATTCAACTTCTTTAGTTATATGCTGATTAGGAGCCGAGTTCAACCGGTGTTTTGCAAACTACTGAAGACATCCGGGATTCTGTGCGCAACGTTCGACCACCTTTAGATATTAAATGTGTTTAGTCCTTGCTCGCTATAAGGCTTAATCAAGACTTTGGGATCATCCTCAAAGCCCTTGCGATCCAGCCGGGCGTTTACCAGCCCGATGGAAACGTTGAAGGAATAGACTGAGACGGGGCCAGCATATTTAAAGCCATCCTTTTTCATCCGGTCAGCAATCCGATCGCCCAGTGGAGTCGTTGTCCCTAGCGAACTAATCGTCGGCACCCGCAGCCGCCATTGAAAGTAGTCCATTTGATGCCAAAAATAATTATCCAACGATCCGTACTGGTCTTGGAGCTTGAGGACCGTCGCAGCATTACTGATGGTCGCCCGGATTTTGCGCTCGTTGCGGATCAACCCAGGGTTATCCAGCATTGCCTGGACCTCGTCGTCCCCCCCATTTTCACAATTCGTGCAAAGTCCCAATTATGGTAGGCTTTGGTCAACTCGGGATATTTCAGAAAAGATGCGTTCCAGCTCAGACCAGCCGCGAACATCCCAATCGTGTATTGTTCAAAGATACTCCAGTCATTGTGCGGCGGAATTCCCCACACGTCATCCTGGTAGTGTTTGTACAGTTGATTGTCCGGATAATACTTTCGGTGCAGGTAATCATCCGGAAACCATCGCAATTGCTCTGTCATCGCTAATCCCCCGCTTTTTCTTATTTGCGAAATTATAACAAAGCAGTACTATCTCCTGTTATTTGACGATTGAAGCAGCTCTAAGTTGAACGTGCAATCCAACTTAGGGGCGCTTCGGATCGCTATGTTATTTGGTGATGTGATCCAGCAACGTGAACATCACCTGCTGGTTGGCCCGCGGTACTCCATGTTTGATAATTTCCGCTGGCGTCTGGTGGAGATCATTGTGGTCTAGGGCATATTGGCCATCGTTGATCATGATCTCACGCAGCTCATCTTCTTCCGGTTCAAAGTGGAACTGCAAACCAAGAACGTTGTCACCCAGCAAAAAACCTTGGTTGGTATTCAGATCGCTGGTGAACAGCAGTTGCGCCTTTGCCGGCAGGTCAAACATCTCTTCATGGACGTGAAGAGCTTCCACTTGTTCGGGAATGCCGGGAATTGCATGGCTTTGCAGATAAACCGGGGCCCAGCCGACTTCCTTGTGTGGCGCCCGGTGCACCGAATAGCCCAGTGTTTTGGCAATTTGCTGAGCGCCAAAGCAGACCCCCAGGATTGGTTGATGCTCTTTCAGCAATTGCCGCAGCAGTTGACGTTCCTGGTGAATCCAGGGCAGATCATCATTAGGACTCATCGGCCCGCCCAACAGGACCAGCAGGTCAGTCTCAGCCGCCGTTGGCAGGATGCCGAATTCATTCGGGTGATAAACATAAAAGTCGTAATGGTGCTGATCAGCCCAAGTCTTGATTGCCCCCGGGCCTTCGTTGACGGCGTGTTGTAAAACATTGATTCGCATTTTCAATTCCTTCTTTAGCAAGATTTTAGTCAGATTAAAACAAAAGTGCCGTCGGAAAATGGGCCCACTATCCCCATCTTCCAACGGCACTTCTTTTTGGCGATCGCCTGCAGATACCAAATAATCTTGCTGTTATTTTAGCACGACGGAGCAACCCAGTAAATAACCAATGGCATCCTCAAACTGTCTGTTTAAGGACGCCTGCCACTAGAGTTGCTCCCATCAGCTATTCTCATTGCTGGCATTTCAACTTGCGCAGCCGCGGCTAAATCTTTTGATTCATAATCTGCCGCACCCGCTGCTGCAGATCGGGAATAACCCGTGCATTAAACCAGGGGTTCTTGGCTTCCCAGATTTGGTTGCGAGGTGAAGGATGAACGATTGGAAAGTAATCTGGCAGATAACGTTGATAATTTTTCACCGTGTCGGTCAAGCGATCTTTATATTTCAGGTGAAGATACCGTCGCGTGGCATAAGCGCCGACCAGGATTGTCAGCTTTATTTGGGGCATCAACTTCAATAATTGCGGATGCCATTTGGGCGCGAAATCCTTGCGTGGTGGCAGATCACCCGACTTGCCCTTGCCCGGGTAGTAAAAGTCCATCGGCAAAATAGCGATCTTACCGGAATTGTAGAATTCATCTCGGTTGACACCCAGCCAAGCACGTAACCGGTCCCCACTGGGGTCATCCCAGAACTTCATTTTCTCCTGAGCGATCCGACCGGGAGCTTGACCGATAATGTTGATTCGGGCCGTCGCCGAAGCATAGTAAAGGGGCTGAATCCCCGCTTTGGTGAACGCTTGATTTTCTGGATCGGCTTGAATTTGATCAAAGATGCACTGAAATTCCTTTTCCAAAGAAGACACTTCCTAATTTATCCTGCTACCCCAAATTATACATGATATAGGTCCAAGCTTTATTTTTAACTTCTGGAAAGTTTAACCCATCTGCTCAACTGGCCAGACCCCCCTATCTGATTTATCGCAACATCATAAAAAAACAGACGGTGGATTATAGAATGAAGTTAGCCACCCAGTTGGTGGTAAATAAAAAACGCCATTCGGCGTGACATCAGGTATCAT
>NZ_CANDNU010000044.1 GCF_947387495.1 Limosilactobacillus difficilis
TCATTTGACGGACATCCTTTCATATAGGTTTGATTCACTTAATATGATACCTGATGTCACGCCGAATGGCGTTTTTGCATTTACCACCAATTAGGTGGCTAACTTCATTCTATAATCCACCTAAATTTTCTTGTTTCCACTTTACCAAATTTAACCGAAAATCCCCATTCACCTTCGGTGGATTAAGTAATGTTTTCTTACCAAATCTTGCATAAATTCCCACACAGATTTGAAAATCAGGTTCGGCGATCCCGTATTTTTTCCTGATAAATTCTTTACTATCATTACCATTGGCATACTCTTCGACAGCCTTAAGCTTAGTGTTTATGCTAATTTTAGTCATAAAAAAATACCCCCAAAGTCGATTTCCAACTTTGGGGGTACGCATCAAATGTTACCTCTTTATTGGTTACAGTATGTTCCATCACGATGAAGATAATGATGATCGTTAATAACCAAGGAAGTGTTAATCCTTTAAATTTCTAACCAAAAGAAAACAAGAAGATTCTACTAATTCTTAAAGGATAGTAGACTTTTCCTGAAAAATTTACTCGCTGATAACGAAAATCAAAATCAGTAAATAAAAGCCAATACTGTCTTTCTCAATGAACCTGAAGCAAAGCGCTTTATACCTGTTGAATATGTGGCACTTTGTTTCACTTAGAGACTTGCAGATGATAATTGAAAGGTCTAAACTAAAAGTTATGTAAGAATATGCTTAAATTTTCAATGAGAGTGGATGATTATTATGGCTAACCAACAATTAATATTGTATTTTTCCTATAGTGGTCACACCAAAAAGATGGCGGATGAATTAGGACGCCAGTTAGATGGGGCAACCGAAGTCGAAATCAAAACCCAAAAGCCGTACCCGAAAGACTACAACCAGGCACTTGGGGTATCCCATCTTGAATACAGCAATCAGCTGCTCCCAAATTTAAGTAATGAGACGATTACAAACATGGCTGACTACCAGCAGATCTTTGTCGGTTTTCCAATCTGGAAATTTTCCGTTCCGATGGCCGTCGTTTCTTTTCTCAATGATTATGACTTGATGGGTAAAGATCTCTACATCTTTGATAGTTATGACTTTTCAACCCAAAACAATAGCCGACGAGATTTGAAAGACTTTTTGAACCTAACGGTGAAGGATGAATTGTCCATTCAGAGTGCCAATACTCTTCATCCGGCAGAGTTAATTGCTCAATGGCTAAAGCAAAACAAAATTAATGCCAAGTAATTGCTTGACCCCAACGACATTCAATCTATAATAAAGGGCGTAGTCTTTTTTGGGCGATTAGCTCAGTTGGGAGAGCGCTTGCTTCGCATGCAAGAGGTCACGAGTTCGAATCTCGTACCGTCCATTATAATTTTCGTGCCCTTAGTATTCGTTCCCCGAGTGCTAAGGGCTTTTTTATTTGGTTGTATTGTAAAAACAATGTAAATTATTATAATTATCTGCTCCCGTAGCATGTGATAAATAGTATTTGATTTATCAATCAAACAAATTAATACTCTAATTGCCATAATGACAAGAAAAAATGACTACCGCCAATATTGAAAACGATTTAGGAAAGGTGTACACTGTGACTGTAAGCAATAATTCTTACTGTAGTTGTTAAATATCTGATTAATGGCTACATGCTTTGGTGAAACTGGAGGGATAATGATGTCAATTGTTTCATTGGCTCGGTTCCAGTTTGCGATGACGACGGTTTTTCACTTTTTCTTTGTCCCGTTTTCAATTGGGACGGCCTTTGTTGTTGCGATTATGGAGTCGATCTACGTTCGCACCAAAGACGAAGACTATAAAAAGATGACTATGTTTTGGGGTAATGTCTTCTTACTGTCTTTTGCCGTTGGTGTTGTGACCGGGATCATCCAAGAATTCCAATTCGGGATGAACTGGTCTGATTATTCACGGTTCATGGGTGACATCTTCGGCGCCCCACTAGCGTTCGAAGCTCTGCTGTCATTCTTCATTGAATCGACGTTTATTGGTCTTTGGCACTTTACTTGGACCAAGGTTGGAAAGGGGCTCCACCTCTTCTTCAACTGGATGGTTGTGTTTGGCTCGATGACTTCAGCTCTGTGGATTTTGACGGCCAACTCCTTTATGCAGCACCCGACCGGCTATGTTATTCGCCATGGTCGTGCTGAAATGGCTGATTTCTGGGCATTGCTCGGCAATCCGCAATTGCACTATGAATACGGCCACGTTGTTTTGAACGCTCTTTTGATGGGTGGGGTGATTTTTGCTGGTCTCTCTGCCTTCCAACTGCTCAAGAAACGTTCCTTAAGTGACCAAAATCGCAATATCTACAAAAAGACGATGCGGATTGGTCTGTGGGTTATGCTGATCTTCAGTGTTTGTGGGATCTATCTCGGTGACAAGCAAATGATTTACTTGGTTAACGAACAACCGATGAAGTTTGCGGCAACCGAAGATCTTTACAAGACGACTGGTGATAAGGCGCCGTGGACGGTGATTGGTTTTGCTGATACGAAGAATCACCAAGTCAAGGCGCGGATTGACATCCCAGACATGCTCTCAATCTTGTCTTACCACAAGACGACGGGAGCCGTGAAGGGGATGGACGAAGTCAACCAGGAGCTGGTTCACAAATATGGTGCCAAAATCGATGGCAACAAGGTGGACTACTACGTTCCGGTTAACACCTTATTCTGGAGTTTCCGCTTTATGGCTGGCTTCGGGACGTTAATCTTCCTGGTAGCTTTAATCGGGCTCTTTATGACGCGCAAGTCCTCGCAGTATATGTATAAACACAAGTGGACGTTGTGGGTGATGGCGCTGATGACCTTCACACCATTTATTGCGAATACTTGTGGTTGGTTGATTACGGAACTCGGCCGGGCACCATGGACGGTTTATGGAATGTACACCATTGCCCAAAGTGTTTCACCGAATGTTTCAGTTGCTTCGTTGCTGATTTCAAACATCGTCTACTTCTGCTTATTCCTGACGCTAGCAATTGTTTTGATCGCTTTGATTGTGCGTTTCCTGCGCAATAACCCGACCGATGACATTGATTATGGCTATTCTGCAAAGGTAGATCCGTTTGCAAAGGAGGCCTTCTAGATGTCATTTCTACAAATTTTATGGTTCATCCTATTAGGCGTCCTGTTTTCTGGCTTTTTCTTCCTGGATGGCTTTGACTACGGGATCGGGATGGCCGTGCCAACCTTGGCCCATAATGAGGCCGAACGGTCGCAACTGATCGAATCATTCGGGCCCGTTTGGGATGCTAATGAAGTTTGGCTGATTACTGCCGGCGGGGCCATGTTCGCGTCCTATCCGAACTGGTATGCGGCACTGTTTTCGGGTTATTACCTGATCTTCTTTATCATTTTGATCGGGTTGATCATCCGGGGAGTTTGCTTTGAATTTCGGGCTCACAGTCCGCTGGAAAAGAAGCATATTTGGGAAAATACCCTGGCTGGCGGCTCCTTCATCGTGCCATTCTTCTTCGGGATTGTCTTTATCTCAATGATCAAGGGGATGCCGTTTGATGCTCAAGCCAACATGAACGCCCACTTCTTTGACTACATTAACTGGTTCTCACTGGTTGGTGGCATTGCGTTGACGCTGCTGTGCTACCTTCACGGCTTGAACTACATTGCTTTGAAGACGGTTGGCCCGATTCAAAAGCGAGCTCAGCAGTATGCCGACAAACTCTACTATGTGCTGTATGCCGGCGAAGTGATTTTTGCACTTCTGCTCCTGTTCCAGACTGACTTCTTGCGGGTTCACCCGGTGGCCACGATTTTGTGCTTAGTGCTGATCGTTGGGTTCTCCGTTTGTGCCCATTTGTCAGTTCGGTCAGACAAAGAGGGGCTTGCCTTCATCATGAGCGGTTTGACGATGGTGGCGCTGGTAGTTCTCATCTTTGCGGGGCTGTTCCCACGGGTTCTGATTTCTTCACTGTCGCCAAAGTATGACCTGATGATTACTGGTGCTTCTTCATCGCCATACACCTTGACTGTGATGACGATTGCAACGTGCATCCTGCTGCCATTCATTTTGGCTTACACGATCTGGGCATACTGGATCTTCCGGAAACGGGTTGCGATGCCGCGAGTTTCAGCAGCCAGCAAATAACGGGGGATGCATTTAAATGATTGATAAAGCGCTCTTTAAACTTCCGGGCGCTCGGTCAATACTCAAGCGGCTTGTAGGGCTCTATGTTCTGCAAGCCGTTTTGATTATCGGCCAGGCGCTGTTTCTCACTGCTGTTCTTGTTGGTTTGTGGCATGGTCATTCCTGGCAATCGCAAGGACGGGGAATCCTGCTTTTTGCCTTGTGCTTTGTCTTGCGGCAAATCGTCAATTGGTGGGCTGGCAGCAAATTGAGTCGCTATGCTCGCTCTGCTGCCCAGAGTCTGCGTGGTCGTTTGTTGAAAAAAGTGTTTGCTCTCGGACCGCATTTGACTCAGGACCAGGGGACGGGGCACCTCGTGACCCTTACCTTAGATGGCATTAGCAACATCGAACAATACATTGAACTGATGTTCAGCAAAGTATTAGTGATGATGATTGTCCCCGTCGTCATTTTGCTCTTGTCCTTTTACCTTAACTGGGTATGTGCTCTGATCATGTTAGCCGTCTATCCTTTAATCATTATTTTTATGATTTTGCTTGGTAATGCTGCTCTTGACAAGGCAAAGACCCAATTCGGCGTCTTTACGAAGTTGTCCAACAACTTTTTGGATTCTCTGCGCGGGATTGACGTGCTAAAGTACGTCGGCCTGAGCAAGCGTTATTCCAAGAGTATCTTTAATTCGAGCGAACGCTTCCGGCACAGTACGATGGATGTTTTAAAAATTGCAATGTTGTCGACCTTTGCACTGGACTTCTTTACTACCCTCTCGATTGCCATCCTGGCGGTCTACTTGGGCTACGGTTTAATCCAAGCACGGTTAACGTTGTTCCCGTCGTTAGCAATTCTGATTTTAGCGCCGGAATACTTCAAGCCAATCCGCAACTTTGCCAGTGACTTCCATGCGACTCTGAACGGTAAGAATTCCTTTGCGGCTATTAACAAGATTTTATCTCAGCCGGATCCGGTTGAACCAAAGCTCGCTCTGCATCCTTGGAGTAGCAACGATGATTTGCAGTTGCAAAACGTCTCCTTTGCTTACGAGCACGGTGCTCAAATTGCCCCAGTCAACACCACAATTCACGGCCTGGCAAAGGTTGGAATTGTCGGGATGAGTGGTTCGGGGAAAACCACTTTGATCAATATGATTGCCGGTTTTCTAAAACCGCGGGCAGGGCAGTTCGTTATCCAGGGTCACCCCGTTGCTGAAATGAATTTGGCTCAGTGGCGGTCGCAAATCATTTATATTCCTCAATCACCTTACGTTTTTACGGCTTCTTTGCGCGATAACGTGGCTTTTTACACGCCTGGGGTCAGTGATGAACGGGTCAAGGAAGCGATCCATGTTGTTGGCCTCGATGACCTAGTCGCCGAGCTGCCTGATGGTATCAATACGATGATCGGCAGTGGTAAGCGCGTCCTCAGTGGCGGTCAGGCCCAACGGATTGCTCTGGCACGTGCCTTTTTGGATCGTAAGCGGCGGATTCTGATCTTTGATGAACCGACTGCCCACCTAGATATTGAAACCGAGCTAGAACTGAAAAAACGGATGCTGCCGTTGATGAAAGATCGGTTGGTAATCTTTGCGACGCACCGACTTCACTGGATGCACCAGATGGATTACATTCTGGTGATGAATCATGGCCGCCTGGTGGAACAGGGGACTGAAGCAGCTTTGATGGCCGATAATGGCTATTATCGTCAGCTGGTCGACCAAATGAGGGGAGGCTCAACAAATGTTCAGTAAAATTCCGTTATTGCGGGCTCTAAAACATGATCGCTGGGTCCGTCCTTATTTGAAGCGTTACCGTTGGACCTTGGCGATCGCAATCTTTTTAGGGGTCTGCACCTTTTTCTGTGCGGGGGCGTTGATGTTTACGGCCGGTTACTTGATTTCTAAATCGGCAACTCATCCATACAACATTCTTCTGGTCTATGTACCGATCGTCCTGACTCGGGCTTTCGGAATTGGTCGTCCGGCTTTCCAGTATGCTGAACGGTTGACCTCGCACAACTGGGTCCTGAAAATGACTTCGCATTTTCGCAAGCAGTTATATGATTCCTTGGAACCAGACGCTGTCTTTTTGACTGGCAAGTACCAACTGGGTGATATTCTGGGTTTATTGGCCGAAGATGTCAGTCATATCCAAAACCTTTACCTGCGAACGATCTTTCCGATGATGGTTTCGTGGGGACTTTACTTAATCATTATTGTTGGCATCGGGATTATTTCTCCCTTAATGGCGCTGTGGCTTTTGCTCCTCTTCGGTCTGATGATCTTTGCGGTTCCATTCTGGTCAATTTTGGTTAATGGGGCCCGTCAAGTTGCTGAAAAAAAGCAAAAGAACGAACTCTACGCAGACTTGACGGATAATGTGATGGGGATTACGGATTGGACTTTTGCTGGTCGTGGTGACGCCTACGTTGCTGCTCACCAAAAACACGAAAATCAGTTGGTGGCAACCAAGGCGGCAATGCATCGTTTTGAATTGCTGCGTGATTTCGTTCAGCAACTCCTTTTGCTAGCTATTGCTATCAGCTTAATTATTTGGGGAGCCGAAAACTTTGGCGGGGTACATGGCCCGAGCGCAAACTGGATTGCCGCCTTCGTATTGGCTATTTTTCCCCTGGACGAAGCCTTTGCTGCTCTGCCGGCGGCGGCTCAGGAGACGAACATTTATACTGACTCCTTAGTTCGCCTCAACCGCTTGAACCAGCCAGAAAAACCGGCAGTCAAGAAACTATCTCTGCACGGACCCTATGATTTTGAAATTAACAATCTACACTATACTTATCCGCAGACAGATCATGAGATTTTGAAAGGGCTGAATTTGACGATTCGACAGGGGGAAAAGATCGCAATTCTTGGTCGGAGTGGATCTGGCAAGACAACATTAGCCTCGCTACTCCGCGGTGATCGGACGCCGACTGTTGGGACGATCAGCCTTAATGGCGTGCCAACTAGCGAGTTTGGTGACCAGATGGCGCAGTATCTCGGGGTAATGAATCAAACACCATACCTCTTCAACACCAGCTTGGCCAATAATATTCGCCTGGGGGATGAGGAAGCGAGTGACGAACAGATTTGGGATGTCCTCGAAAGAGTGAAGCTGAAAAAGATGGTTGAGCGTCTTCCAAAGGGACTCAATACGATGGTTGACGAAGCTGGATTGCGTTTTTCCGGCGGTGAACGCCATCGGTTGGCCCTGGCCCGGATCCTACTCAAGGATACGCCGATCGTCTTGTTTGATGAGCCAACGGTTGGACTGGACCCATTGACCGAACAGGACCTGCTTGACACTATCAAGGAGCAGTTAAGGGGGAAAACCCTCATTTGGATCACTCACCATCTCCAAGGGATTGACATGATGGACCAAGTGATTTTCTTAGAAGACGGACAATTGACGATGCAGGGGTCTCCTTCGCAACTGGAAGCGACCAACCAGCATTTCCGTGACCTAAAGGCCGCTGATCAAGGACGCTTGCATTAAAAAAGTTGCCGTTTCATTGAAATAAAATATTTTTTTGCGAATCGTTCAAACCCGTGGTTCCGTAAGGAGTTCGCGGGTTTTTCTTTTTGTCAAAATGTATACGCTTACTTTTATTTCTTGCTTTCTGGTCTAATCATGGTAAGATAAGAATCGAAAGTTTTGCAAACGTTTGCACGATATTTTGGTTTATTATGAAGGAGCGCGAACTGCATGGAAAACAAGCATTGGTGGAATAACTCAGTCGTTTACCAAATCTATCCGAAGAGTTTTCAGGACAGTAACGGCGATGGTGTGGGTGACCTCCGTGGGATCATTGAACACCTCGATTACCTGAAGAAGCTTGGTGTTGATATCATTTGGCTCAACCCAATTTACAAGTCACCGCAAGTGGATAATGGTTATGACATCAGCGATTACCAGGCAATTAATCCGACTCTTGGCAACATGGCTGACTTTCAAGACTTAATCGATGGCATCCATGAACGTGGTATGAAGCTGGTGATGGATCTGGTTGTCAACCATACTTCCGACCAACATAAGTGGTTCCAGGAGTCTAAGAAGTCCAAGGATAATCCTTATCGCGATTATTACATTTGGCGTGATGGCAAGAATGGTCAGGCGCCGAACAACTGGGGATCTTACTTCTCTGGTTCGGCTTGGCAATATGATAAACAGACTGACCAATACTTCCTGCACCTCTTTGCTCCGCAGCAGGTGGATCTGAACTGGGAAAATCCAAAGGTTCGTCACAGCGTTTATGACATGATGAACTGGTGGGCGGCTAAAGGGGTTGATGGTTTCCGGATGGATGTCATTAACTTGATTTCTAAGCCTGCCGGATTGCCAGACGGGAAGAAGAGCGCGGATGAAAAATATGCCAACGTTCAACCGCTCGTTGCAAATGGTCCCCGAATTCACGAATTCTTGCAAGAGATGAACAAGAATGTAATGAGCAAGCACAAGATGATCACCGTTGGCGAAACGCCAGGGGCAACCCCAGAAGACGCCCAAAAGTACGCCTCGTTGGATAACAAGGAACTCAACATGGTCTTCCAATTTGAACATATGGGTCTTGATGGCAATGATAATCCAGCTCTGGGCAAGTGGAATGACAAAAAGGCTTCGTTGTCTGACTTGCGAGCTAACTTCACCAAATGGCAAGAAGAACTGATGGGTAAAGCCTGGAACTCACTTTATTGGAATAACCATGACCAGCCGCGGGTAGTTTCCCGTTTTGGTGATGACAGTACCGAAGAAAATCGGGTCAAGTCCGCTAAAATGTTGGCAACGATGCTTCACTTCCAGCAGGGAACCCCGTACATTTTTGAAGGGGAAGAAATTGGGATGACCAACGCTGGCTTTACGAAGCTCAGTGACTACGTGGACCTTGAATCGATCAATGCTTACCACCAGTTGGTTGATGATCAACATTTGCTCGACGGACAAACGATGATGAAGTATCTCGCACACAGTAGTCGTGACAATGCGCGAACACCAATGCAGTGGGATGACAGCAAGAACGCCGGCTTTACTGATGGACAGCCGTGGGAAAAGATGAATCCCGCTTACAAGCAGATTAACGTCAAGCAGGCACTGGCGGATCCGAATTCGATTTTCTACTACTACCAAAAGCTGATCAAGCTCCGTCATGAGATGCCAGTCATTACCAACGGTGATTACCGCTTGGCAAAGGGCAATTCGGACGATCCGGATGTCTTCGCCTACGTTCGTTCTAATGATGACACAACTTTACTGGTGATCACCAATTACACTAATAAGACTTTGCAACGACACTTCGATGTTCCAGCAGGAGCCAAAGTTTTGATCAGCAACTATGATGATGCCGGTGACACGATTCGGCCTTATGAAGCCCGGGTTTACCAGTACTAATTTCAATTGAAATGTGATTGGAGGCAGTGCAATGACTAAGAAAACAAATGAGGACAACCGGGTCGATGTCGACTCCGGGATGCCCAATTTAACCAAGTATGAAATCTTTTCAATTACCTTTGCCTTTTTCGGGATTAATATGGCCTTTTCCCTGCAAAGTTCGCAGATGAGCCGGATTTGCCAAACGATTGGTGCTAATCCGAATAACTTAGGTTTCTTCTTCATTTTCCCACCTTTGATGGGGATGATTATTCAACCAATTTTGGGGCAATTATCTGACCGGACCTGGAACCGCTTTGGCCGGCGGTTGCCATACCTACTGTTTGGGACGCCGATTGCCGCTTTGGTTCTGATTATGCTGCCGTTTTCCGGCTCCTTTGGCTTTGGTTACGGTTCTGTAGCTGCTATGATTTACGCCGCCGTGGCCATTTGCTTCATGGACCTATTTTCTAACGTCTGCATGCAGCCGCTCCGGATGTTAGTCGGGGACATGGTCAACAACAAGCAAAAGAATGCTGCCTGGTCGTGGCAACAAGTCTTCTCTAATGCCGGTGCTATTATCGCTACTTTGCTACCGTTTATTTTCACGGCATTTGGGATGTCTAACACCGCTAAGCGCGGGGTTGTTCCCCACACCGTTATCTGGGCCTACTTGGTTGCCGCAATTGTTTTGCTGGTAACGGGTCTGTGGACAGTCTTTAACGTTAAGGAATATGACCCGGAACATTACGCTGAGTACCACAACATTGACGTCAATGATGCGAAGAAGAAAGTTAGTCTTTGGCATCTGGTCAAGACCGCACCGCGTTCTTTCTGGGAAATCAACCTGGTTCAGTTATTCTCCTGGTTTGCCATCATGTACGTTTGGACATACACTACCGGTGCCGTCGCTAAGAACATCTGGCATACAACCAATGTCAGCTCTGCCGGCTACCAAGCTGCTGGTAACTGGTACGGTGTTTTAACCGCTGTTTATTCTATTGCCGGGATTATTTGGGGGCTGATTTACGCCAAGGCTAAGCCTAATTCACGGAAAAAATGGTACATCTTCGGTTTGGTCCTTGGTGGTATCGGTCTGGGCAGCATGGCCTTTATCACTTCCAAGGCGCTGTCCGTCGTTGCCATGATTATGTTTGGTATTGCTAACTTTAGTATTAACACCATTCCTTTTACCCTGCTGACTTCTTCACTCAACGGGAAAAACGAAGGTGCTTATCTGGGACTCTTCAACGTTGGGATTTGTGTGCCACAAATCATTGCTTCGCTGGCCAGCTTCTTGATTTTCCCTGCAGTTGGTCACAACCAGACGATGATGATGTTAATTGGCGGAATTTCCTTGCTGATTGGTGCCATTGTTGTTCCGAATATTCACGAAGGGGTTGCCGTCAAAGAGGCTGCCTAGTTGAAGCAGTTTAGTATTAGAGCAAGTTTTTGGTACTTCGTGGAGTACTGAAAACCTGCTTTTTTGGTCCCTTAAATGTGATGTTGACAGTTTTTTAGTGGCAAGTTATGCTTATAAATGATGTACTATTAATACGTAATAATCGGAATTAGAATTGGTTATCAAAAAATGCCTGGTGATAATCAGTGTTGACTGAGGGGTGCTTAGGATGAAGAAAGTTGTAGTGCTGGGAGCAGGTTACGCTGGCCTTCACTTCATAGAAAAATTTCAGAAGCGGGTGGACCCTGCTGCGGTACAAATCATTTTGGTGGACCAAAATGATTACCATTACCAAACGACGGAAATTCACCAGGTAGCAGTTGGTAAGACTAAACCAGAACAAATTTCCTATCCAATCCGGGATATACTAAATAGCGAGATGACAACCTTTGTTCAGGACCGGGTTCTTAAGATCGATCCCGAAAATAAGCGTGTTTTACTGCAGAAGCATGCCCCAATCGACTACGATTACTGTATCCTTAGTTTAGGTTTTGCTAGTGAAACTTACGGAATTCCCGGTGCTCAGCAGAATACTTTGCCATTGACTAACGTTAAGGATGCACTGGCCATTTTAGCGCACTTCCAAAAAGTCGCTGACCACTACCGGAAATTCCATGATCCCCAGGACCTACAGATTTTGATTTGTGGCATGGGCTACACGGGAATTGAATTAGCAGGTGAAATTAATGATATCAAACCCCAGTTAGCTAAGATGGCGGGTTGCGAGTCTAAAGATATCAAGATTACTTTGATCAATTCCTTAACCCGGCTCCTCCAGCAATTTGATCCCAAAGTGGCCCATTATGGAGTTCACACCTTGACTCACTTGGGAATCAAGATTATCCCAGGAGCCACGATTAAGCAGATTTTCCCTGGGGTCGTTAATTACGTCCACACCAACGATCAAACGGGTCAGCGTCACCAGCTCAAAGGTCACACGATCTTGTGGACTACTGGGGTGCGTGGCAGCCAGGTGATTGACGATTCTGGTTTTGCCAATCACCATGGCCGGATTAAAGTGACCAAGCATTTGACGGTTCCCGGCCATGATGAGTTGTACAGCCTGGGTGACGTCGCTTCAGTCATCAATCCCGAACGAGCTGGTGAAAAGTACTACAGCCCATCGGCCCAGATTGCGCTGTCAATGGCAAGTTTTGCGGCCCGTGACTTGGCTGGTCGGTTAAACGGTCGACCTCAGAAGGCTGATTATAAGTATTGCTGGCTGGGGACGGTCGTTTCCATCGGTAATACTCACGCTTTTGGTCGCGCTCTGGGCGTAAATGTGACAGGCCGGTCTGCATCGGTTATGAAGAAGTTGATCGCTGACAAATCTCTCTACCAGGTTGGCGGGGTTGGCAAGATGATGAAATTAGGGCAATTTGATCTCTACCATTAAAAAGCAAAGGTAGCGTTTAAAATGGCTGATTGCTAGACACGTGAAATTACAAAAGTAAAATAAAAGAGACCTGAGAAAACACCTGTTTTTTGAAATGGGAGGCAAGGAAACTCGTTCTTTTAAAGACGTGATGAATTGCCCCCCTACTTTTTATGCCTATGCTACACATGGTTTAAGCAAAACATGATATAATAATTGGTATGAAAGATATTAATAGACTTACATATGGCCGAACATCAGTCTACAATCTGAATTACCACATCA